>JAAUYR010000038.1 GCA_014805025.1 Clostridia bacterium | reverse complement strand
CTGTAATTTTAATAATTTCGGCTTCGTCAATTGTGCCTTTAACGGGCGCAAACAAAACCTTGTCGCCGTCGTACGCGCCGAGAGAAGCGCGGCGCGGCACGAAAAAGTCCTTTTTAAACCTTTCTTTATCGTCGGGGATAACGAACACAAAGCCCTTGTCGCTGCCCTGAACCGTGCCGGAAAACGTTTGCGTGCTCCTGAATTTTTTATTGTATCTCATACTATGTAAAATAAAAGCGGCTTTCCATAAGCCGCTTGTGTAAATTTCTTAAATTACGGTGCGATAAGTTGAACTATATACACCACAATGGCAAGAACCGCTATAACCCCAAGCAGTATCCAGGACCATTTTTTAAGTTTGCTTTCCATCGAACGTCCTTTGTTTTTGCCGAAGAAAGTCTCGCTTGAAGCGGTAATGCCCTGAATGCCGTCGGAATTGCTCTTTTGAACGAGCACAACTATTATAGTGATAAGCGCCGCAAGAAAAATAAGAACAAGGCAGGTTATACATAAAACCCAGTAAGCAACGTATTGACCGTTGTTCATACCGTCTGCTAATAATGCGGTAATCATAATTAAAACCTCAAAATCTAATTTACTGAAAAATTATAGCACAGATTATCAGCTTTTACAAACAAAAATGCGGTATTTTTAAAAATTTATTGCGAATTTTCTTGCGTAGGCGGAATTGCGCGTTTTCTTTCTCCGAATTTATTGATAACGAATATGCCGGCGCAAACCAAAACCAGCGCAACAAGGGTAAATACGCTTAAAAGCTGTTCACTTTCGCCAAGGATTATCGCCGAGAACACCGCGCCGAAAAGCGGATTCGTGCTCTTGAAAACGGCAACCTTGGAAACGGGGTTGTACTTCAATAAAAAGCCTTGAAGCGTAAACGCGCAAGCCGAAAGAAAGGCAAGGTAAATAAGCATAAACGCTCCGCCTACGCCGAAGTGCGGTATTCTTCCGCCGAAGCTTAAACCTATAATTACCAAAATTATTCCGCCGATAAAAAACTGATATCCGCAAAGGGCAGTGGTGTCCTCGTGCTTTGAGAAAACTTTTACAAGCCCCGCCGCAACCGCGGACGACAACCCCGAAAATATTACGAAGCCCTCGCCGAGCAATGTAAACTCAAAGGAAAAATCTCCGCCGAGGTTCAAAAGTACAATGCCGCCGAAGCCGAGAATACAGCCTGCAAGCTTTATTAAATTGAACTTTTCCGTGCGGAAAATAAAGCAGGCGGAAATTATAGTAAAGAACACCCCGAGGCCGTTTAAAATGGAAGCTTTAACCCCGAAGGTATGCGCAACGCCCACGTAGAAAAAGGTGTACTGCAAAATCGTCTGGAACAGTGCGACAAGCAGTATTCGCCATATATTACGGGGTCTAGGCAGTAAAAACCTGCGTTTGGTAGCCGAACCGAAAGCAATTACGAACACCCCGGCAAGGGTAAACCGCGTTCCGGCAAACAGCATAAGCGAGGGTACGCTTTCGCTGTCTATTTCAAACAGCTTGTAGCCTATTTTTACGCACGGAAAGGCGCTGCCCCATAAAAGGCAGCAAAAGATTGCGCATATGCACACAACCCAAGGTTTTGTAAAAAATCTTTCCTTATCGCGAATTAGCATTTCATTTATATTATATTGCAAATTAAAAAATTAGGCAATAAAAAAGCGCGGCAGACTTTAAAGTCTGCCGCGCGAATTATTTATTTAATTAAGCTTTTGCCGGTCATTTCCTTAGGGATATCAACGCCCATAACCTGTAACAGTGTAGGAGCAAGGTCGGCTAAAATTCCGTCGTCGCGAAGCTTTGCACCCTTGAACTTTTCCGAAACGAGTACAACGGGCACGGGGTTAGTGGTGTGCGCCGTGAACGGCGAGCCGTCCTCGGATAACAGCCTGTCGGCGTTGCCGTGGTCCGCGGTAACGATAGCCGCGCCGCCCATTTCAAGAATTTTATCGGTAACCTTTTTGACGCACTCGTCAACCGTGCCTACCGCCTTGACCGCCGCAGGGATAACTCCCGTATGTCCTACCATGTCGCAGTTGGCAAAGTTCAAAATCATTACGTCGAACTTACCGCTGTCAAGCTCTTCCAGAACTTTATCGGTTACAAGGTACGCGCTCATTTCCGGTTGCAAATCGTAAGTTGCAACCTTGGGGGAGGGGATAAGGTCGCGCTGTTCGCCCTCGTTGGGAGCTTCAACGCCGCCGTTAAAGAAGAACGTTACGTGCGCGTATTTCTCGGTTTCCGCAATTCTGAGCTGAGTTTTGCCGATTTTTGCAAGGTACTCGCCGAGAGTATTGTCAAGCGAGGTCTTGGGGAACGCGATATCCAAGCCCTTGAACTCCGCGTCGTAAACGGTAAAGCAAACGTAGGTGGGGTTCAGATAGCCCGTTTTGCGCTCGAACGCTTCGCCCTTGGGAACGACAAAGTTTTCCTGAGATACCGCACGTGTTATCTGCCTTGCGCGGTCGGGACGGAAGTTAAAGCAAATTACGCTGTCGCCCTTTTCCAGGATACCTACGGGCTTTCCGCAATGCGTAACTTTGATAGGCTTTATAAACTCGTCGGTTACGCCTTGTTTGTAACTTTCCTCAACGGCTTTAACGGGGTCGGTGCATTTTTCGCCCTCGCCGAGGGTAAGCATATCGTAAGCCTTTTCAATTCTGTCCCAGTTGTTGTCGCGGTCCATTGCGTAGTATCTTCCGCAAACGGAAGCTATTTTGCCGATGCCGATATTCTTCATTTCGGTCTGCAAGTCGCGTATAAATCCTGCGCCGGAAGTGGGGGAAACGTCTCTGCCGTCCATAAAGCAGTGAACGTAAACTTCTTTCAGTCCGCGCTGTTTAGCCATTTTCAAAAGCGCGTAAACGTGAGTTATATGGCTGTGAACTCCGCCGTCGGACAAAAGCCCGTAAAGATGCAGTTTTTTGCCGCCTTTTTTCGCACCGTCCATAGCTTTGATAAGCGCCGGGTTTTCAAAAAAGTCGCCGTCCACGATAGCTTTGGTTATCTTGGTCAAGTCCTGATATACGATTCTGCCGGCGCCCATATTCAGGTGTCCGACTTCGCTGTTGCCCATCTGCCCGTCGGGAAGCCCTACCGAAAGTCCGCTGGCTCCCAGGGTAGAGGAGGAGGGGTATTCTTTAATTAACGCGTTTACGTTTTTGCTGCCGTTCAGCGTTACCGCGTTGCCTTCGCCGGCCGGTGCCAAACCGTAGCCGTCCATAATAATTAATGCGTAAGGTGTTTTCTTTGCCATATCTTTTTACCTGGATTTTTTTATTTTTATTATACTATTTAAAACTGAAATTGGCAAGCTTATGTGTCGCTTAGGCCCAAAATAAAATCCGCGGAAACCTCAAAAAATTTAGCGCAGTTAACTATGGCGCTTTCGGTCGGTTCTGACTGGTGATTAATCCATTTCGAAACCGCGCGCTGCGAAACCCCGATATGCTTTGCCAACGTTTCCTGCGAAATATTTTTATCCTTCAATAAATCTTTAAGTCTGTTACCGAATTCCATTACAAAAATTTTAGAACTATATTTCTGAAAATGCTTGACTTAGAACTATAATTCTAATATAATAATTAAACAAACAAATTGAATTTATTCAGCAGAATAAATAAAACAATGGAGGAAGAGTATATGAAAGAAACAAAAACCGTGCAAGTTTATCCAGACGACGATATAGTAAACGACACTATCGGCGAATACGAAAGCTTCGGATGGGAAGTCGTCGGCAACCAGCGCTGTCAGGAGTACGAAGGGCAAACGCACGATATAATTACCGGCAGCAGCACGAAGCACTATTCCACGTTCAACAAAATTACGTTCACGAGGGAAAAGGATGCACAGTGGTATGACGAGGTATCGCAAATAGAGAGGGAGTATACCGTCTTAAAGGACACCGTCAAAAATTATAAAAACTGCAAGCCCGTTTTAAAAACGCCACAACCCGATGGCGTAGTCGTTGTTGCTCTCGGATTTATGTGTTATTGTTTTTGGATTATCCCAGGCGTTATTTATACGATTGTACGCGCAAGCAAAAAATCCAAATATAAAAAGGAATACGAAAAAGAACTTGCCGATTATAAAGCCGTTTACCCTGCAAAGATTAAGGAATTAAACGAAAAAACTGCGGAACTCCGCGCCCGTGCCGAAAAGTTGGTTTCGGGTAAAGCCGCATAATTATTGACGACAACAAAAAAGCCTCTGCAACCGCAGAGGCTTTTGTAATTTAAAATTATTTATCGTAGTTTACGATAGTTGCGAAATCAAGCTTCAACGAAGCTCCGCCTATAAGACCGCCGTCGATATCGGGCTGAGCCATAAGACCCTTGCAGTTGCCGGCGTTCATGCTTCCGCCGTACTGAATAATAACTTTCTTTGCGCTTCTCGTATCGAACAGCTTGCAAAGCTTTTTGCGGATGTACGCAATAGTTTCCTGAGCCTGCTCGTCGGTTGCGGTTTTGCCCGTGCCGATAGCCCAAACGGGTTCGTAAGCTATAACAACTTTGGTTATGTCTTCAACGCCTTTAAGACCTTCGGTAAGCTGCTTTAAAAGCACTTTTTCCGTTTCGCCGTTTTCGCGCTCTTCAAGCGTTTCACCGACGCATACTATGGGGGTAATCTCGTTTGCAAGTGCCGCAAGAGTGCGTTTATTTACGCTTTCGTCGGTCTCGCCGAAGTACTGTCTTCTTTCGCTGTGACCTACTATTGCGTATTTAACGCCGTACTCTTTGAGCATATCTGCGGAAATCTCGCCCGTGTACGCGCCCGAAGCCGCCCAGTGAATATTCTGTGCGCCGATTTTAATTTTAGAACCCTTTGCAGCCTTTACCATAGTGGGTATCAAGATAGCCGGAACGCAGAGCGCTATGTTGCACTTAGCTTCCTTGACTAAGGGTTTTAACTGAGTGATAAGTTCCTTGCCGCTTTCCGCGGTCATATTCATTTTCCAGTTGCCGGCAATGAAAGGTTTTCTAGCCATAGTAAAATACTCCTTAAATTTTATGGTTGTATTTTAACACATTTTGCAAGCAAATGCAACGAATTAGGCGTTGACAGCGTTTATTTATTATGATAATATTTTTTTCAAGAGAGGTAGACTTTATGAGTGAAAAAAGGTTATACGATAAAACGAGCGTACAGGAGCTTACCGCAGAAGAATTATCCGAGTTAAAAGCCGACTATACAAAGTTTAAAGCTAACGAAAAACCCGTTAATTTAATCATAATAATTGCGGCAGCGGTTGTAGGCGTTTGTATGCTTGTGCTTGCAATAATTTCGCTTATAGCAATTTTAAACGGCCGCGGCGCGGAAAAGTTTTCCGAAGCTTCAAATGCGCCTTCAAACTACGTCGCTTTCGGAGCCGGGCTTTGGTTTTTCGTCGTATGCTTAGCGGCTTGCCTCATTTGCGGAGTTAAGGAGAAAAAGAGAAGTGTTATACTTTCCGCTTTCAGAATTAAATACTCTAACGCTTTGATAAGTAGTTACGAATGGGAAAATGTGCTTACTCCCGAGCAAAAAGCAAGCGGTGCGAGAATGGCATTAAAATTATGGGGCGGGTCGCCGTCGGCGTCTTCAAGCGGTTCAAGCTACGGCTCGTCAAGCTCTGCCACGCCGCAACCGACTACGAATACCACGTATTTATACGGCTCGGGTTACGGCGATAGTTACTATGTAAACGGATATAACGAAATACTTAAATCAGGCACGGGAAGCCGTACCGGGTTTAAAATGATAGGCAACAGTATTTGTTTGGTTTCCGACAGCCGCACGATAGGCTGGCTGCATCCCGGCGGAGTTGTGAACTATGCAAACGACTATTACGGAGCAAGACCTTTTTCAAGCTGGGAAAAGAAATAAAATTAAAAGGGCGCGGACAAAAGTCCGCGCCCTTTGATATTTATAATTATTTGTTGTTAAGACAAGCGATACCGGGAAGAACTTTGCCTTCGAAAAGTTCAAGGGAAGCGCCGCCGCCGGTAGAAATGTGCGTAACCTTATCCGCAAAGCCGAGCTGCTGAATTGCCGCTGCGCTGTCGCCGCCGCCGATAATGGTGGTGCACTTGCCGTAAACGTCCGCTAAGCCCTGAGCAACCGCAATAGTTCCCTTTGCAAGAGTGGGGTTCTCGAACACGCCCATAGGTCCGTTCCATATAACAGATTTTGCCGAAGCGATTTTGTCCGCGTAAAGCTTTCTGGTCTTTTCGCCGATATCCATACCCATTTTATCTGCCGGGATTTTGTCGGAAGGCACGGTTTCGGTTTCGATTGCCGCGTCGATGGGTTCGGGGAAGTGAGTGGTAACAACGGTATCGATGGGCAGGAGCAACTCTTTGCCGGCCTTTTCGGCTTTTGCCATCATTTCCTTGCAGTACTCGATTTTTTCCTCGTCCAAAAGCGAAGTACCTACTTCGTAACCCTTAGCTTTAAGGAAGGTGTAAGCCATACCGCCGCCGATAATAAGCGTATCGCACTTTTCCAAAAGGTTGGAAATTACGTTGAGCTTATCGGCAACCTTTGCGCCGCCAAGGATTGCAACGAACGGGCGCTTGGGATTTTCAAGGGTATCAGCCATAACTTCAAGCTCTTTTTCGATAAGGAAGCCGCAAACCGCAGTCTTTATAATGCCATACTCAACGATAGCGGCGGTGGAAGCGTGGGAGCGGTGAGCCGTACCGAACGCGTCGTTAACGTAGATTTCCGCGTCGTATGCAAGCTCTTTGCAGAAGCCCTCGTCTTTCTTTTCCTCTTCCCAGTGGAAGCGCAGGTTTTCAAGCAAAACAGCCTCGCCGTTTTTCAAAGCGTCGCGCTTTGCTTTTGCGTCCTTGCCGATAACGTCGGTTGCAAACGTAACCTTTCCGCCGAGCAACTCGTTAAGTCTTTTAGCAACGGGAGCAAGAGTAAGCTTTTTAGGTTCGTCCTTTTTAGCTTTCTCGATAATAGCTTCCTTGGTGGTTTCGCCAGCGTCAACCTTCTTCTGGTCTTTTTTGTTCAGCTTGACTTCTGCGGAGTAGATGGAGTGTGGCTTGCCCATATGCGAGCAAAGCGTAACCTTAGCGCCTGCGTCAAGCAGATATTTAATGGTAGGCAGCGCGCCCTGAATTCTGTTTTCGTCGGTAATAACGCCGTCCTTCATAGGCACGTTAAAATCGCAGCGCACAAGCACCTTTTTGCCTTTTAAATTTTTGAGTTCCTTAACGGACATCTTGTTCATTGTTTGTTGCTCCTTAAATTAAATATTTTTTTACCTAATTATTATAATTTATCCTTTTACGAATGTCAATAAAATTAACAAATTTACCCAAATTCCGGACTCAAAAATTCATAGTTTATTTTATTGTAAAATAATTGTATAAAAAGTCGATATGTGTTATAATAATTTAAAATAAGCTTTTTTACGGAACCGATTATGAAAATCTGCGTGGTCGGACTCGGGCTTATAGGCGGCTCGGTCTGTATGGCTTTAAAGCGTGCCGGATACACGGTATTCGGCGCTAACCGTTCGCAAAAGCCCCTCACATATGCCTTAAATAACGGAATAATCGACGGTGTAGCGGAGGAGTTCGACGGCTTCGATTTAACCTTCGTCTGCCTGCCTCCCGAGGCCTGCGCGGAGTTTATTAATTCAACTGAGTTCAAGGACGGCTCAATCGTTTCCGATATCTGCGGCGTAAAAAAATGGATAGAGGACGAGGTGTACAGTAAACCCCGTAACTTTAAATTCGTGGGCACTCACCCCATGGCCGGCAAGGAAGTTTCCGGCGTGGAAAACGCCTGCGCGGACTTGTTCGATAACGCCAGCCTGATTATCACAAATACCCGAAAGTCCGACATATCCGCGGTGCAACTTATAAAAAAGCTCGCAAAAGAGATGGGTTTCGGGCGCGTAGTGGAGTGCTCGGCGGAAGTTCACGACAGAAAAATCGCTTATACCTCGCAGCTTGCACACATAGTTTCCAACGCGTACGTCAAGGACAGGGAAATCGACTGCTGCCTCGGCTTTACGGGCGGAAGCTTTCAGGATATGACGAGAATTGCCGGCGTTGACGAAACGGTCTGGGCGTCGCTGTATCTTAAAAACAAACGTAACGTTTGCGAAAAGCTGAGCTCGGTAATAAACTCTCTCGAAGAAATAAAATCGGCGGTGGAGCTTGGCGATAAGGCTGAGCTTGAAGCGCTGCTCAAAAACGGCAGAACGATTTTCGAAGAAAGCAAAACCGTTAAAGAAAACGGTGACATCAAAATTACGGTTTTATGAAGTGCCTGATTAAAATTTTCGGCGGAAACGACCGCGGCGGCGAATACAAGTCGGACGGAGAAATTGAATTTACTTTAAACGGCTTTTGGCTTTTATACGAGCTTAACGGCGATAAATGCGAACTTAGCTTTGACGGTCAAACGGTAACGCAGAAGCGTAAGGGCGCGTTCTCTGCGGAAATGCTTTTTGCCGAGGGCAAGGAAACCGTATGCAAATTTTATGACGGCGGTTACACGGGCGAGCTGCCCGTTTACACAAACAAAATCGCGCTTACAAAGAGCGGTTTGAATATAAAATTATCACTCGATTATTTATGCGGCGGCGAGCGCTCAAAGCTTGACCTTTCCGCAGAAGTTATTCAGGAGAAAAAATGAAGATAGAATATCTCGGACACTCGTGTTTCAAATTGACGGAAAGCACCGGTACTTCGGTCGTCTGCGACCCGTACTCGTCGGAAGTCGGTTTCAAAATGCCTAAGGTAGCAGCGGACGCCGTTACGGTTTCGCACAGGCATTACGACCACTGCGCAGTTGAAAACGTCGGCGGCAACCCCGTGGTTATCGAAACGGAAAACAGTTACAGCCTGCCCGGCGTAGATATCGACGCGGTTAAAAGCTTTCACGACGCAAACCGCGGCAAAACGCGCGGCGAAAACGTCATTTTCAAGTTCCGTATGGACGGTATCGACGTTTGCCACCTCGGCGACCTCGGCGAGGCCTGCTCGCCCGATTTAATCGAAACGGTGTTGCCCGTGAACGTGCTTTTGATTCCCGTTGGCGGAACGTATACCATTGACGCGGAAATGGCAAAAGAATACGTTGACAGAATTATGCCGGATATCGTCATTCCCATGCACTTCCGCACTAAGGACTGCAAGCTCGACATTGACAAAGTCGACGAGTTTTTAAAGCTTTTCGACGAAGAGTGCATAGAGGAGTACGAGGATAACTCGCTCGAACTTTCAAGGAGCGATTTGAACGGCGAAACCAGAATTGTAGTTTTAAGGAGAGGCTGAAATGCGCGAAGAGCGGATACTTGAAGATATTAAGTCAAGGCTTGAAAAACTTAATATTTACGAGCTTCGTCAGGTTGCGCGTGCGGTAGGCGTTCACCGCCCGGCGGACGGCAAAAAATCACGCGTTACCGAAGCGATTTTGGAAATCGCTCAAAACGTAACCGCGCCCGAGCCGCCGTCGCTTCGCGGCGCTCCGCCCAAGTCCCAGCAGTTCGACGAGCAGCTCGTAGCCGACATAAAAACTTGCAGAGAGTATTATATCGCGCTCGGCGGTCAGCCGCAGGACGGCGAAAAGCAGGTTTTAAAGGTTTGCGACAGTGGGGCGGAAACCTATAACGACGTTGTGTTATCGGGGGTGCTCGACTTAAACGGTAAGTATTATTTTTTAAGAACCAACAAAACTTTATCGTCGCCGGAAAACGACGTGTTCGTACACGAATCTTTTTTAAACAGATACTCGCTGAGAGAGGGCGATACGGTCGAGGGGCTGTGCCGCCGCAGAAACAGCGAGGAAGCTTACGGGCTTATGAGCGTTACTTCGGTAAACGGAAAACCAGTTCAAAACGCTTCAAACCGCAGGCGGTTTTCCGAATTGACCCCCGTATATCCCTCGTTTAACGTAAAAACGGCGGCAAACGGCGAGGACACGGCTTGCAGAATTATAGACCTGTTCGCGCCGCTTGCGTTGGGTCAGAGAGCGGTTATCTGCGCCCCTGCAAAGGCTGGCAAAACTTCGCTTATAAAATCGATTGGTGCCGGAATATCATTGAATTATCCGCAAATTAAAGTAGTTTTCCTGCTCGTGGACGCTCGCCCGGAAGAGGTTACCGATTTCAAGCGTTCTTATAAATCGGCTCAGCTTTTCTATTCGACGTTCGATATGAGCGGAGATATGCACCTTAAAACCGCACGGCTCTGTATGGAATACTGCAAGCGCCTGTGCGAAGAGGGCGAAGACGTGTTTTTGCTGTTCGACGGACGCGCGTCAAGTAACGTCGCAACGGAAGAGATTAATAGGCTTTTGTGCTGTGCGTGCAACGCGGAAGAGGGCGGCTCTGTAACGGTCGTATCAACTCTTGCGGACGAGCGGTACGTTTCTCTTGCGAATATGTGCGTTACGCTTTCGCCCGAGCTTGCGGCAAAGCGGATATTCCCCGCAATAGATATAAAAAGCTCTTATGCGGACAGAGAGGAAAGTCTTTTGAGCGCGGACGAAATAAGCGCGGCGGCAAACCTCAGGGCGCATTTATCTTCGGAAGAAATTATAAAGCTTTTCAAACAGATTAAGGACAGCGGCGAAATCGTATTAAAATATAAAAACTGATTATGGCAGACAGAAATTTATTTACCGACAAGGTTAAAATAACAATTAAATCGGGCGACGGCGGCGACGGAATGAACTCGTTTAAGTCGTACAAGGGCAAGCCTGCCTGCGGCCCGGACGGCGGCGACGGCGGCAACGGCGGAAATATTTATATCAAGGCCGACGCAAGCATAAACGATTTGTTGTCTTTCCGCTACGTTTCCAAATACGTTGCGGGCGACGGCGAGCGCGGCGGCACTAACAAGTGCTTCGGCCGCGGCGGCGACGACGTTATAATCAAAGTTCCGCTCGGCACGGTCGTTAAAGACTTCGAAACGGACACGGTCATTGCGGATATGTTCGAGGACGGCGAAACCAAGCTCATAGCAGAGGGCGGCAGAGGCGGCAAGGGCAACGTCAGGTTTACAACCTCGCGCAGACACGCGCCCAACTTCGCGCAAAAGGGCGAAAAGACCGAGCCGCACGTTCTTGCTTTGGAGCTTAAAGTTATAGCCGACGTCGGCATTATCGGCTTCCCCAACGTCGGTAAATCAACGCTGCTTTCCAAAATATCTGCGGCTAAGCCCAAAATAGCAAATTATCATTTCACTACTCTTTCGCCGAATTTGGGTGTTGTAAAGTACTACGATAATTCTTTCGTTGCGGCGGATATCCCCGGCCTTATCGAGGGCGCGGCTTCGGGTGCCGGACTCGGGCACGACTTTTTGCGGCATATCGAGCGCACGCGCATGCTCGTGCACGTTATAGACGTTTCGGGAGTAGAGGGTCGCGACCCCGTCGAGGACTTCAAAAAAATCAACTCCGAACTTAAAGTTTACAGTAAAAAGCTTGCGGCACTCCCCCAGATAATAGTGCTCAACAAGTGCGATATTTACGGCGCGGAAGAAAACGTTAAAGCGTTCAAAAACAAGTACCGCAGAAGGTACAAAATTTTCACAGTAACCGCCGTAAGCAGCGAGGGAACGGAAGAGCTTATAGAAGGAATTTTCAATAAGCTTAAAACGCTTCCGTCGGTACAGAGAGTGGAAAGCGACGAAAGCTTCACCTACCGCAAGAGCGGAAATCTCGGCTTTGAAATTTATATGGACGGCGACGTTTACGTTATCGTCGGCACGCTCGTAGATATGCTTTGCCGCAACGTAGTACTGAACGACCCCGATTCAATGGCGTATTTCCAGAAGATTTTGCGCGAAAAGGGAGTAATTACCCAGCTTGAAAAGATGGGCATAAAGGAAAACGATACTATAAGTATCGGCGACGTAGAATTCGAATATATACCGTAAGAGGAAATTATGTTAACATCAAAACAACGCAGTAAATTAAAGAGCCTTGCCGCTAACCTGTCGCCGATAGGACAGGTGGGCAAGGACGGAATAGGCGAAAATATGCTTGCAAGCTTTTCGGACTGTTTGGATAAGCGCGAGCTTATAAAAATAAGTATTCTCGAAAACTGCGACGGTGACCCCAAGGAAGTGGGCCGCGAGCTTGCGGCAAAGCTCAATGCCGAGTGCGTAATAGTAATCGGCAGAAAGGCTGTTTTATACCGCAAGTCCAAAAGGCAGGATATCGAGCATATAGAGCTTAATTGAAGATAAGAGCTACGGCGGAGAGTATAAGCATTATTCCTCCGCTTATAATATAGTATATGGGGAAATACGATACGTAGCTTAAAGCTATAAGCGCCGCGCCCGACCAGAACAGCGGAGCGGCAAGCCTGCGCGAAAACCTGAGTTTAATTCTTTTGAACAGGCTTACTTTTTTAACCTCTTCGTAAACGTATTTTTCGGGCAGAAGTTCTTTCTCTTTTAAAAGCTTGTAAACTTCGTTTATACCTATTACTTTTATAGAAAAGTTTTCGGCAAGCACGGCGGCCTCGTGCGAGAGGCGCGAGCAATATAATACCTTTTCGGTATCGCACTTGTACTTTATTATACGCGCTATATCGTCCTCGGAAAGCGGCTGCATTTTAAAGTCGTAAAAACAGCTTTGCCCCCCGAGTATTATGCGTTTACCGTGGATTTTGGCTTCTTCCCCAAGGCATTTTTTAAGTAAATTCCTTATATAGTAGTCGGAGGACAGCGACAGGTGTAAAGCAAGCAGTTTTTTCTCGCGTTCGTCGCGTGATATCAGCATATTCTTTTTTTGCTTGGAGGATATGTACAGATATCCCAACGCGCCGAACAACAGACTTGCGCATATCCCGAACGCCAAACCTATAACCGCGCTTTTCGTATAAAACCGTAAGGCGGTAAAAAACAACAAAAACGCGCATAGCGCAGCAAACAGTGTGTCTAAAATAAGCGGTAAATTTAATCTTTTCATATTTAAGTTATTGACCGCAAAATATAAGTTTATTCAATGAAAATAGCAATATTCGGTGGGGCGTTCAACCCCGTGCATAACGAACATATTAATATTGTGCTTTCCGCAAAGAACTCGCTTGGGATGGATAAGATAATTATTATGCCCACGTTTATATCTCCGCACAAGAGCGGCAGTATGATAGCGCGCGCAAAGGACAGACTTAAAATGTGCCGCCTTGCCTTTGACGGCATCGAGGGCGTAGAAGTTTCCGACTACGAGGTAAAGCGCGGCGGAGTGAGCTATTCGTATATAACCTGTCGGCACTTTAAAAAGCTGTACCCCGAGGACGAGCTGTATTTTATAATCGGCTCGGACAATTTAGACGGCTTTCACCTGTGGCGCGAGCCGGAAGAGATATTAAAGTGCGTAACCCTCATAGTTTGCACCAGAGTAGAGGCTGCTATGAGTGCGGCGAAAATAAAGAAATTTATGTCGCGGTTTAATAAAGAGCTGATAGTCTTGGGCTACGTCGGAAAAGCGGTAAGCTCAACGCGCGTGCGTGCTCTTGCCGCCCTCGGCGAGGATATATCGCCGTACGTTCCCGAGGCCGTTAAACGGCACATATCCCACGGTCAATTGTATTATTTGCCCGAACTTGCCCCCGTTAAAAAGTATTTAACCGAGGAAAGGTGGCGGCATACCGTAGGCGTTGCAGTGACCGCGGCGGAGAATTGCCGCAGGGTGAACGTCTACGAAATTGACGCAATTACGGCCGCCGCTTTGCACGACTGCGCGAAGTATCTTGAAAGCTCCGCGCCCGAGCTTAAAGGCTTTAAGTGTCCCGAGAACGTGCCTGCGCCCGTAGTTCACCAGTACAGCGGCGCTTTCGTTGCGGAGCATACTTTCGGTATAAAGGATAAAGATATTTTGAACGCCGTGCGCTATCATACGAGCGGCCGCGAAAATATGAGCGGAATAGAAAAGCTTATTTATCTTGCCGACCTTCTGGAAGAGGGGCGCGACTTTGACGGAGTTGAAGCTTTGCGAAAGCTTTTAAGCCGCGATATCGACGAATGTCTATATGCCGCGCTTGAAAGTCAGGTTGAGTATCTTTCAAAATCGGGCAAGCCCGTTTATCCGCTGACGCGCAGAGCTTACGAGTATTTAAAGGAGACTAAAAATGGACAGTAAGGAAAAAACGCTTTTGATTTGCGAGTTGTTATCTTCTAAAAAGGCCAAGGGGATAGTTTATATCGCCGTGGAAGAAAAGACGAGTTTATGCGATTATTTCGTAATAGCCGGCGGTTCATCAAAAACGATGGTTAAATCGCTTGCGGAAAATTTAGACGAAAAAATGGACAAGGATTATTCCCTCACGCCCCGCCGTCAGGAGGGCGTACGCGAAGGCAGGTG
>JAAUYR010000037.1 GCA_014805025.1 Clostridia bacterium | reverse complement strand
TTGGCTTATCTTCTCTTCGTCGGCGCGGGTGTAAAGATTCTGTTCAATATCCAGCATAAAGCTATACCCCTGCGCTTCCTGCAAATAGCCGAATTTGTTTATTATGCCGTACAAAAGCTCGGTAAGGTTGAAAACCTTGGGGTTTATTTCGTCCATATTCGAGCTGATTTTGGATACGCTTAGAACGTCGTTGACAAGCCCCGTAAGTCTGTCCGCCTCGTCTATTATAACCTGCAAATGCTTATCGCGCTTTTCCTTGTTATCGCCCGAAATTTCCTTAATCATAGACGCGTACGCCTTTATCATGGTGAGCGGAGTTTTTAAGTCGTGCGTGACGTTGGCAAGTATTTCGTGGCGGAAATCCTCGCTCTTTTTGACCTCGTCGCGAACGTAGTTCAAAGTGTCGGAAAGCTGAGCCATTTCGCTGAAATCGGCGTTGGTAAACTGCACGGTGTAATCGCCCTTTGCAAGCCGAACCGCCGTATCGCTCATATTTTTAAGCCCCGAAGTTAACTTTGTAGAGAACGCGTAAGAAATTAAAAGCGCAATTAACAGAAGTATTACTCCCACAAGCAAAAAGTACAACTGCATATGCCGTACGGAAACTTTTATTAACTGCAACGAATAGCTTACAAGCACAAAGCAGCGCTCGCCGTTAAACTCCACCACTTCGGCGCAGTTTATTCTGTCGCCGTAGCGGAAGGAAATTTCCGTGCCGACGGCTGCCGTTGAAACTCTGTTTGAAAGCTCTACTATCAGCCATTCGTCGTTTTCCGCAGAGGGTGCGTTCTCCGGCAGAATGATTTCGCCGTTTTCTGTTATAAGGTATACTATTACGCCCTCGGCGCGGTAACGCTCTAAATTTGATTGTAAGGTTTCAATATTTTCCGCGGCTTCCCTGCCTATCAGCTCTACCCTGCGCTCGGCGTTGCTGGAAAACGAAAGCGTCACCACAATTGAAAAGATAATCTCAACAAGCAAAATCAAGATTACCGCAAGCAGGCAAAAATAGCCCCACATTGCCATGTGTACGCTTTTCGGTCTTTTTATTTTTTTAAGTTGTTTATCCTTATCAGACTTCAAACTTATACCCTAAGCCTCTTAAAGTAACTATGAATTTTCTGTACTGCTTTAAATTTGAGCGCAGCATTTTTATATGCGTATCCACCGTTCTGTCGTCGCCGTAAAAATCGAAGCCCCACACGTCCATTAAAAGCTTTTCGCGCGTCAACGCTACGCCCTTGTTTTTTACAAAGTAAAACAGTATTTCGTATTCCTTGGGAGTAAGCTCTATTTTTTCGCCGTCAACGTAAACATTGCGGCCTATCATATCTATTTTAAGCCCCTCGAAAGTAACTATATCGTCCGTTTCCGCTTGCGCGCCGCGCTTTAATACCGCGTGTATGCGAGCCATAACCTCTTTGGGTGAAAACGGCTTGGTTACGTAATCGTCAACGCCGATTTCAAAGCCGAACAGTTTGTCGTACTCCTCGCCGCGCGCAGACAGCATTATTACCGGTATGTTCTTTATCTTTTTAATTTCCTTTACCGCCGAAAACCCGTCAAGCCTGGGCATCATAACGTCCATTAAAATTATATCGAAGTCGTTTTCACGGCAAAGCCTTACAGCCTGCATTCCGTCCTCGGCCTCGACCGCCGTGCCGCCTTCGAACTCTACGTACTCTTTAAGCACGCCGCGTATCATTTCCTCATCGTCAACAATTAGTACTTTCATGCATTCCTCCTGATACGATTATATTAAACAATAATGAAATACCTGTGAAATTTACAAGACCTTTATGAAAAACATCTCCATTGGCTGTGAAAACGGAGTATCTTCAAGTATCAGACAGCCGCACTCGCGATAGCCGAGCTTTCTGTAAAAATGCTGCGCGCACTCGTCAACCTGCGTTGAAACAAGCACCGCCCTTTCGCCGTCGGAGCGGAGCTTGTCCTCAAAAAGCCGCATTGCCTCACTGCCGATACCTTTGCCGCGATACTCTTCCGCTATGCGTATTAAACTTAAGTACGGCATTCCCTGCCAGAAACTCTTATATTCGATTACGCCGACAAGCTTGCCGCACGAAAAAATTTCAAACGCAAGATTGCCGTTTTCCCTTAACTCTACCATAGCCAAATTTTAACATAAAAAAAATTGCAAGTCAATTTTTGTAAAACCGTTGACAACATTCCGTTCGGGTGTTATAATTTAATTTGTAAACATATGTTTATTAAACGGTAAAACGGTATGATGGACGAAGAAAAGCTTGAAATTTTAACCGAAAGTGCAAAATACGACGTAAGTTGCTCGTCTTCCGGCTCGAAGCGCAAAAACGTTCCCGGGGGAATCGGTAACGGCGCGGCGTCGGGTATATGCCACTCGTTTACGCCCGACGGAAGGTGTATTTCACTACTTAAAATTTTAATGAGCAACGAGTGCATTTACGACTGCGAGTACTGCCCCAACCGCAAGAGCGCGGACGTGCGCAGGGCGCGCATTACTCCCGACGAAATATGCTCGCTTACCGTAAACTTTTACAAGCGCAATTATATCGAGGGGCTATTCCTCTCCTCCGCCGTGTTCGAAAGCCCGAACAAGACGATGGAGCTTTTGTACGAAACGGTTTTAAAGCTGAGAAAAGTATATAACTTTAACGGTTACATTCACTTAAAAGGCATACCGCACGCCGACGAGGCGCTTATTATGAAGGCGGCAAAGCTCGTTGACAGAATGAGCTACAACATCGAGCTGCCGAGCGAGCAGTCGCTTAAACTTTTAGCGCCGCAAAAGACGAAGCAGAGCTTGCTGTTGCCTATGAAGAATTTAAAACAGGCAATTGATTACGAAACCGTAAACAAAATGCGACGGCATACTTTGCCGGCCGGACAAACGACTCAGATGATTATAGGCGCTTCGCCCGAGCGCGACGGACAGATTTTGAAGCTTACCGAGGCGCTTTACAGAAATATGAATTTAAGGCGCGTTTATTACTCCTCGTACATTCCCGTAGTTCAGAGCAGTAAGCTGCCCGCGGTCGGCGCGGGGCTTTTAAGGGAGCACAGGCTGTATCAGGCGGACTGGCTTATCCGATTTTACGGCTTTAACGTTGACGAAATTTGCGGCGAGGACGAAAACCTTTCCGAAGAATACGACCCGAAATGTGCCTGGGCTTTACGGAATATGCAGCTTTTCCCCGTAGAAATTAACACCGCTCCCTTGGAAATGCTTTTACGAGTACCGGGCATCGGCGCAAAAAGCGCGTATAAAATTACCGAAGCGCGAAAATTTGCCGCGCTGGACTTCGATAATCTTGAAAAAATGCGCATAGTATTAAAGAGAGCAAAGCACTTTATAACCTGCAAGGGCAAGTTTTACGGTGCGGACAGTTATGCGCAGGTTAAATACGCGCTGCTTTTGGACGGCAGAAGCGAAGTTTCAAAACAGCTTTCTATGTTCTCCACTACCGAAACCGCGCTGTCCGCTCTCACGGGAAATATATGAGAATATTTATTACGGACGGCTCGCCCCTCTGCTTTTTTACGGCGGTATTCGACGCGTTTAAGGAAAGTCAGTGTCTGATTACCTCTGAAAGCGATTTACAGCTTTCACTTGACAGCGAGGTTATACGCGTTGAAGCCGATGAAAATAAGGCATTGCGTGTTAAACGCGGCATTGAAAAATACGACAGCGAAGCCGTATACGACATTATAACGGCGCTGAGAAGCTGCGACAGCCTCAAAGAACAGATTGCCTTCGAGTATATAAAGCGGATTATGGAGCGGAAATCGCCCGTAAAAAAGGCTTATAACCTGCCCGAAGTCATAGAGTTTAACGATATTTTACACAAAGTTTCAATAGAGATACACCACATTAAAGGGTTTTTGCGGTTTATGGAAAGCGCAAGCGGCGCGTTCTACGCCCCCTACTCGCCCGATAACGATATAACCGAGCTGCTTATGCCGCACTTTGCCGAAAGATTTAAGTCGGAAAGGTTTGTAATTCACGATTTAAAGCGCAAAATTGCAGGTATGTACGACGGGCACGAATGGATAATGGGCTATGCCGGCGAGGCGGAAATTTATCTTTCGGAGTACGAGCGAGCGTTTGAAACGCTTTGGAAAAAGTATTATAAGGCCGTTACAATAAAGGAGCGGCCGCACGAAAAGCAGATGAAAAACAGTATGCCCGTGCGGTACTGGAAGTATCTGCCCGAAAAAAAAGACTGAAATAAAAGCGGCGCGCAAATTAATTTGCGCGCCGCTTGAATTTTTATTTTTTCAAAATTTTCTTTAAAAAGTCGGTTAAATAATCGTTGTCGAACTTTTCTATCTCGCCGCCGTCCGCAGCCTTGGTAAGCTCTGGGTCGATAGGCAGTTTTGCAACCGCAGGTATGCCGTATTCAAGCGCAAGCGCGTCGACCTTGCTTTCGCCGAAAACCGATATCTTTCTGCCGCAGTCGGGGCACTTGATATAGCTCATATTTTCGACTATACCCAAAATGGGCACGTTCATCATCTGCGCCATATTGACGGCTTTCTGAACTATCATACCGACTAAGTCCTGCGGAGTTGTTACCACCACTATTCCGTCGATAGGGATACTCTGGAATACCGTTAAAGGCACGTCGCCAGTGCCGGGAGGCATATCGATAAACATAATGTCTACCCCCGTCCAGATAACGTCCGTCCAGAATTGAAGCACCGTTCCCGAAATCAGCGAACCGCGCCATACGACGGGCTCTGCCTCGTTTTCCAAAAGCACGTTCATTGACATAACCTGAACTCCGCTTTCGGTTACTACGGGGAGTATGCCGTTTTCGCTGCCCATTGCCCTTTCGGTTACTCCGAACATTCTGGGTATCGAAGGGCCGGTAATATCTGCGTCCATTACGGCGGTAACCTTACCTGAATTCTGAGCCGCCGCGGCAAGCAACGCGCAGGTCATAGATTTACCTACTCCGCCTTTGCCCGAAACTACCGCTATTACCTTTTTAATATCGCTCAGCTCGTGCGGATTTTTAATTAAGCTTTTCTTGTCTCTCGACGAGCAGTTTTCTCCGCACGAAGAGCAATCGTGCGTACAATTTTCCGCCATAAAATTTTTCACCTCGTTGTTAATAAAGTTATTTTAATTTATGAGCAAAAGTTTGTCAAGTTATTACTAATTGCTTGCAAATATAAAAGTTTTCTGTTAAAATGGTTACACTGTGCTAAGTGGGGAGTTAGCGGTGCCCTGTACCTGCAATCCGCTATAGCAGGACCGAATTGTCTTTCTCGACGAAATAAGTGGAAGGCTGCGCAACGCCAGGGGTGTTGATACCAAGGTCTTATGCAACCGACCGCTGCGAACCGTGTCAGGATAGGGATATAGCAGCACTAAACAGCTCCGTCGGTGTGCCATAAGGTAGCTTTGGAGTAGCTACCAGCGTTGTTTACGCTTCGGCTTGTTTCGGCAAAAAAGACTGCACAGCTTTTTTTTGAATAGTTTTACCGCTCGCAAGCGTTGCTTGCGAGCGGTATTTTTTTATTTTTTGAGCATTATATTTTCGTTTTTGAACATAAAACCCATTAAAACTATCAGAACCGCCGCAAAGGCAACGTTTGAAAGAATTGCCAGCGCCACTCCGAGCGGCGAAGCCGTTAAGCCGAGTATCGAAGACATTGCAATTCCGCTGCCCAGGAAAGGTATTAAATGCATTGCGACGTGCGGAGATTTGAAGAACATTGTGCACATTCCCAAAACTATAATTACTATCATTAGCGGAGTTATGAACGCGGAAGACTCCTTTACGTTTTTGGCGAGCGTTGACAGCACCGAAAACGCGGAAATCATAACTAAAACAATTGAAATTATAAGGCCTAACAGCATAAAGTAATCGCCGACCCCGTAAGAAACCGAACTTAAATTGAATACTCCGCCCGAAAGCTTAGGGAGCGACAGTATAACGCCCAAAAAGCTTGATACACCGCTGAGCATTGCAAAACACGATAAGCTTATAATTTTGCCGAGAACTATCTCTATACGCTTTACGGGGGTTATAAGCATAGTCGCCATTGTCCCCCTCTCCTTTTCGCCTGCAATGGATTCTGGCGCAACCGCCATACACGACGAAGCCAAAAGCGCAAACATAAGCATAGGTATCAGCATGGAAAGTATGCTCGTAGCCAAGCTGTCGGCGCTGACCAAATCATAAACCTCTTCGGGGGTTGCATTTATCGTAAATGCGTTTATGCCGTTCAAAAACGAAGTTGCAACCGCGTACCCGAACGACGAGGTTTCATTAGCGGAATTGTAATAAACTTTTACGTCGGGACGGTTTACCCCTGCGTAATTTTCTTTGAAGTCGGCAGGGAAAACGACCGCCAAATCGAGGTTACCGTTCTCTATATCGGCTTTTGCTTCATCAATACCGTCATAGGTTTTAAGATTAAAAAAGTCGGTGTTCAGACCTTCGGGCAGGTTTACAAAATACGCCGTGGGTTGATACTTGTCATCTATTGTCGGAGCAATATTCGAAGTTATCGTTCCCATTATAGAGTAAAGCGCGTAAATCATAATGCCGGGCAGAAAAATCATTAAAACCATTCTTCTGTCCTTGAAAAAACGGGTGAATTCTTTTTTGATTATTGTAAGAACGTTCTTCATACCCTTTCCCCCGTAGTTTTTTCGTACAGCTCGAAGAAAGTTTCTTCAAGATTTTTTTCCTTAGTCAGGTTTTGCAAGCTGTCCAGCGCGACGAGCCTGCCGTTTATTAACACGC
The DNA here is from genome assembly GCA_014805025.1 of Clostridia bacterium. Classification (GTDB taxonomy): domain Bacteria; phylum Bacillota; class Clostridia; order Christensenellales; family Borkfalkiaceae; genus Coproplasma. The sequence continues at coordinate 8,878 of JAAUYR010000037.1, read as the reverse complement.
CTACCCTGTCGCACAATTTTTCTACAAGGCTGAAAATGTGCGTGGAAAGTATTATGGTTTTGCCCTCTGCCCTAAGCTCCTGCAAAAAGTCGGTTACGACCTTTGCAGTTAAAACGTCAAGCCCGTTCGTAGGCTCGTCGAAAATGATAAACTCGGGGTCGTGCGCAATGGATACCACAAGTGCGGTTTTCTGCTTCATACCCGTTGAAAGGTTGCCGAGCTTCTGCGTTGCAAACTCGTTTATGCCGAATTTCCGGAACAGCCTGGACATTCTCTCCTTGCAAACGCTTTTATCAATCCCGTACAAATCGCTGAAAAATTCGAAAAGATACGCAGGCGTAAACGTTTCGTCAAGCTTTAACTCGCCCGTTAAAAACCCGATTTTGCGGCGAACTGCGCTCTCGTCGGAGACTATGCTTTTTCCGCAGATAAACGCGTTGCCGCTATCCGGCTTGATAAGCGTTGCAAGCATTCTAAGCGTTGTGGTCTTGCCAGCGCCGTTAGGGCCTAAAAGCCCGAATATTTCGCCCCTGTCCACCGTGAACGAAAGATTGTTTACGGCAATTTTCACCGCCTCGCCCTGCTGCTTAAAAAACTTTTTAGGTTGCTTGAATGACTTGGTCAGCCCCTCTACTTTTAATATTTCTTCCATAGCACTGTAATTATACAATGATAACAGTTGACTGTCAAGAAAAACGCCGCGGCTTTTGCCGCGGCGTTTAAATTATTTATTAAAGTAAGTGAATTGCAAAACCATGCTTGTTATTGCTATTAAAACGAGGTATAAACTGAACCATTTATAGTTTGCGTTCTTTATAGCTTTTAACATTATTTTAATTGCGAACAGCCCGGCAATTGCGGAAATTACAAACCCGAGTGCTACGCTCCAACCGAAGACCGCGCCGCCTTCAACAAAGTTCTGCTGAATTTCGTTATCGCGCAAGCCCTTGTAAAGCTCGACCACGAAGCTCCCCAAAATTACGGGGATACTCATTAAAAACGAGAATTTTGCGACCTCTTCACTCTTTCCGCCGGCAAACGTGCCTGCACAAATAGTTGAACCGCTACGGGAAATTCCCGGCAGAATTGCAACCGCCTGAGCAAGGCCCATAGGTATAACCGTTTTAAAACAAAGCGGAAGTTCAAGCGCACGGCGTTTTGCAAAGCGCTCGGTAAGGAACAATACCGTTGCCGTAACCAAGAACAGCGCCGCAAGAATTATACCGAAGTAACTGCCGTTTAAAATTGCGTCCTCGATAATATCGTCCAAAAGCAGCCCCACTATCGCGGCAGGGATAGTCGCAAGCACGAGAAACCCTAACGTTTTGAACGGCTTTTTAAACAGTGCAAGAATATCGCGCCAGAACACCACGCACACCGCAACCAACGTGCCGAGGTGAAGTATTATCGAGAAAAACAGCGTTATATCCGTCATGCCGAAGCAGCGCTGAAAAAACGCTATATGCCCCGACGAGGATACGGGTAAAAATTCGGTTAGTCCCTGGACTAAGCCAAGGACTATGGCCTGCCAAATTTCAATCATTAATCATTGTCCAAATCAAGCAAATCCTGATATCTGTTCTGGTACTTGACGACCGTTTCGTCCTCTTTACTGAATTTGTTTACTATCCAGTTTCTGCGGACGGACGATACGTCCTGCATTGCCGTATCTTTAATGCTTTCGTAGAACAAGTTTTCGAAAGTGCCTTCTTTGTCGATATTAGTCCAGTCGGGGGTGTACTGAGCCGCGTCAACGTCAAATACGTAAGTTACGTATATGAGATGCCAGCCATAATCGCCAGCGCATACCGCAAACGAGCCTGCGCCCTTTCCTATTGCAAGCTGAGCTGCGTACTCGAACTCTTTGATATAGCTTGTATCGCCCGCTTCAACCGTATAGCCGAGATACTGCGAAAGCACGCCCGTATCGGTCGTATAAGCGTATTGAAGTTCGTTTACTGCGCTGAGCACCTTGTACTGGTCGCTTGCGTTTTTACCGTTAACAAGTAAGTTCTGTCTGTTTTCCGCGTTGTCGAAGTCACCGACTTTACCTACTGCGTAAACCAACTTGGAGTAATCTATTTCGTACTTGTCATCGTCATTTTTGGTTGCTTTGTAGAAATAATTATCGGACTCGTTATAATACGCATCGTTGTGGTTTGCCAACGAATACGTTAAGCCGTTTTCATCCGAAACGAACGAAACGTTGCCGCTTGTACCGAGAACGAAATCGATATAATTCGAAAACTCCGAAAGCATACCGTCTATTGAAAGCTTGTTTGCAAATAAAACGTATTTGCCGTCGTCTTTCTTTTCAACAGTGCCGTTGTAGGAGTATCTGCCGTCGTACTTGGAAAGGCTTTCGTATCTTTCGGTGGCTTTAATGTTGTTTTCAAAGAACAGCCAGTCGCTTGCGCCGTAATGGTCAACGCCCTTTTTGCCATCGGTTTTGAAAGCATACTCGGTTTCGCCGTTGAACCATGCCGTGCGCTGGTCGGTAGTCTGAATCTGTTTTAAAACGTTGTTTCTTGCAACGTAGTATTCGTTGCTGTAACCGCTTTCTACGTCTTCGTCGGCGTAATCGCTGTGAAGCTTGGTAAGCTGAGCGCTCTGCGAGGCCGAGAACGGAAGCAGAATGTTGTAAACAAAGCCGAACTTGTTGCCGTTATCCGTTTCGGGTGCGTAAAGTATGAACGAGCTGTCCGACATTTCGCTTATCGAAGTTGAGAAAGTGTCTTCCTTAAAGTTGTTTTGCTGCCATTTTTTAAGGTCGTCGTAAACGGACTGAACGTATTTGTAATTCTCGTTTACAAGCGCCGCTTCCTGGTCGTCCTCGTAAGTATCGTAATACTTGTTGATTATACGGGATTTAAGCTGATTGATATACTCGTTCTGGATATATTCAAGCGAGCTTATGTCGCGCAAATCCTCTTCCTTTGCGTCAACGAGGTTATAGGAAATAAGGCTGCTTATAAACTTGTTGTAAGCCCTTATACGGGTTGCACGGGTCGAACCTTCAAGCGCGTCCTTAGCGTAAATGCCGCTGTCGCCGAGAAGATAATTTTCGTAACCGGTATAAACGTTATAGTCTATTCCGCCCTTGCCGTCGTCGGGATAATAATCTTCCTTTTCGGTATCGACGTTATCGGGTGTTGCGCGAGTATCCGAGCCTGCGTCCGATTTATCGTCGTCTAAAAGCGCCTTTTCCTGCGCGTCGATAGCGGAGTTTAACGACGAATACAGCGTGTACTCAGCGATTTTTACGTCGTCGCTGTCCTTGCCGCCGAGAAGGTACTCGTACTTTGCGGTAGTGGTTTCAAGGTTTTTAAACTCTTGGAAAGCGCTGTCGCCCATACCCTTTAAAAGGTACATCGTGGAGTACTGCGTGAGTACCGCGTTGTTTACGAGCGTATCAACGAGCATATTAAACACGTCGCTGTAACTGTAACCGTTCTGAACGTACGAATAGCCTACGTTTAAAAAGTATGATACAAGCTCCCTTTTTATGACTTTGGTTTCGCCGACAACTTCGTCGAACTGCGACTTGTAACCGCTGAATTCCTTATCGAAGTCGGCCGTCTTTGAAATATCTACGGTAGCTATAACCTGCTCCATATCCGCAGAGCTGTTCGTTGATACAAGCGAGCAACCGCCGAGCGTTGCGGCAAGCGTTATAGAGGCTGCAATAGCGCCGCTTATTAAAGTTTTCTTTCTCATATGAAATTTCTCCGAAAGATGATTGCAATAAAATACTTATCTATTATATATCAAATAAACCGTGATAGCAAATCATTTTGGTAAATTTTAGCTAAAACTTACTGCAAATTTTAAAAATTTTGTCATTGCAAGCATCGTTTTAGGGGGCGATGCGACCGCGTCGAACACAATAAGCGGAGCTTTTGCCATTGAAAGCTTGACGTTGCCGGCAAACTTTTCAAGAGCTGCGGCAAGCCGGTTATCGCTCAGCGAGTTCAGCGAGGGAAGTTCCAGCGAGCCGGAATTGCCGTCTACGCAAATCTTTTTGACGTTGAATTTTGATGCGTAAGACTTTAAAACGGCGATAATCAAAAGGTTTAAAACCTCCTGCGGCATCTGACCGTAGTTGTCCTCAATTGAAAGACAAACGCGCTTGTAATCTTCCACCGAGCGGATTTCGGCTATCTGCTTGTAGCAGTCAAGTCTGCCTGCGCTGCTTTCGACGTAAGACTCGGGAATGTACGCCGTGGCCTTTACGTCAAGCTCGGTTGAAAGCTGTTTGTCGCCCGTAAGCTCTTCCTTTAAAAGCTTGGAGTACAGCTCGTAACCGACTTTATCCATATGCCCGTGCTGTTCCGCGCCCAAAACGTTGCCTGCGCCGCGAATTTCAAGGTCGCGCATGGCTATTTTGAAGCCCGAACCGAGCTCGGTAAAGCGCATAATTGCTTTAAGACGCTCTACTGCGTCGCTCGTCATAATCTTTTCGGGTTTGAAAGTGAAATACGCCTGGGCAAGGCGCGAACCTCTGCCCACTCTTCCGCGAAGCTGATAAAGCTGGGAAATGCCGAGGCGGTCGGCGTCGATAACAATTATCGTGTTTGCGTTGGGAAGGTCTATGCCGTTTTCGATAATAGTCGTCGTAACGAGTATGTTCTTTTCGCCGCGGTAAAAGGAAAACACGCTGTTTTCAAGAACGTCCCTGTCCATTCTGCCGTGCGCGTAACAAATTTTGCCCTCGGGGACAATCTCTGCAATTCTGCCTGCGAACGACGAAATCGTTTCAACGCGGTTATAGAGAATGAACACCTGACCGCCGCGAGAAATCTCCCTTATGCACGCGTCGCGGATAAGCGTTTCGCTCTCCTCAACGACGTAGGTCTGCACGGGCAGGCGCTTTAACGGCGGCGTGTTTATAGTGCTGATGTCGCGGATACCTGCAAGCGACATATGCAGCGTGCGCGGTATGGGCGTTGCCGTCATTGTAAGGCAGTCGATATTGTTTTTGATGTGCTTTATCTTTTCCTTGTGCTCTACGCCGAACCGCTGCTCCTCGTCGAGAACCAACAGCCCCAAATCGTAAAATTTAACGTCGTTAGAAAGCAGCCTGTGCGTGCCGATAACAAGGTCAACGTCGCCGTTTGCAAGCGCCTGCAAAGTCTTTTGCTGCTGCGTGGGCGTGCGGAAACGGTTTAAAACTTCAACGCGTACGCCGAACTCTTTAAATCGCTCGGTTGCAGTATTGTAGTGCTGTTCGGAAAGCACGGTACTCGGGCACATTATAACCGCCTGCTTGCCGCCGAGCACGCAAAGATACACGGCTCGGAGCGCAACTTCGGTTTTGCCGTAACCTACGTCGCCGCAAAGAAGCCTGTCCATAACTTTATCCGAGCACATATCGCTCTTTATCTCTTCAATGGAAACGAGCTGGTCGGGGGTTTCCTCGTAGGAAAACGCGTCCTCGAACTCCTGCATCATAACAGTGTTTTCGGGGAAGCAGAAGCCCTTGCGCTCGGTGCGCTCGGCGTACAGGGTCTTTAAGTCGAACGCGAGTTTCTTTATTGACTGCCGTACCCTTTCCTTGACCCTTTCAAAGTCCGCACCGCCGATTTTGGAAAGCGACGGGTTTTGCTCGCCGACGTACTTTGATAGCACGTCCATCTGCTCGACGGGAACGTAAAGCGTATCGCCGCCCTTGTATTCGATAGCAACGTACTCCTTTATGCCGTCCGTCGTTTCAATTTTCTGAGTGCCCGTAATTTTACCTACGCCGTGCTTTTCGTGCACGCAGTAATCGCCTATTTCCGGCGCGACGAACATATCGCCGCGGCGCTTTCTTATGCGCTTCGTAACCGACTTGGTATACAAATCGCCGCTGCCGATAATTACGAGTTTGCACTCGTGAATAATAAGCCCGTGAGTAAGTTCTTCCGCGCTGACCGCAACGCCGCGCAGAGCTTCAAGCCGGTCGGGTACGGGGTACACGGGCAGGTACGCATCGTTAAGCTCGTCGGAAAGTTTGTCGTAGCGCTGAACGCTGCCTGCAAACGCAAGCACGCGGTAACCGTTTTGCAGCCAGCTTTTGCAGTCGCCTATAAACTGCGGCATTGCGTTGAGGTACGACGGCGCTGGCGTTGAACGCAGATTGTAGGTTTTAAGCGGACGGAAAAACTGAGTGCTCGAAGTAAAAGTCTGCACTGCAAGTCCGCGGAAGTTTTTAAAGCCTTCGAAAAGCCGTTCGGGCGAAAGCAGTTGCTGCTGAGAAAAAGAGAAAGCTTCTCCGCCCTTTTTTAAATCATTTACGCGCTCGGTATGTTCTTTATAAATACCGTTTACTCTGTCGTTAATATTTTTACATTCGTCAAAGATTATAAGCGCGTCTTTGGGCATTAAATCGAATATATTACGGGTGCAATCGAGCAGCGGCGTTAAAAACGACGCGCCCGAAAACGGGGAATTTAGGTTGAGCTTTTCGCATATATCCCCCTCTATTGCGCGTGCACGCTCGTAGGCTTTAACGTCGGGACTCTTCTTTACTTCGGCGGCAAGTATTCTTTTTATATCCGCCGTTTCGTCCGCGGAAATATACACGTCGGTTGCTGCTATTACGGTAATTTCCTTGGCCTCGTCAAGCCGCTCTCCGCTTATCGAGTCGTACGGGCGGATTTTTTCCACCGTATCCCCGAAAAAGTCTATGCGCACGGGGTTTTCGCAGTTTATGGGATAAATGTCCAGAATATCGCCGCGAATGGCAAAGCTACCCCTGTTATCTGCGGCATATTCACGGGTGTAGCCCATATTTACAAGCTTTTGCGGAAGCGAAGTATAGTCGTAATCGGCGCCCTTTTTAAAGGTTATTGCCTCTATTTTGCAGGGAAAAAGCTGCATTATGGCTTCAACGTCGCAAATTACGCAGTCAGCACCGTTCAAAAGCCCGTAAACGGCACATATTCGGCGGTGTAACGCGTCTTTGGACAGCGCGTCCTTGTATAAAACGACCTCGTCCTTGGCAGGCAGAAGCACGCAGTTTTTGCCCGATAAAACGGAAATCGCGTCGTATGCTTTCTGCGCGGAAACCGCGTCGGCCGTGATATAAAAAACTTTGCCCTGAACAATGGAAGCAATAAGGCTTTTGTGCGCTTCGGACAGACCGAAAGCCGCCGTCGGCGTGCCGAGGCGGATGTCGTTTTCAAGGGCGGAGTACTCGCCCTGCAAGTTGTTAAAAGTAAAAAACCGAGCCTTCAAAGTTTACCCATTGTAATTCGTCATAACCACTTCTACGGGTTTACCGCTTGCAATGGCAATGGCTGCCTCTGCGGCGCGGTTAGATGCGGATATGAACAGTTCGTAATCTTCCTTTTTTATTTCCGAAAGAACGTAGTTTATAAGCGGTATGTTGACCTCGCTGTCCCTTATGCCTATTCTTATGCGCGTAAAGTTCTGCGTGCCGATTTCGGCAATTACCGAGCGCATACCGTTGTGTGTGCCGGCGCTGCCCGAAGGGCGTATTCTTACGCTTGCCTTGGGCAGGTCGTAATCGTCGTACAAAACTATGAGGTGCGCCGCATCCGTCTTGTACTTTGCAAGAAGCTGCTTGACCGCTCTGCCGCTTGCGTTCATATACGTTACGGGACGGGCCAAAATTATTTTTTCGCCGTTAAGGTTAGCTTCGGCAACGAAAGCCTCGCACTCCTTTTTTTTGAACTTTACGCCAAGCTTTGCAGCAACGTCCCCCACCGCTATGTAGCCGACGTTGTGAAAGGTCTTTAAATATTTTTCCTCGGGGTTGCCGAGCCCTACTATAACGTACATACTTTCCTTTAAAAAAGCCGCCTTAAAAAGCGGCTTTCGTTTTATTTTAATTCACTGCGCAAGCAAAACCACGCTTTTGCGCAAGCGCACCCAATTTGTGGCTTTGCCACCTCGGCGGTGTGAATTGGCGCAATTATATAATTGTTTGCCCTTAAAATTGCGCCAAGAGCGGCAGAGCCGCTAAAATCACGGAATTTTTACGGCGCAGAATAGCCGCAAAAATTCGTGAACTAGTCGTAAATCTTCGACATTGATTTATCAAGATAAACGTTTTCTATTGCAGAAGCAAATATCGTTGCTGTGGAGATTATCCTGAAACTGGGAAGCATCTTCTCCTCAGGGATATTTATGGTATCGAGAATTGCAAGCTCGGTTATAGGCGAGTCGGCAATTCTTTCAATCGCAGGGCCGGAAAGCACGCCGTGCGAGCAGCAAGCGTAAATTTCTTTTGCGCCGGCTTCCTTCAAGGCCTTGGCGCCCTGAACTATCGTGCCCGCGGTATCTATCATATCGTCGACCATAAGGCAGTTTTTGCCTTTTACGTCGCCTATGATATTCATAACTTCCATAACGTTGGCTTTGGGACGGCGCTTATCGATAATAGCCATCTGCGCGTCCATACGCGCCGCTACCTTTCTTGCACGGGCAACCGAGCCGATATCGGGGGAAACCACAACGAAGTTTTCGTCAACCTTCGGTTTGAAGTAATTGTAAAGAGTCGGGCCGCCGACAAGGTTGTCCAAAGGAATATCGAAAAAGCCCTGAATCTGCGCGCAGTGCAAGTCCATAGTCAGAACTCTGTCCGCGCCTGCGGAGGTAATGAGGTTGGCAACGAGTTTGGCAGTTATAGGTTCACGCGAGCGAGCCTTTCTGTCCTGACGGGCGTAGCCAAAATACGGAATAACCGCGGTAATTCTGCCCGCGCTTGCACGCTTTGCCGCGTCTATCATAATGAGAAGCTCCATAAGGTTGGTATTTACGGGGCCGCTCGTCGACTGAATGAGGAACACGTCCATACCGCGTATGGTTTCTGCAAAACGTACGTAAATTTCACCGTCGGAAAAATGAGTTACTTCCATTTCGCCGAGGGTTG
>JAAUYR010000036.1 GCA_014805025.1 Clostridia bacterium | reverse complement strand
CTTCCGTACGGAAGGCTTTTTATTTTTTTAACGGCAAAGGCGTTTTAACGAAGGCGGAGGGGCTTTTAAACCGTCCGTTATTTATCATTCCCACAACAAAACAGCTCATCATAACGTAGCACCAAAGCAGAAAAATAATGACCGAAGCAATTTTTCCGTAAAGTCTTTCGGGGGAAGCCAAATTCATATAAACGCCAAAGCCTATTGTAAGAACCAGCCAAAGCGCAGTAGTAAGCAAACTCCCCGTAACGGCCTCGCTCGGTTTCATTTTATACGGGCAGGCAAAAATATTCAGTATCACGGCAATTACAAACATCAGCACCGTCATAAACACGATTGAAACCGCGTCGGATACAACGCTCGACATAAACCGGTTAAGAAAAGCCGTGCCTATAACGGAAATTCCTGCCGTCAAAGCAACTAAAACAATCGCCGCAACTATCAGTAAAAGCGACATTATTCTGAGTTTTAATCCGCTTTTTAAATTTGTGCTCTCGTAAATAATTTCGCCGCTTCGCCGCAAGTGATAGAAAAAGTTCGAAGAAGAGTACAGCGAGGTCGCCAAAAACAACAGTCCGGCACCGCTTGCCGCGCTTTCCGCCGAGCTTTTAAGATAGCGTAGAAACGGGCTTACACCGTCAAGAAAGCGGTGGTCTAAAAATCTGCCTACGTCAACGTTGCCGAAAGCAAGGGTCAGCCAAAGCATAAACGGAGTAATGCTCATTATAAGAAAGTAAACGAGCGTCCCCGCAATTGTCGAAAACCGCTTATCGAAATAATATTTCAGCGTAGTTTTTACTTTTTGCACGATATCCTGCATAAAACTATTCTATGCAAAAAAGCAAAAAAAACGCGCCCCGATATCGGGGCGCTTAAATTAAATTTTAATATTTGGAAACGCAGCCTATTGCAAGCGCTCCGGGGCCTATGTGCGAGGCAACGCTGAGTGAAAGGGGTTTAATAACCGTAAACTCAACGTTGGGGAATTCCGCTTTAACTTCGTCTCTGAATTTTTCGGCTTCGGCTAAATTGTTCGTATGCGCAATTGCAAATGTCATTTTGCCTGCGTCGGTATAATCTTTGAAGCGAGTTGTCAGGTCTTTTTTGATGGCGTCCATCATAGTGCGCTTTGCGTCGGAAACTTTACGCACCTTGGCGTACTGGTCAAGCTTTTCACCCTGAATCTGTAAAACGGGTTTAATTTTAAGCAGCGTGCCGATAGCCGCAGCCGCAGGTGTAAGCCTGCCGCCCTTTTTAAGATATTTAAGGGTATCAACCATTATATAAATGCTTGTTTTGGGCGCGGTTTCCATCATATAATCGTAAATTTCCTGCGCGGTTTTTCCGTCTTTTGCCATAGCCAAAGCGTCGAGAACGCTCTGCCGCTGGGTAATGGATACCCTGTGATTATCCGCAACGAAAACCTTTCCGCGGAAACGCTCGTCGTTTTCGGCAACCTTTGCAAGAATATGCCCGGTCTCCGAAAGTCCGCTGGAAATAGGAACGTAAATTACCGCGTCGTTATCTTCAAGCGCCTTAGCCCACATTTCCGCTACGGTGTCGGGGTTGGGCTGAGAGGTGGAAACGTTCGCGTCCTCTTGCAGTTTTTTGTAAAACTGTTCCTGAGTTAAAGTCAAATCCTCAAAGTACTGCTCGTCGTTTATATAAACGGGTACGGGCGCAATAAGTACGCCAAGTTCTTTTGCTTCTTTTTGTGATATGCCGCTGCTGCTGTCGGCCATTAAAACTATTTTCATAATTCCTCCGAAGTATTAATATTTAACCGCGCAACCGACGGCGAGTGCTCCCGGCCCGATATGGCAGGAAACGCTGAGGGAGAGGGGATTGACGAAAGTAACTTCGGCTTTCGGGAATGCCGCCACAATCTCGTCTTTAAACTTTTCCGCTTCCTCGAAGTTTTCCGTATGAGCAACGGCAAGCGTCATTTTGCCGGCTTCGTACAGGTCTTTAAATCTTGTGCTGAAATCTTTTTTTATATCGTCTATCATTGTTTGCTTGGCGTCGCTAAGCTTTCTTACCTTGGCGTACTGGTCAAGCTTTTCACCCTGAATTTGCAATACGGGCTTAATTTTAAGCAACGTGCCTATTGCCGCAACGGCGGGAGTAAGTCTGCCGCCCTTTTTAAGGTATTTTAACGTGCCTACCATAATATAAATGCTCGACTGCATCTTGGTATTCATTAAGTAGTCGTAAATTTCTTTTGCGGATTTGCCTTCTTCGGCAAGTTTCAAAGAGTCCATAACGCTCTGGCGCTGAGTTATTGAAATTCTCTGGTTGTCCACAACGTAAACTTTACCTTTGAACTGCTCCTCGGTTTCGGCGTAGTGTTGAAGGGTGTGGCAGGTTTCCGAAAGTCCGCTGGACATAGGTATGTAAATAACTTCGTCGTAACTTTCAAGCGCCTTCGCCCACAACTCGCCAACGTCTACGGGGTTGGGCTGCGAGGTGGAAACGTTTGCGTCCGACTTCAATTTTTCGTAGAACTGTGCCTGCGATAAGGTAAGGTCTTCAAAGTAAAGTTCGCCGTCAATAAGAACGGGCATGGGCACAACGGATATGCCGAGCTGTTTTGCTTCGCTCTGCGTAATTCCGCTGTTGCTGTCTGTGATAATGGCTGTTTTCATTAAGTTTTTTTCTCCTGAAAGATTTGTTACATTATAAATAACCTATGCGTAAAAGTCAACAAAAACAAATGTTGTGTTGTTTTTTACAGCTCGGCAATTATTTCGATTTCTACAAGCGCGCCCTTGGGAATATCCTTAACCGCAACGCAGCTTCTTGCCGGCTTAGAGGTGAAATATTTCTCGTAAACGCCGTTAAACGCCGCAAAGTTCGCGATATCCGATAAAAAGCAAGTGGTTTTAATAACGTTATCAAACGTAAGCCCCTGCGACTTTAACAGCGCTTCAACGTTTTTGCAGCACTGTTCGGTCTGACCCTCGATAGTCTTATCGTCGATAGCGGAAGTCAAGGGGCTGACGGGAATCTGTCCCGAAGCAAACATATAATTACCTGCAATTTTTGCCTGGGAATAAGGACCTATTGCCGCAGGCGCTTTGTCCGTATGTACGGTTTTCATAAATTAATCTCCTTTATATCAATTTAAAACCGCTCTTTTTCAGCGATTTTTTAATCAGGTTAATCTGAGCTAAGTCCTTTGTTTCAATCTGCAAACTAACGTAGCAGTCGTTTATATCCGAGCCTTTGTTTGCGCGCTCGTGTAAAACTCCCGTAAAGTTGCCGCCGCATTGATAAATAATGCTTGTAACTTCGGCAAGTTGCCCGGGTTTATCCAAAAGCTCCAAAGTAAGCGTACAGCACCTGCCGGTCATAAGCAGACCGCGGTTTATAACGCGCGAAAGTATGGTAACGTCTATATTTCCACCGGAAATCACACAGCAAACCTTTTTGCCGGCAATCTCCGGAATTTTATTGAACATAACCGCCGCAAGCGATACCGCGCCGGCGCCCTCGGCTATCATCTTTTGTTTTTCTATTAACGCCAAAATCGCCGCCGAAACCTGGTCGTCGGTAACCGTGACAATATCGTCGACGTATTTGGAGCAAAGCTCAAACGTAAGCGAGCCGGGCTCTTTTACCGCGATGCCGTCCGCAATGGTAGAAACGGATGAGAGTATCTCTATTTTATGGTCGTGAACGGAGTTGAACATGCTCGGCGCGCCTGCCGACTGAACTCCGTAAACCTTGACTTCGGGCTTTAACGTTTTAACAGCGTAAGCAATGCCCGAAACAAGTCCGCCGCCCCCGACGGGCACAATTATTGCTTCAACGTCTTCAAGCTGTTCTAAAATTTCAAGACCTATCGTAGCTTGTCCGGCAATAACGTCCTCGTCGTCGAAAGGGTGAATAAAGGTGTAGCCGTGTTTCTTTTTAAGTCTTTCTGCTTCGTTGTGCGCGTCGTCGTAAACGCCGGGCACTAAAATAACTTCCGCGCCGTAGCTTTTGGTTGCCTCAACCTTGGAAATGGGCGCGCCGTCAGGCATACATATTTTTGCCTTAATGCCGAATTTTTTGGATGCAAGCGCAACGCCCTGAGCGTGGTTTCCGGCCGAGCAGGCAATAACGCCCTTGCTTTTTTCTTCTTCGGAAAGGCAGGAAATTTTATAATAAGCTCCGCGAACCTTGAACGAGCCGGTAAGCTGTAAATTTTCCGTTTTAAGATAAACTTCCGAGCCGCTCTGTTTGGAAAGAGTAGGGGAGTAGATTACGTCCGTAACTCTTGTTGACTCTTTAAGCACCTTTCGCGCGTCGTAAATTTTCTGTAAATTCAGCATATACAAATTATATAATTTATTCCGTAATAAGTCAATTAATTAAAGTATAAAAGAGTGCGAACCGCTTTTGCGGTTCGCACTCTTTTAAATAACGAACAAATTTATTGCCTTTTTTAAGTCGGTTAAAGTTTCGTTAAAGTACGACTGGTCGCATAAAAACTCAAAATGCAAAACGTTTTTAGTCATAGGTTCGTCCTGATACTTGCCTTTAACCTGGGCTTTACCGCTGTCGAACAATACCTCGAAAATCAAATCGTTTTCCGCGCAATAAACTTCATAGTGCGCTTTGCCGTTCAATGTATCGTAGCATTGCTTTAATTGATTGTAAAATTCACAAATCGCGCCCGTAGATGAGTAATAGCAGTCGGTTTTTGTGCTGTAAATGCCGCAGGCAATTTCAAGACTGCATTTAACGTCGTAACCGCCCCTGAACGAAGTTTCGTTCGGAAACCCGTACACTTCGGTTATTTCAAGTCTGATAACTTCGCCGTTTGTGCCGTTAATTTCAAAAGTTTTTACAGGAAAATTCATAATATACGTTCTTTTTTTGCTTTTATATTTATAAGTGAATCGCATGCCACGGCTAAAACGGAAGCTCCTGCAATTACGGTGTATCCTATCGAGCCGGAAATCTCTTTAAACACGTCTGAAAAGCCGCCCGTTGGAAGCGCCAGGCTAAACAATAGGGCAGAGGCAATGCTTATAATCGAAATAGGCAACCAAATAACTAAAAACCTTTTCAGCCAAGCGTTGTTGCTTTTGTGCAATAAGAGCATTGCCCCAACCGTATACAAAATTACGGTAAAGGAGAAGAAGGTTACCGATACTAATGAGAAAGTGTCGCTGCTGTCAACGCTGACAACTTTATTCGGATTTTTCAAATCATAATAAATTTCGACTTGCTTTTCCAAATAGCTTTTATAATTTCTCGCTTGCCAAAATGATATTCCCGAACCGTCTTGTACTTTGTAGGTATTGCCGTTAACTTCAAATGAGTAGCAAAAATAATACCTGGTGTGTCCTTGAACATGCTCGGTATTAACGCCGGTAATGGTTGCCGTAACGCGCTCGTAATCCAACTCGTATTTGCGCTTTACGGTAATTTGTAAGATAGTAAACACGAAGGAGAGAATAAGCAACGCTATGGAAATTGATATTAATATAATTGCAGGTTTTTTAACAGTATTCATAATAAATTAAAAACCCGTCATAAATTTACGACGGGTTTTGGCGCAGAGAGAGGGATTCGAACCCCCGTACAGTTGCCCGTAACACGATTTCGAGTCGTGCGCGTTCGACCACTCCGCCATCTCTGCATTGCCTGTTAATTCTATATCAAAAGTAATAAAAATACAAGCATTTTTGAGTTAAGTTTAAAAATTTTTAAATATTACTTAAAAACTTTTTCATACATTCGCAGGGCTTGCCTTGCTTATCGTAACCGGTATCGTTGCACTTTTTGCAGGAATAGCTGGGCTGGAAGTCGGCTTTATCAATATTCAATAACTTCAACCTTTCGTCGCCGTCGGTTTCAAGGGCGGCAACTTGTTTTGTCAGCTTTTCCGCTTTGTCCTTGTCGCGGATTTCGGCAAAAGCAAGCTCTATTGACAGCTCGTTAAGCTGTTTTCTTATATTGCTGTAAATCTCGTCTGACATGGCCTCGGCAAGTTTTTTCTCGGCGCGTTCCTCGGCGGCGTGGCGCAAATCGTAATAATGCCGCTCAACGTCGGCGCGCGTCTGAGTTGAAGCAGTCGGCTTGCTCTGAGCAGGAGCTGAAATTTTATCAACGGTAAAAATGTTTTCCTGTTTCCATGCCGATAAAACGCCGTTCATATAGGCGGTGGGGTTTGATTTGCCTGCCGAAATTTTAGCCGCAGCAAACAGCATATCGTCGGAAAAATTCCAGCTTCGCCACCTTGCAAGACTTTCTCTGTCCCAGGCAATAATCTTTCTTGTAAGTCCGCATGCGGTAAGCAAATTTTTAATAAGCTTTTCGTCGGCGTTCTGGCGCTCTATATAATCGTTTACGCTTCCGTCTGAAACAAGTCCCTCGTCGTACAGCTTGCGCACGAACCCGTCCATATCCTCGAACGAGTTTTTACCGTGCCTGAAACAGTAGGATGAGAGCGTTTTTAAACATTCGAAAGTGAACCCGAAGTTACACCACACCCCGACGTAATTTTCAACGTAAGGCGCGGTATTCTGCACGTAAACGCCCAGATTTCTTGCAATATCTATCGTTAAATTTAAAACGGAGTTCTTGGATTTGCAGTAATCTTCAATTTCTTTAACGTCGAACTTTCTGTTTTTAAACAGCTCTTCAAGCGCCGAATCAAGCTTTTCGCAGGTCTTAATTTTGAAGCACTTTGCCGCGCAAACTATGGCGTTTTCGTCAAATCCAAGCTCGTTAGTCCATTTTTTATACAGCTTGTCGTCCTCGACGTCGGGCTGCTTTTTAATGCCAGCCGCATTAAAAAGCTTAATAAGCGCAGGGGTAGAGGATGTATAAGCCGAAAGCTTTTCTTCAACCTTTTTGGCGGTAGTGCAGCCCTCATCGGCAAAGCTTTTTGCAACTTTTTTTATGTATTGCAGCCTGATATCCGCGCCTTTTAAGTTGACGCAGTAGTTAATTATCATAATCAGCGCGTTCTGCTCGAACCCGTACTCTTCCAGAAGAATAAAGTATTCCCTGAACTCGTTTGTGGATATCATTCTGCCGCTCAAAATATTCTGAACGCTCTTAGTAAAGTCTGCGTATTTTTCGGGCTTGAACTTTTTAGGCGTGCCGTAAACGTTTTCCGCGTCCAGAATTTTAATTTCGAAAGGCGATAGGGATACTATCGACACAAGCTCGAATTCTTCCAGATACTCGAAATACCCTTTTGCCTGTTCCTCGGTCATATCCAGGCTTTTTGCAAGGTCAAAAAGCGTATAAAAAGCCGACCCGCTCTGAAAAATATACAGCGCGTAGAGGTAAACTTTTACCGCATTCGGCTCTAAAACGGGCAAATACTTGGATATAAACTTGTTTTCGACTTGTGTGAACGACTTTTTTGCCACCTCGTCCGAAACCGAAATAAAGGGCATTTTCCTCAAACTCCGTAAATTACGCTTGATTTCTTTTATTAAAAGGTCTATAATAAAACGTAGTCATTATTATAAAGGGCAATGCCGAAAAAATCAACGCATTTTGCCGCAAAAAACTTATGAAAATTCTGCACACGTCCGATTTGCATATCGGTAAAAAACTTATGGGAAGGGAACGCTACGCGGAATACCGCGCGGTTCTTTCCGAAATAAGCGAAATATGCAAAAAAGAGTGCGTAGACCTCGTTTTAATTGCCGGTGACGTTTACGATACGTATACTCCGTCCGCCGAAGCCGAGGAAATTTTTTACAGCGGCGTAAAAGAAATTGCGAAAAACAGCGCGGTCGTTATAATTTCCGGCAACCACGACGATTACGTGCGTTTAACGGCGGCAACTGCGTTTGCGCAGGAGCTTAACGTTTATATCGTCGGCAACAACCTGCAAGAGGTAAACTGCGCCAAGCGCGGTAAAACTTATCCCGTAAAATCGGGCTGCGGCTGGGCGGTTTTTCAGAACGAAAAGGGCGAAAAAGTATATATAAATATGCTGCCTTACCCCAACGAGGCGCGCTTTAAAGAGGGCAAGTCCGACGAAAGCTTCGAGGATAAAATGTCCCGTTGGATAAGCGTTGGCGAGCAGGGCAAAGACGAAAAACTGCCTTCGGTGTTCTTATCGCACATTTTCGTTGCAGGCGGCTCTGCCTCCGACAGCGAAAGGGAGATAGACCTCGGCGGAACGAGGCTCGTTCCAAAAAATATGCTTCCAGAAAGCGACTACACGGCGCTCGGTCACTTACACAAGCGCCAGAATTTGGGCGGCAATATCTATTACAGCGGCGCGCCCATGCAGTTTTCGTTTGACGAAAGCGGCGCGGAAAAATCGG
>JAAUYR010000035.1 GCA_014805025.1 Clostridia bacterium | reverse complement strand
TAGTGTCAGCTTTGATAGGTATTTGCCTTTCTGCGGCAGGCTATCCGTTTTACGGCGGAGTTATCTGTCTTTGGATTTCCGGTATTTGCGACGCGTTTGACGGAACGATAGCCAAGACTCGCAAAAACAGAACGGAAGAGGATAAGCTCTTCGGCGAAAGAATAGATTCGCTAAGCGATTTAATCGCTTTCGGCATTGCGCCCGTAATGATAGGTTTCGGAATGGGCATGCACGAGTGGTATTACATAGTTGTTTTCTGTATTTTCGTGCTGTGCGCACTTATAAGGCTTGCGTACTTCGACGTAACCGAGCAGATACGTTTAAGAGACCCGAATTGCGGCAGGCGCACCTCGTACGAGGGCTTGCCCGTAACGAACGCGGCGGTCGCAATACCCGTATTCTATCTGGTTGCAATAATGTTCCGCAACCTTGAAGGGCTTGCAGGAACGCTTACTCCGAAGCTTATAATGGCGGCCGGCTATGTAATAGTTGCGTTTTTGTACGTTTTCAGGTTCAGAATGTTTAAGGCCGGCGTAAAAGGTTTGCTTATAGCAATTTTTATAGTAGTGGCGCTGTGCGTTTCGCTGCTTTTAGTAAATATTTTCGTATTCGGCGGTATTGCTTAAATTAAAAATGAACGCCCCGAACGGCTCAGCCGTTCGGGGCGTTTTTAGTTTGATTTGCGCTGTGGTCGGTCAAGCATAAATGCAATTAAGATACTTGGCTCGGCGACACGCCGCTTACATTAAGGCTTTGCCCTGCTGGGTGCCGATTACGGTGAACACTTCTATCTCGTCGCCGGTGTTAGCGTCAACGTAGATATAATAAGTGCTGCCTTCGTAAGTGCCGTAGAACTCGTAGCAAAGTGCTTCGTTACCGCCGTCGGTGGGGATTACACACAGGCGCGAGGATTCAACCTCGAAGCCGGAGTGCAGGTTAGCCTTAGCGTCCGCCTTGGAAATCTTAGCCGAACCGACTTGTCTGTCGGTGTGGTTAAGCACGTAACTCAAAGCTTCCATACCGGTAACGATACCGCGCTGCTCGCAAACCTTAACCTTTACCATATCCGAGTAATATACAACGCCGTTCTTTTCGTAAGCAAAGTTCAGGTTGCAGGTAGTGCCGTTCTCGCTAGTCCATACTGCTTTCATGTTATCGTAACCGAGGTCTTCAAGGAAGTCCTCCGCAATATCAATGCAGCGCTCAACCGAGAAGTTCTTGTCGTTGCAGTCCTTGTAGCTGTTGAACTCTACAACCTTGCCGCCCTGCTTTGAAAGCTGTGCGCTCATCTCGCCGTCGGGAGTAGTAAGGGTTACGTTGTACAGACTGAGCTGCTCGGCAGAAGTTTCACCGGTGCAGGTAACGTTAGTAACGTCGTAATCTTCGAAATACTTTTTGCAAAGTTCCTGCGCCTTGCTTTCGGAAATCTCTTCAAGTCCTTCAAGGTTCTTTGCGGTTACTTTTTTAATGTTTTCTGCAAACGGGCCGTCGTGAATTTCCTTGGGAGTTTCAACGGTGTTGTTTTCTATCTCGCCAAAGGTAACGTACATAAGGCTGTCTTCCTTGCCGCGCATAGCCGCAAGCATATCCTTGCCGTTGGTGTTAGCCGTAAGCTCGTTAATAATCTGTTTTAATTCAAGGTTGGTCTTATACATATGCTCGATAGTCGCAACCTGGCTGTCGGTAAGCTTTTTACCGTTTGCAACCGCAAACAGCATAGACTGCGCGCTGTCGCCCATCTTGTTGATAAACCCGGTCATGTTCTGCGTAAGCTGCGTTTCCATGGGCAAACGCTCCAAAATGGTTTCTGCCATTTCGCTTTCAATGGCAATTTCGGTAAGCAATCTTACCTGCTCGTTTCTGGAATTCGCAACTCTCGCCTTGGAAAGGTTGGTGTCAAGATTGTCTACGATAGAGTTAAGCTCGTACATAGACTCGGTGTGGGTGGCAGCCATATCCGCTTCCATACCGTTCATGTTCAGCCAGCCGAAAGTCATCATCGTGCCGAGAGCAAGGGTGGTAACGCCCAAAGCGATAACCGCCGCAAGCCAGCCGCCGAAGCCGGGCGCATGGCGCTTGTCGTTTTTGGCCGCTCTCTTTTCCGCGCGAACCTTTAAACGGTGTTCGCGTTTAGCGCGCTTATCCGCAAGCGCAGCCTCGCGCTTTGCAACGCGCGCCTGAACCTTTGCCGCGCGCTCTTCCTTTTTACGCTCTAAGCGAGCTTCCTTGGTTTCGTGCTTCAACATATCGCGCCGCTCGCGTCTTTTCTCGCGCGCTTCCGCACGTTTTTCCTTCATTGCCGCAATTCTGTCAAGACGCTTCTGCTTTGCATCAAGCTTCTTTTCAAGCTTGCGCTGCTTCTTTTCGGCGCGGATTTTAGCCGCTTCAAGCTTTTTCTGCTCGCGCGCCTCTTGTCTTTTGCGCTTCTTTTCGCTTATCTGCTTAACGTGGCGCTTGTTCGACTTTTTCTTGTCGACGCTTTTGGTCTGCTTTACGGGCGCGGTCTTTTTGCTTTTTACGCTCTTTTCCGCGGGCTTTTTAGCAGTGCTTTTGCGTGTAAGGCTTTCCGCCTTTTCGGTTCCGCTTGAAATTTCTTTCTTACTCATTTAAAAGTCCCCTCCTTAAATTGCAAAAATGTGTTTACCGATAGTGGTAACCGTCTGTCTGCCGAATATCCACGAGCTGGTCGCTACCGCCGGGTTGTAATAGTAAAGACAACCGTAGGTCGGGTCCCAGCCGTTCATTGCGTCCTGAGCCGCGTTCATAGCCGTTTTGTCGGGTTCAAGGTTAATCTGACCGTCGGAAACTGCCGTGAATGCGTGCTTCTGATAAACGACGCCCGAAATCGTGTTGGGGAACTTGGACGAGGCTACTCTGTTCAAAATAACCGCGCCTACCGCAACCTGACCGGTATAGCTTTCGCCGCGCGCTTCCGCGTAAATGGTTTTAGCCAGAAGATACAAATCCGAGCTGGTGTAGTTGGAGTTGCCCGTAGACTGGCTGTTGCCATTGTTCGAGCCTTCAAGCGCCCTTGCGGAATCGTTCATTCCGAGAGCCTCGAAGGTCGATTTTCCGGCAATGCCGTCTGCCGTAAGTCCGTTTTTGCGCTGGAAGTATTTAACCGCTTCAACAGTCTGCTTGCCGTAAATACCGTCAACGTTGCCCGAGTAGTAGCCCCATTGCTTTAAACGCCTCTGTAATTCTTTAACTTCGCCGCCGCTGGCACCCTGCTTCAAAACAGCAGTCTGAACGTAGGGGGTAACAGCGTAGTCATCGCTTGTACTACCTAAATTGAATACCGCGCCGATTGTCGCAACAGCTGCTACCGCAACCGCCGCCGCGCCTATTCTAAGTGCTTTTTTCATTTTTCCTCCTTGCTCTGCCATCGAGAGCGTACTAATAATATGTTTTGGACGCGGCTAACCCTGCGCCCTTGCAATTATTATGATTAACTGCAAAAAAATTATGCGAATAAAATAAAACGGCGCATACACTTCGCAATACGGTGTCAAGCTCCGCTTTTTTAGGGTCATTTACAAAAAGTAAACTCCCCGTCAAAAATGCTCGCTTTCCTTGTCTTGCTCGTATCTTCGCCGTTTTATGTGCTGCGGAAACAATTTAAATAAAAAATGCCGCCGCGAGCGTTCGCTCGCGGCGGCAACATTATTAAAAACTAATCTTTCAAACCCAACAAGTAGTCGGCGCTTTCGTCTAATATTTCACATAATTTATATAATGTTTCAACAGAGGGTAGGTTTTCTCCGTTTTTCCAGTTTGTAATATTGCTTTCGGATATTCCAAGCATTTCAGCAAGCTGTTTTTGTGAGTAGCGGCTTTGCTTTATTGCTATTGCAATTCTTTCTTTAAATTTCATAAATTCAGTTTAACACAAAAAATTTAAAACACTTGACAAATTCAGTTTAACTGAATTATAATTATTTTTGGAGGTTATCTTATGAATTCTAAATTTGAAGAAATCTATTACAATTATTTGGAAAGAAATAATGTAGAGAGGAGCAAAGAGTTTTTAAAGTTAAAGGACGAAGAATATAAAATTTACGAAAAGCTAAACAAAGAGCAAAAAAATATTTTCAATAAAATTTTTGATATTCACAGCGATATGATGGCTGAGGTAGAATTATCATATTTCAAGGAAGGGTTTAAGCTCGGTTTAGTTACCGCAATGGAAGCTGTATTCAGTTGAAAAACTTGTTTATTATATCCTTAATAATAGAGCGGTATTCGACGTCGGCGGTTGCCGCAGTGAAGCAGAGGGGGGGATAGATAACGCACCACCAGTTGTCGCCCGTGCCGCTGCCGAGTTCTATTATAAGCGCGTCGTACAGTCCGGCTTCAAGTGTAACGTCGCCGTAAACACGGGTGGGGAATTCCTCCTGACGAACCTGCGCTCTTGACGTATACGTAAATCCGTTTTCCCTTAAAACGCGGTCGCAAACGTCTTCGATTTCGCCTAAAACGCCGCTTATAACTTCTATCGCCGTCTGCTTGTCAACGCACTGCGCGGCGTAAGGTGTAATAAATTTAACTACTTCGTCCTTGACTATGTACTTAACGCTCTGGTCTATCTGCTCGTTAGAGTTAGCGCGAACGTGAATTCTGAGGTATTCGGTGTCGGCGCTCGCCGTAACGTTTTTCGAGCCTACGTAAACTATTGTCGCAACCACCGCGAGAATTACTATTGCAAACGCACAAAACTTTTTCATAAAAGGTCTCCTTGAATTTTGCTTACGCGTTCTTTATTGACCGCCGTGATTTAATTTATACAGTCATTTTAAAAAATTTCAGCTTCTGCAACATAATTCCTAAAACAGACATACTATATATAGTGGTCGGCAAAATAGTACGCACTATGTCCGCAAAAAAATTATAAAAAATAAAAAATTCTGATAAAAACGCTTGATTTTTATACTTTTATTTGATATATTAATTAAGCGTTTTGGGAGCTTAGCTCAGTTGGGAGAGCAACTGCCCTACAAGCAGTGGGTC
>JAAUYR010000034.1 GCA_014805025.1 Clostridia bacterium | reverse complement strand
TGGACGAGCTTAAAGAAAACTGCAAGGGGCTTACGCCGCTCGGCAGTCTTGAATGTACCAAGCGAGAGGTGGAGGGCGACGACTGGATAGAAATCTGGAAAACGCATTTCCGCCCGTTACATATAGGCGAAAAAATAGTAGTCTGCCCCGAGTGGATAGCGTACGATAAAAAGCCCGAAGAGCAGGTTATCAAGCTTGACAGCAATATGGCTTTCGGCACGGGCGAGCACGAAACAACGGCAATGTGCCTTAAACTTCTTCAAGAGTATTTAACGCCAGACAGCGTCTGTATAGACGTCGGCTGCGGCAGCGGAATTTTGGGTATTTCCGCAATAAAGCTTGGCGCAAAATACGCCTATCTTACGGATATAGATTACGTTGCGGTTGAAAGCGCAAAACACAACTCTGAAATAAACGGGGTTAAAAATTCCGTTACGGTAGCGCACTCCAACCTTTTGGATAATGCGGACATCAAGGGCGATATAATGCTTGCCAACATTACGGCGGAAATTTTATGTTCGCTTGCGCCGTCCATTCCAAAAAACCTGAAAGCCGGCGGCACGCTCATTTTAAGCGGAATAATAGAAAGCCGACTTCAAATGGTAATAAACGCTTTCACCGCGCAAAATCTCAAACTCGAAAAACAATTAAAGGAAGGCGAGTGGTTCGCCCTGTCGTTCAAGCTATGAGCACCCCCAAAAGATTTTTCGTCGACAATTTAACAAGCCCCGAAACCTATCTAGAAGGCGAGGAGTTCACACACGCAAAAACCGTGCTCCGCGTAGAAGAAGGGACTGAAATAGTGCTTTTAGACGGCAGCGGAAAGGAGTACTCGGCGATAGTTTCAAAAATTGAAAAACACCGTTTACTTGCGCATATTACAGGGGCAATCGAGGGCGATAAAGAACCGAAAACGGAAATTTATTTACTCTGCGGCGCGCTTAAAGGCGACAAAACCGAGCTTATCGTTCAAAAGGCCTGCGAGCTTGGAGTATCTCGCATAGGCGTGTTCTCATCGGAGTACTGCTCGGCGTATATGAACGAAAACAAGTTGGAGCGCCTTAAAAAAGTCGCGCGCGAGGCGGCAAAGCAGTGCCTCCGTTCGCGCGCTCCTAAAATAGAATATTTCAATAATCTTAGCGACGCGTTAAGCTCGGCTAAGGACTATAATAACAAACTGTTCGCCTGCGAGTTTTTAAGCGGTTCGGACGGGGATATGTCGCAGTTAAGCGGTTCTACGGCGGTAGTAGTGGGCAGTGAGGGCGGCTTTTCCGAGGCCGAGTACGCTTTGGCAAAGCAGTGCGGTTTTTTAGGCATTTCGCTCGGTAAGCGCATACTCCGCGCCGAAACCGCCGCAATAGCCGTGTGCGCTTTGACGGCGTTCGCTTTGGGAGAACTCAAATGAAAGCCGTTGTGTTTACCCTCGGCTGTAAGGTGAACGAGGTTGAAAGCGCTTCGGTAATGGCCGCGTTGGAGCGGCAGGGCTTCGAGGTAAGCGACAAGCTCGGGCCTGCGGACGTTTACGTTCTTAATACCTGTGCCGTTACTCGCGAGGCGGAAAAAAAGAGCCGTCAGCTCATTGCCCGGGTTAAAAAGTATAACCCGAGCG
This sequence comes from Clostridia bacterium, assembly GCA_014805025.1. GTDB lineage: Bacteria > Bacillota > Clostridia > Christensenellales > Borkfalkiaceae > Coproplasma. The sequence continues at coordinate 4,359 of JAAUYR010000034.1, read as the reverse complement.
CGCAAATTTACGTCTGCGGCTGCGCTTCCGAAAAGAACGGACAAGCCTTTACGGAAAAGGGGGTAACCTTTGTTTCGGGCGCGCGCGATAAGGGCGAAGTGGTTGCGGCAATTGCGGCAAACCACGGCGGTGAAAACTGCGGACTGCTGTTCCCCAAACAGACCAAGACGCGTGCGTTTATAAAGATTGAGGACGGCTGCAACAACTTTTGTTCGTATTGTATAATACCGTATCTGCGCGGCCGTGAAAAATCGCGTAAAATCGAGGATATATTGGGGGAAATCGCGCAAACGGACTGCCCCGAAATTGTTTTAAACGGTATAAACATATCGGCTTACGGTTACGATAGCGTGACTTTGACCGACCTTATCAAAGCGTTAAGGCCAGTAAAAAAGCGTATTCGCCTCGGCTCTTTGGAGTGCAATATAATAACCGAAGAATTTTTAATTGCCTTAAAGGAGCTTTACGACTTTGCGCCGCAGTTTCATTTATCGCTGCAAAGCGGCAGTACAAGCGTTTTGAAGGCAATGAACAGGCACTACACGCGCGAGGAGTATTTACAAAAGTGCGAACTCATATATAAGCATTTCCCAGGCGCGGCAATAACAACCGATATTATCGCAGGCTTTGCAACCGAAACGGACGGGGACTTTGAACAAAGCCTTTCTGTAATCGGCGAAGCCGGCTTTGCACGCGTTCACGCGTTTGCATATTCTCCGCGCGAGGGAACTGTTGCTTACCGAATGAAGGACGTGCCGCCTGCGGTTAAATCGGACAGGCTTCACAGGCTACTTAAAGCGGCGGAAGAGGCTTCAACGCGCTATATTACGGGGTGTATCGGCAAAACTTACGATTTTATAGCCGAGGAATACGACGGAGAACATACAACGGGATACACTGGTAATTACATAAAGATTTACGTTTCCGATAACCTTGAAGTGGGAAAAAGTTTCAAAATAGCGCTTCAAGCAAAATATAAGGACGGTGCGCTTGCAGAACTCGTTAAAGAATGAAAATAAAATAATAAAAGACGTAAAGAGGTTTTTTTACGAAACGTTCCGTCCGCGAACGGGCAATGATTATAAGGAATTTTTCACGCGCGGCCTCGACGGTAAAACCGACGAAAGTGCGGCATATCCCTGGGTCTACACCCGTTTTTTCGTAGTGTTTTTAGCGCTGTTTGCTATAATTACGCTTGCCTCGTTCTTTTCAAACGTAATGAGTTATCCCACGACGGTTTTGACGGGCGGCATCTTTACAAACCTTACGGCGCTGGTGCTTTGCTACGAGCTTTACCCTCGGCGCGATTTAAGCTTTTTATCGGTAATTCTGGTTTTCCTCGTAGGTATGGTGACCTCGGTATTTATAATTGATATCGGTTACTACGTTTACGGCGGCAACGGCTGGACGGGAGTTATATGGACGGCTGTTTTAGAAGAGTTCGGTAAAGCCGTTCCTGCGATAATTGCGATACTCTGTTTCAAAAATAAAAATCCGCTTCTCGGTCTTGTAGTTGGCGCGGCGGTCGGTGCCGGAATGTCGGTTTCCGAGGATATGGGTTATATTTTCTGGAAGTCCGAAGGCGGCTTTTATCCCGATTATACCACGGCGGTGGAAATTGCCGTAGGCCGCGGCGGCTCGTCGTTCTTTACGCATATTTTATGGACGGCGTTTATAGGCTGGGCGTTTGCAAAGTTTAAAAGGCCGCTTATTAATTTTAAGTTCTGGGGAGTTTGTCTTTTCAGCATAGCGTTGCACTTTTGCTGGGATATGCCGCTTGACGAAATTTATCTTGCGATAGTTTATATTGCCTGCGGAACTGCCGGAATTGCGTTTTTGGTGTTTGCCGTTTTAAGAAAGGAATACAAAGCTCAAACCGAGCAAGTTTATATAGAACTGCAACCCGCGCCGAAAAATATCAAAATCAGATACTCGCATACGGCCAACCTTGCCGCAGTGTTCAGCGCAGTTATTTTAAGCGCGTTGTCGCTTTTGACGGTTTATATCAACCCCGGCTACAATTTCATTACGGAAGAATTTGAAAGCGAGGCCGAGTTTATAAGCTTCGTTCAGAACGGCCTGCATATTAACGCAGATTTCGAAAGGCAACCGCCTAAGGGCGTTCCCGACAAAGATAATTACTCGTTTGTCAAAGTGGACGGTCAAACGGTAGAGTTTACGCAAAAAGTAACTGTTGACGGATACGATTATTATTACACTTACAAAAATTACTTTACCCCGGGCCAAATTGAGCCGGAAACACTGTTGCACAACGTAGAAGTGGAAATCGACGGGGTGCGGTACGCATACAGTTATCTTAAAGCCGAGGAAGAAACTTACAAGTATTTTATTATAAACGATTCCGTGTTGGGCTTTAACGAGATAAGCTACGATGACGGTGTGTTTTACGTCGGCACGTGGGAGCGCGGTTTTGAGGGCTTGCCCTGGGCGATAGCGCTTGGCGTTGTCGGCGGAGCCGTCGCTGTTTGCGGCGCAAGCTTATATATAATAATGAAAACAAAATCAAGGAGAATAAATTATGCTCAGTAACGACTGTCTGTTTTGTAAGATTATAGAGGGTAAAATTCCTTCGTCAAAGGTTTACGAGGACGATAAAATGCTCGTGTTCAAGGATATCGAGCCGAAAGCAAAAGTGCATCTTCTTGCAATAGCCAAAACTCACTTTAAGCTTTTGTCCGAAGCGGACGAGAAAGGACAGGAGCTTGTAAAGTATATGCTGTTCAAAATTCCGGAAATTGCAAAGCAGAACGGTCTTGCCAACGGTTACCGCCTTATAATAAATCAGGGCGACGACGCCGGTCAGACGGTGTTCCACTTGCATATTCATATACTCGGTGGAGAAACTCTGCCCTGGTAAATATTAAAAGCGCGGCGCGATTATAATCGCGCCGCGCTTATTTTAATTCGCTTCGTAAATCTTTTTAGCTGCGGCTTTAACCTTGTCGCAAAGCTCCTTAGGCTCTAAAACCTTAACCGCGCCGCCATAGCTCAAAATTTTATTTACCAGTACGTCGTCGTTCGGCAAAGTCATATTTGCAATCAGCGCGTTTCCGCGCGGCTCGATATTCTCTATGCCCAGCCATTCCTCGGCGTCGGCAACCGAGCTTTTCTCTATTTCCAGGGTGACCTCTATAAGTTCTTTATCGGAGTAGTAAAAGTTCAAATCGATTTCGTCACGGGTAAATTGCCGTTTTGTAAACTCCTGCCCGGTAAAAGTGGCGGACTTAATTCTTCCGATTTTAAAAGTCCGGAACTCCTGCTTGGTGTGGCAAAACGCGTAAACGTACCAAACGTTCTGTTTGAATATCAAAAGGTGTGGGTCGATAACCCTTTTGGAGTGCTCACCGCCGCGCGAGATATAGTCTATTAAAAGGCTTTTGCTCTCGTTTACGGCCTGCTCGCAAACGCGCATTTTGTCGGAAAACTTCTTGCTGTCGCCCCACGTTCCGCCGTCCACAATAATATTACCGCAAACGGAAAGCTCGCGCTTTTCGCTTTTTTGTTTACTTTCAAGCTTTTCCCTTGCGGAAACGATATTTTCGTCGTTAATCTGCGAACTCATAGCGTTAAGCGCGTTGATTACCGCCGCGTATTCCTCGCGCGTAAAATATCCCGTCGGCAGACGGAAGGTGTCCGCAACGGTCAGTCCGCCGTATCTTCCGCGGCTGACGTCAATAGGCACGCCGCAAACAATCATTTCTTCAACGTACCGGTAAACGCTGCGCACCGAAACTTCGTATCTGTCCGCAATTTCCTTTGCCGTAACTTTCCGCTTGTTTAAAAGCTGCATCAAAATTTTAAACATAACGTTATACTTCATCGAATTTTTCGTCCTCCGACCGCATAATATAAACCACGCGGAAAAATTTTTAAAAAAATTTTATCATATATGACAATATCTGTCAACAATAATCCCTATAATCATGAGTGTAAAATCAAGGAGGACAAGTTAATGAACTTCACGGCATATATCGAAAGGCAGAAAAATTTAATACGCCACCGCCACGACGGCGAAATGTATTTCATAAATAAAGAGGGGGTAACCCCGATTACCGAAAGCGATAAAATTTTATACGAGCTTTCAAACCTTAAAGGTCTGAACAAGCGCGAACGCTTAAACCTAAAAAGGGAGGCGGTGTAAAAATGAAATTTATTAAAAAATCGATAAGCGTTATAGCGGCAGTTTCCGCAACGCTGCTACTCGTTATGTTTTAAATTAAACCACTTTCATAGAAAAAAGCAAGGAAAAACAATCCTTGCTTTTTTCATTTGATTTCGATATAATGTTACTATGATAAACAGTAATTTGCAGAGAAGATTGGAGATATAATTATGAAT
>JAAUYR010000033.1 GCA_014805025.1 Clostridia bacterium | reverse complement strand
GTGCGACGGCATGCACATTTACCTTACGCAGAAGGGCGAAAGCTACGCAAAGGAAATTTACGGGCGGCACTGTACGCTGCGCGATTTTCTTATGCTTCACGGCGTGAACGCGGCGGACGCGGACGCCGACGCATGCGAGATGGAGCACGTTATTTCCGACGCGACTTTCGAGATGATGAAAAAATACGTTGACGAAAATAAATAATTTATTGCCGCCCTTACGGGCGGCGTTCGGTTTTTAATTTGAAAAAGTCTAAATTCAAACTTTTAATAATAGCGGCATTGCTGTGTGTGATAGGCCTGTTTTCGGGCGGCTTAATTGCTTCTGCCGATACTGACGACGAGGAAGATAATTGCACTTACGGCAACGTAGTTATTACCGCCGACGTCGGCAAGGACAGGGTGGTTGAAGTTACCGAAAGCTATACGGTAGGCTTTGAAAACGGCGCAACCTATTTAAGGCGCGAGCTTATGCGCATTTATTCTAACACGCGCATAAGGAACGGCAAAAAGGCCAGCGGAAATAAGTTTATGGCAAGGTACTACGATATTTCCGCGCAGATTGACAGCGGCGAGGCAAAGGTAGGACACGGCAACAGCGGCGATTATTACTATATATCAATCAGAAAGCCCGACGGCAGCGCGTTTAAAAACGGCAGCGAAAAAATGCACCGTTTTAAACTGACGTACAAGTGCGATTTGTCGGACGAAACGGGGGAATTCGTATTTCCGTTTTTTAATCAGAAAAGCTTTAAACAGTACAAGGGCAGTAAAATTTATTTAAGACTTAAAATGCCCGAGGAATTCGACGCGGAAAAAGCCTGCGTTGTAACGAACAATAACAAGGTCTGGTCGCCCGACAAGGAGCTTGAAGAAGATTACAAGCAATACGGCAACACAATTTACGTTACCTCGTCTATAATGAGCGCAAATTATTTTAAATTGCAGATTGCCGTTGACGAGGGATACTTTAATTCGGGCGTAACTTATTACTGGTACTACTGGGTGTTTTTCGGAATTGTCTGTGCGCTCGCGGTAGCTGCGGCGGTTATAACTTTTATATTCCGCGCGCGCAAGCCGTTAATAGTTACCGAGTTCACTCCGCCGGAGATTAACCCCTTGCACTTTTCGGCGTTCTGGCACGGATATGCGCGCAGGCGCGACGTTTGCACGGTTATTCTGCAATGGGCGCATATCGGCTGCGTTAAGATAGTCAAGGACGATAAAGACATTATTTTAATAAAGCTTAAAAACCTGCCCGGCGACAGAACGCTTGCCGAAGCCAAATACTTTAATACTCTGTTTGCGGGCGGCAACGAATTTTCTTCAAGGCGGTTAAAGACGGATAAGCGGCAGGCGGAGCGGTTGGCTTCGGCGGCGGGGCTTATGCTTGACGAGGCTAAATCGCCCGTAACTTACGCAAACGGCGTGCAGACCGCAAAGCTTGCCGTGCTTTCGCTTGCGGCGGTCGGGCTGTTTATTGCAATGAGCTACTTCGGCTGGATAGCCGACGCGCTTACGCTGGTAGTCGTGGGGTACTCGCTGCTTGCGGCAATAATGATACCGCTTTGGATAATACTCGTTCAGCACAAGGACAGGGCAAGGGAGCTTCGGCGCAAGAAAAACGGTCAGTTCTTTGCTATGATGCTGGCGTTCGGCGCGTCGATAGCGACTTTCGGAACGGTAATGATTGCAAATATGTTGCCCATATTTATGCCCGTCTACGATTACGCGTATCTGTTATTGATAGCTTTTGCGTGGCTCGTAGTGTGCGCACTGTTGCTGCCGAAGCTTATTGCAAAGCGCACCGCGGAATCGCAGGCATTTTACGGAAGAATGCTCGGCTTTAAAAGGTTTTTGTCTATGGCGGAGCTTCCGCGCATTGAGGCGCTCGTAGATAAAAACCCCGAATACTATTACGAAATTTTGCCGTACTGTATGATAATGGGGCTTTCCAAAAAGCTTGATAAAAAGTTTGCGTTTTTAAGAGCTTCCGCGCCCGAGTGGGCGGAGGGCTTCTCGGCGACGGGGTTTGCCTATTCGGTATTCGACGCGCTGAAAAGAAACGTTAAAATCAAAAAACCCGATAAATCAGAGAGAGAATTATAAATGACCAAGAAATTAAAATCGTTATTATTAGTCTTTGTGGCGGTGCTGCTGTGTGTTTTATGCCTGTTTTCGGGCGGAAAAACCGCTTCGGCAGCCTGGGACAGCTACAAATTTACTGATTACAGAGTGGAGCTCGAAGTGCGCGAGGATAAGACGGTAAAGGTCTACGAAAGGCTTGAAGCCGTCTGGGACAGTTACAAGCGCAGCCTTATCCGCGACGTTCAGCGCATAAGCGCGACCAAGCGCATAGTGAACGGCAAGCGCATACAGGGCAAGGACTACTACGCTAAAATTTCGGATATTTCGGCTACCCTCGACGGCGGCGAATGCGACTGGCACGTTATCGGCAAGGACGACGACTTTTACCTTGACGAGTACTTTTCAATCGAAATGAAGCGCCCCGACGGCGACACCTTTACGCTTGGGCAGCCGTACGTTTTCGAGCTCAGCTACGTTTACGATATGAGCGACGACAGGATAAGCGCTGTCGAAGATTTCACTTACGACGTTTTAGGCTATGCAATGGCGGAAGTGGACCATTTTACCGCCAAAATAACCTTTGAAAACAAGCCCGAAAATATGGACGTTTCCGTGCGCAGCAACGACGCGCTTTCGTGGACGCCGAGAGAGGACAGGGGCGAGTACGTGAATATCGGCGAGAACAGCATAGAAATTTGCGCCGTCCAAAGAAGTAAGGATAACGGGCTTACCGTGCAGGTGCTTCTGCCCGACGGGTATTTTGCAGGCGCATCGCTTGACTTTTACTGGTACTACGTTATTTTTGCGGTAGTTGCCGCTTTGGGAATTTTTGCGGGGTTAGCGCTGTTTTTGAGGTTTGCAATTCAGAAAAAGCCGCTTGCAACAGTGGAGTTTTATCCGCCCAAGGGCTTGAATATAATGAAGTATTCGTCCGTATGGCACAGGGGCGCAAAGGGCAGGGACGCGGCCGCGCTCATTTTGAAGTGGGCGGATATGGGCTTTATATCCATAATGAAGGACGGCAAGCGCGATTTAGTACTGTATACAACCGGCAAACTGCCCGGCGACGTTGACTCGCGCGGCAGAAAGTATTGCGAAACCGACGCGGAAGAAAACTTTTTTAATCAACTGTTTATGTTCGGCATTGCCGGCGGCAATAAATTCTCGACCAAGCTTTTCAGACACGGAAACGGTATCAGTAAACATAAGGTTTACGATGCGGTAGAAAAACTTGTTGAAAACGGAGATAAGCCCAAAACCGTAAAAGGCGGTGCGGAAGTTGCGCGCAACGTTCTGCCGTTTGTAGGACTTATACCCACGGTTTCGATAATGATTTATCAGTCCATATTGACGCAAGGCGCGCTGGCGGCGTTCTTTTTAGTGTTCCTTGCGGCAGGTACTTTAACGGGCGTGATGTTCAGAAAATTCCCGTCGATATTTTTAGTGCTGTTTCCGCTCGTTTTCTACGGAGTGGTGTACGTAATGTACACGGTAACCTTCACTATGCCGTTATACGATTACTGTTATCTGTATATTATCGCGCCCGTTTGGTGGGCGATAAACGTGTTCTGCCTGCAATTTTTAATAAGGGATAAGCGCACGGAATCGGCTAACGAAGCCTACGGCAAAATGCTCGGGTTTAAAAAGTTCTTGCTTACCGCAGAGCTGCCGCGCATACAAAAGCTGTTCGACGATAACCCCGAATACTTTTCGGATATTCTGCCCTATTGTATGATAATGGGCATAAGCAAAAAGGTTAAAAAGCGCTTTGCTGCGCTCGATTTCACTTTGCCTTCGTTCATAAACGAGGGAATTGACGAGGGCTGGGTATACAGAAGATTTTCGCACACCAGCGTGGCTTCCGGCTTTTCGGTTATGGGCGGCGGAGGCAGCGGTGGCGGTGGTCACAGCGGTGGAGGCGGTCACGGCGGTTCTTCCGGCGGAGGCGGCGGTGGCGGCGGTTCGCGTTCGCGCTGAAATATTTGACAATATTAAAACTTTGTTTTAAAATAAAATAAAAAAAGGGGTGTAATATGGCAAAAGGTATCAGTTACAAAAAAATTAAAATCAAGCCCGAAAACGAGGCTAAGGCAGAGGGTTTTATTCAGGATTTGAAGTACGCGGGTTCGTCAAGCGTCGGCATAGGCCCGTTCAAGAGCGTTAAAATGACTTTTAAAGCTTACGTGAGCGTGGACGGTGTTGAAAAACCGCTTGTCGCTGTAATATACGACAAGATGGGCTGGAACGTTGGCATTTTAAGCGACATTCAGGTAGCGACCAACGAAGTATTGCAAAAACTGCCGTTCGACCTTGGCGATAAGGTTGTTGTAACCTACGACAGAATTAAACCCAAAAAGTGCAATATCGTAATCGAATAATAAGAGACGGGAGCTTATAAACGCTCCCGTCTTTTTACAGTTTTGTAGTTAAGTATTCAACGTAGTTTATAGCTTCGCTGCGCTGTTTTGTATTCAGCCTTGAAAAGCGTTCAAGCCAAAGCTTTTCGTCTTCGGAAAGCTCGCGCATAACGTTTACGTTGCCCAAATCGTCCTCACGCCCCAAAAGATAGTCCGCCGTGCACTCGAAAGCGTCGCATAACGCGCAAATGAATTTGGCCGAAGGCTCTACCTGTCCGCTCTCCCAAAAATTAACCGCCTTGGGGCTTGCCCCTATCAGCTTTGCCAGCGCACGCTGACTGAGCTTTTTTTCTTCCCGAAGTTTTTTAATTCTGTACATATTTTCCTCATTCTTTATACCCATTATGGAAAAATATTACACACTTTTGCTTGACAATTACCTTTATTACTCATATAATGTCTAATATGTGTAATATATTACACAATTAAACAAAAGGAGTATTTAAAATGAAAAAGGTTTTTGCAGGTTTGGTATCGGCGCTGGCGGTAGCCATGTTGTGCGTATGTTTGTCGGCTTGTGCTACGAGTTTTACGGGCACTTGGAAGTTTGCCGAAATGTACGTGAACTACGGCGGAGTTGAGCAGACGGTTGAAGTGGGCAAGGAGTATCAGGGCGCTAAAATTTCGGAGGACGCTATGATACTTGAAATTAACGAGGACAACACCTTTGCTATTAAGGGAAGCTTAGCCGAGATGATGGGCGGCGAAGAGAGTGGCACGTGGGAAGAAACCGACGGTAAGTATTACCTTGTATCCGACGGCGAAAAGGTAGAAGTTACTTTGAGCGGCAACAAACTTATTATGGAAAACAATGCTTCCGGCATTACCATAAAAATGACTTTTAAAAAGTAAAAAATTAACCGCCCGACGGCTTTCGCCGTCGGGCGGTTCTTTATTCTATGAGGAAAATGATTATTTTTCTCTGCCGAGAACGAAATCAACGCTGCAATTAAAGTATTTTGCAAGCCTGACCAAACTTTCAACAGTTGGTTCATAAATACCCTTTTGCCAACGGTTAACCGTTTCTTCGGTAAGTTTGGTATCTTTTTCAAGTCGGTACTTTGTTTTGTTAAAATATTTAAGTAAAAAGTTCAACTGTTCGTTAAATGGCGGACATTCCCTGTAAGTGGCAAAATTCAAATTGTCTGAAAGACCAAGAAGGTAATCAGTTGAACATTGAAAGAAGTCGGCAAGTTTAACCAAGGTAGTACACGAGGGCATACGCTCGGCACGCTTAAATTTTGAAATAACCGATTGTTCGGTTTCAATTTTATCGGCAAGCGCAGCATTGTTAAGTTCAGCTTCTTGCATAAGCTCGGTTAGTCTAATTGAAAGGTTCGACAAAATATCCATAAAAAAGTACTCCTTCGACAATAAATTATCCCACAGTCTGAACAAATGTGTTTGCAAACTGTTCAGACACAGGGGTACAATAATTACACACGGCGGTCGCGCGAGCTGTGAAATTATTTATAACAAAAGGAGAAATTATGTTTAAAATACAAAACGGCAAAATATGCGGCACGAATTTTTTATTTGCTTTTCCCGAGGGGTTTATTCTTAAATCTGACACGGACTTTTTAAGCTGTGAAGCATTGGAGTTTATTTCGGACGGCGGCAATGTAAAAATTCAAATTTATTTAGTAAAGGACAGTCGTTCCGCACAGCAGGACACGCAAGATATTATAGAAGACAGCGGCTTTATTAAAATTGACGAGTTCGTTTCGGTTATTCGCGGCAACGGTATGGGAATAGGAGTATGCTATAAAAGCCCCTGCGAAAACGAGGAGCATTACGAGGAGCGTTACGATTTTAACAAAAATATTTATGGCGAAACTCAGCTTGATATAGACATAAGTTTGCGGACGGACAAAAGCAAACCTGAAAAGACAATCTATCAGGCATTGGAGTTTCCTGCGGTTAAGTCGTTTTTACAAAGTATCGAATATATAAAAAACACGCCCGAGCCTACTTTGAACGACTTTAAGGAGCGTGTTGATAAGTTAAATATTTTACAGTTAAAGCAAACGGCACGGGCGGTTGGCGTTAATCGCGTTTGCGTTAAACGAGAGGAGTTGCGCAATGCTATTTTGAATATTGCAAACGGCAAGACTGTGCCCGTGTCAAATTATGTTAACAGTTACGTGCTTGATAGTGCGGATATGCGGCTTGTAAACGATATAAACGAATTTCGTCTTCGCAATGACCGCAAGGCATAAAAGCACGGAAGTTCAAGCGCTTTTTATTCTACGGGGAAGATGTTGCTTATTTTATCGCCGGAAAGCTCGACGGCGAAATACTTAACCTCAAACAGGTTTTTGGCCTTGGGGTAGACAAGACCGGCTGCGCGGATATCGCCGTGCTCGGCGTAGAACTTTTCGGTAGGTACGGTAACGCTTACGAACTCACCGAGATAGCTTTTAAGGCTTGCCGCTTTACTTTTTAAATCGTTGTCAAGGTAGGCGGAAAAGTCTCCGCAAGCCAAAACGCTTTCGAAAAACGCAAAGTGCAGTATGTTTTTTTCGGGCGGACGGGTTTCTATAGTGCGGCTTGTTTCAAGCACGAGCTTAGAACCGTCGTAATAGTAACTGCATTCGGCCTTTGCCGCCGTGCAGGTTTCAAAGCTTACGCAAACGTCAAGGGTGCTGCCGAAATCGGCGCGCTCGACGTCGTTGCGGAAAATAACTTTTCCGCTGTCGGAAAGTATCAAAAGCGAGTTGCCGCTCCATATCGCGAGCACGGGCATGCCGGAGATTGTCTGTTCTTCGAACCGCGCGTTTAAAAATTTTGCAGGCAGAGGATAAAGCGAATATTCCGCGCCCTCTACGGAGATATACGCGCCGCCCTGCGCAAATACCGTTACAAGGTTTCCGCAAAACCGCGTTTGCGCCGCAACTTTAATGTTTACGCCCTTGTTGCCGTATTCGCGGATATATATTAGCGCCTCGTTTTCCATAAGGTAAACGTCCATAAAATCGGGCGGCTCGAACAAAAGCCGTTCGTTTATGAAAAAGTTTACCGGTTGCAGGTTTTCTCCGGGCACGATTTCCGCAAGCACGCTGTCGTTTAAATCGAGCTCTATGTGCCGCTCGAAAAGGTCTATGCCGCCTACGAACAGACCGTTAAGTTTGAGTATTGCAGGCTTGTACGATAAAAAATATACCCTCATAATAACCTCTTTTCTATTATTTAATGAATAATAGTACTGAATTATGTCAATAAAATACGCGTAAAAAAGGAGGTAGTTATGAATAAAATTAACGGCTATACCGAAGATGAAGCAAAGACGCTTGTAGAGTTCGTTGCCGACGGCAAAAAAGAGGGGAAAACGCTCTCGGCGCTGTTTGCGGACTACGCGCAGAAGTCGGGCAGGGCCAAGGGGAGCGTGCGCAATTATTACTACGCTTTACTTAGAAGCACGGGCGACGACAGGGTGCGCAAGATGTTGAAGGGCAAAGACCTTAAAGCCGAAAAGATAGTGCCGTTTTCCGAGCTGGAAACGGATAAAATTTTAAGGGAAATTTTAACGCAGAAAAGCCGCGGAATTTCCGTGCGCCGCGCAGTGCTGAATTTGAGCGGCGGCGACGACAAGCTTATGCTCCGCTATCAGAACAAATACCGCAATATCGTAACCAAGCAGCCCGAGCGCATCGAAAGGCTCATGCGCGAGTGCGGACTTAAAAGCGGCTCGGACGAGGCAAGGAAGCGCATTGAGGACGAAATAAACGGGCTTTATGACAAGCTTGCACTTTCCTTAAAGGAAGAAAACAAGCGGCTTACGACCTTAATAAAGCGGCTTACCGACGAAAACTCGCTTTTAAGGTTGCAGATAAAAAACTTAAACGATTAATTTTAAGGCAAATTTTTACATTCATAGAAATATACGCGCGCGCCCATACTCTTTATAAGGCAAACCAGCCAGTAGGAGATAAAATGGAAAAGTTTATTTTAGGACTTGCCGTTGGTATGGCAGGCGGCGCGCTTATCGTTGCCAATAACTGTAAGCTTTTGAATCTGGTTAAGAAAAATCAGGAAGATATAATGAAGAAAGCCGAGCAGTATATTGACAGCAAGCTTGAAAAGTTAGAGGAAATGGGCGAAGAAGCTCAGTCTGACTGATTATAGCGGCAAGCCCCGCCCGTTCAGGGCGGGGCTTGCTCTATTTTGACCGTATAAACGCTTGAAAACGTATAGAATAAGTGTTATAATACCCGTATGGAAAGATATATCGCTTTCGATATAGGCGATAAAAGAATAGGGGTTGCAATATCCGACCCGTTCAATACTTACGCGCTGCCGTCGGAAACGTACTTCCGCAAGGGCTTTAAACAGGATATCGAAGCGCTTGTAAAAATCGCAAAGGATAAGGGCGCGACCACGGTTGTCTGCGGCTTGCCCGTCAACTTCGACGGCTCCGAGGCCGTGCAGACGGTGAAAACGCGCAGCTTTATCGAGGCGCTTGAAGCCGAGCTTAGCGTGCCCGTTATCTGCGAGGACGAAAGATTTACCACAATGATGGCGCACGAAACGCTTATAAGCGAGGGAATGCGGCGCGAAAAGCGTAAAAATTACGTGGACGCGCTTGCGGCCGCGAATATTTTGGACGGCTTTCTTTGCAAAATCAATAAAGGAGAAAACAAATGAGCGAAAAGGAACAGGATTTAGAGCTTGACGAAGAGGAAAGCGAGCTTATAGAACTTATCGACGAGGAGGGCAAGACGGTTAACTGCAAGCTTCTGGACGTTACCGAGTACAAGGGCGTAAAGTATGCGCTGCTGCTTGCCGCAGAACCCAACGAGGAAATTGCC
>JAAUYR010000032.1 GCA_014805025.1 Clostridia bacterium | reverse complement strand
TTTCGAAAAAGCGTACTTGCAATCGAATGTGCCGAAGATCCTACAAATCTTGATAAGCGCAAAAAACTATTCGATACGCTCATTAAAGAAATTATCTTTGACGGCGAAAAGTATCTTATCGTACTTAAAACAAGTAATATGCCCGACTATCAGGCGACAGACGAGCAAAAAGAAAAGTCCCGAGCCGAATGCGATGAACTTCGCACTCGGTTCGAGACACTTCGTTTTGGTGACCCGTGCGGGAATCGAACCCACGATACCACCGTGAAAGGGTGATGTCTTAACCTCTTGACCAACGGGCCTTAAATTCTTGCGACGGTAAGCCGCGTATATAAATTCGCTTTTATTTAAGCGTAATTTTCTTTGGTAGCGACGGGTGGATTCGAACCGCCGACCTGCCGGGTATGAACCGGCCGCTATAGACCAACTAAGCTACGTCGCCATAACTCGCTATTAAACGAGTTTTATTTGAGTGGTTGCGGGGGCGGGATTCGAACCTCGCGACCTCCGGGTTATGAGCCCGACGAGCTACCTGGCTGCTCTACCCCGCGATATGTGCCTTGTTGCAAGGCTTTATTATTCTATTAAATTATTAGAATTTTGTCAACCGTTTTTTTGCCGTTTACAAATATTTTTATTTAATTGTTGCAAACTCGGGGCAAGTTGTGATATAATTCCGAATATGAACATTGACGTCGCAAGTTATATTGGCGGAAAAATCTGCGTAGCGGTATCGGGCGGTAAAGACTCGATGGCGCTTTTGCACTTTTTGCACGCCAACGCAAAAAATTACGGAATAACTCTTTCTGCGCTCAACTGCGACCATAAAATACGCGGCGAAGCTTCGGCCCGTGACAGCGCGTTCGTAAAACACTGGTGCGAGGATAACGGCATACCCGTAATATGCTTTGAAGAGAACTGTGTAGCTCTTGCGAAGAACCTCGGTCAAAGCGTGGAAACCGCAGCTCGCGAATGGAGGAGGCAGTGCTACGTTGACGCGGCGCAGCGTTTCGGTGCGGACTTTATTGCAACGGCGCATCACCTTAACGACAACGCGGAAACTGTATTGTTCAATATTGCAAGGGGAGCGGCGCTTTCGGGCGTTACCGGCATTGGCGACTGCGAGTATAAGGGCGTTAAAATTATTCGCCCGATGATATGCTGTACGCGCGGCGAAATAGACGCTTACATTGAAGAGAACGGGTTGCCCTACGTTGTGGACGAAACCAACTTTAAAGACGCGTACACCCGTAACTATATTCGACTTAACGTGCTTGCTGAGCTTGAAAAGGCAGTGCCGAACGCGGCAAAATCTATATACCGCTTTTCGCGTATCGCACGCGAGGACGAGGAATATTTTAACTCGGTTATCAAAGAACGCAATATTATTAATAACACTTTATATGGGGCGGAAATCGCTTTTTGCAAAGAGGCGGTAATTTTCAGGCGTGCGGCGGTTTTAGTTATCAAAGACCGCTTTTCAAGAAAAGATTATACCCTGGAACACCTTGAAAGGCTTTACAACCTGCAATTTGCGGAAAACGGTAAAAAATTCGAGTTTCTCGGCCTTACCGCAATTAAGGAAGAGGGCAGAATATTATTCGGCGAAGAAAAAAAATCTGATATTGAAATACCGTTTAAAGGCTTTAAAACGGGCATATTCGGGGGGCTAAGCCTTAAAATATCCGAAAATGCCGAGGAAAGAGCGCTTAAATTCGACGCGGAAGTAATTCCCGAGAACGCAGTTATAAGAACTCGCCGCGAGGGCGACAGGTTTACTAAATTCGGCGGCGGAACAAAGAGCCTCGGCGATTACTTTACGGACAGGAAAATTCCGCATACACTAAGGGATATGTTGCCGTTAATCGCATACGGTAGCGAAATTCTGGCGGTCTGCGGAGTGGAAATTTCCGATAAAATCAAGGTGACGGAAAGAACTGAAAAAATCGCTTATATTTCATTAAGCGGAGTTAAAAATGACTAACGAAGAAATTTACGCCGTTGCCCTTAAACAGGCCGCTTTGGAGTTGAACTGCACAGTGGGCGATTTGACTGGGTCAACGAATAAAGTTTTCGTGGCCTCTGAAAACGAGGGTGCACGCAAATATTATAAATATCCTATCGAACTGAATATCGTATCTTACGGCAATTGTGCGGTTGCCTCAGTCAGCGAAAGGTTGCGCCCTGCGGTGGAAAAGTATCTTTCGGCGTATAACTTTGTGCATTGCTTCGAAACCCCGAACATGCTTGTGCTGGACGATTTTTTGAGAGAGCGCGGACTTCGGTTGTGTTTTATGGCTCATTACTTTTTGCCGGACGTAAATTTGCTTAAAGAGCGCGGTTGCGGTTTCGAGGTTAAAATTTTACGGCCGTGCGACTTTAAAAATTTATATACCGAAGAATGGAGCAACGCGCTGTGCGTCGAAAGAAAAAGTCTTGACGTGCTGGCCGTGGGCGCGTACGACGGCAATAAGCTTGTAGGGCTAGCAGGTTGCAGTGCTGACTGCGAAGATATGTGGCAGATAGGCGTAGACGTGCTACCCGAATACCGCAGGCGCGGAATTGCAAGCGCTTTGACCGTAAAGCTTGCGCTTGAAATTTTAAAGCGCGGAAAAGTTCCGTTTTACTGCGCGGCGTGGTCGAACGTTAAGTCTGAGCGCAACGCGATTAAAAGCGGCTTCCGTCCGGCCTGGGTGGAGCTTACCGCTAAGAGCGCGGAGCACGTAGACGGAATGAACAAAAATATAAGATTATAACCGGCTCGGTTCGGTTTTAATAAATACAAAGGAGAAAAAATTATGTCAATGCATCCCGATTGTGAAAGAATTATGCTTTCGGAAGAACAGTTAAGAAGCAGGGTAAGGGAAGTTGCCGAGGCGGTAGATAAGGAGTACCAGGGCAAACGTCCGCTTGTCGTAGGAATTTTAAAGGGCAGTATTATTTTTTATTCCGATTTTATACGCTTTTTATCGATGCCCGTCGAGCTTGATTTTATGGCTGTTTCCAGCTACGGCTCTGGCGCGGTTTCTTCGGGTAAGCTCAAAATAAAAAAAGATTTGGACAGGGACGTAAAGGGGCGCGACGTTATCATTGTAGAAGACATTATCGACAGCGGCTTTACGCTTGCAAATTTAAAGGCGCTTTTGAACGAGCGCGGCGCGGCTTCGGTTAAGATTGTTACGCTTTTAAACAAGGCCGAAAGGCGCGAGTACGACGTTGCTCCCGATTATAACTGCTTTGACATCGAGAATGAGTTTGTTATAGGCTACGGACTGGATTACGACGAAAGCTACCGTAATCTGCCGTACATCGGAATATTGAAGAGAGCGGTATACGAGAAATGAGGTTTGTATTTGCTGACGGGGAGAAAATCTGTTTATACGACGATGGTAAAGTAACGGAGTATCCCAGCAAATTTATCGAAAAATATAAAGAGAACGCCTTGAACGCCGAGCGCGCCAAAAGCTGGAAGCGCAGCGGCGAGGGCGCGCAGTTCCGCGGCGACGTGCGGCCCGGAGAGGACGAGGTTACCTTTAAAAGCTCGGTAAACGGAATTCATTTATCTTCCGACGAGAACGAGTTGGTTTATTCGTTTACAGTGAACGGAACTTCGGGTATTTACAAAAAGCGGCTCGACGACGAAAAGGTCGACGAAGCTCACGTTATCAACTCGCTTGATATGGAGTTTTTAAGCGGCTGTATGGACGCGGTTTCGGACACGCTGGTTTTGTCGGTAAGACGGAATTATTCCAACTCCGATATTGCGGTGTTCGACGTTAAAAGCGGCGACTATAAGTTTGTTACCGAGGGCGATACTTTGGACGAAGACCCCTATATATCCCCCGACGACGGCAATATCGTGTACTTTTCGTCGCGCGGCGTGGGCAGAGATTCTTCTGGCAGTTTCGTCGGATATTCGCCGGCGGCTATTTGCAAGCTCGATTTGGGGAAGGTGGACGTAGAAGAAGTAAAGTGCCTTGAAAAATACAACCTTGTAAAGCCGGTATATCATAACGGCAAGCTGTACGCAATAAAAACTCCGCTTAAAGAAAAGGGTGCAAATCCGCTTGTGGAAATTGCGCTTATACCTTTCCGCATAGTTCAGGCTATTGCAAACTTTATAAACGTTTTCGTGAGGGCGTTCACGGGCAAGAGTCTTGCCTCGGGCGGAAACAACCCTACGAAAGCGCGCGACTACGACAGCAGAAAGGAATACGTCAAGGGCAACCTTATTAACGTTGAAAAGGAACTTAAAAAGAATAAAAAGCGCGGCGAAGATTACGGGTTTATTCCTTTAAGCTGGCAGCTTATCGAAGTGGAAAGCGGCGAGGTTATTAAAAGCGGTATTGCCGATTACGATATTCTTTCCGACGGTACGATTATAGCTACCAACGGCAGACGGGTTTTTGCAATAAAGGATAAAACGTGTACAAAGCTTTGCAATACCGATTGCTGCCTTAAAGTTTCGTGCAGGCACGAGTCGGTTAAAAAGACCGATTTGTTTGATTTTTAAATAAATATAAAAGTGATTTTAATACATACTTTAAATACAATGCTTAACTTTAAACGGTTGACATATTTTTCCGTTTAAGTTAAAATTACGGTATTACAACGGAGGACACGATGGAAGAAGAAAAAGAAGGCACTACGTTCGGTGATATTTTCCGACTTATATTTACGCAGAAATGGCTTGCGCTTATCATAGCGGTAGTCATAACGTTGGTAGGTTCGCTTTTAATAAACTACGTTTACAACCCCTCTAAGGCGGTGTATTCGAGCACGTTTACTATAAACGTTGAGGTCGGAAACGACGGGCTTTTGACTTATCCCGACGGTACAAAGCATAATTACAGGGATTTAATTTCCAAAAATAATCTTACCGCAATAAAAGAAAGCGACGAAGCTTTCAAGGATATTGACGTGAACGGTCTTGCGCGGTACGGGTTAAGCATAACTCAGAACAAGTCCGATACAACCAACACAACCGTTCAGGACGTAACTTATACGATAAGTATAGGTGCCAAAGCTTTCAAGTCCTACAATTTAGCTGTTGAGTTTATTAACGCGATAGCCGAAACTCCTTCCCGTGAAATTTTAACCTGGGTAAAAGGGCTTTCCGGCGAGGCGGAGCAGAGCTTTAACGAGAAAATCGGCAACGAACAGAAGCTTGAATATCTCAAAGGTCAGCTTGAAACTATTGAAAAAAGATTTGAAGAATTAAGCCTTCCTTCTACGGCAATGGCGCGTGTGGAAACTCTTAAAGGTGTTTTTACCACGCTTACCGGCGAGCTGCATACCGCCTGGTACGAACCCGATATTCTTGCTTTACAGAATTATATTTACGCTATAGACGGTCTTAACGACGAGTTAGAGGTTGCGCAGGCCGCATTAAATAACCTTTTAAGCACAAGCGGTAACGCTACGGGTACTATCGTTGTGAACGGTTCGGAAATAGCCCAGTACTCGGAAAAGGTTACTAAACTTAATCAGCAAATTACCGCCTATAACAATTACATCAAAAAATACGAAACGGTAGAAGGCGGTTTAACGGAAGCAAACGTTGCTGCAAACGACGGAGAGGCAAGCAAAGCGTTTACGGCAAAGCTGAACGCAGTACTCGGCGAAATCAAAAACCTTACCGACAACTTCGAAAGCGACTATTACGCTAACACTTCGCTTGTGTCCTACGAAGGCGCGCAGGTCAGCGTCGGCGGAGGAATGGGGCTTTTGACTCTTATAGCTCTCAGCCTTATAGTCGGTATAATCGTTGCGCTTGTTGTAGCTTATATCGTTGCTAAATGCAAGACTTCAAAAGTTAACAAAAACGACAACGGAAATCAGGAAGGGGCGCAGGCTAAGGCGGCGGCAACCTCCGACGAAAAATAATAAGAATAAAAATGTTTAACGGCGTTTGCGCTACGGCGCAAACGCCGTTAGTTTATAAAACAATTGACAATATAAAGCAATGGTACTATAATCATTAATATGAAAAAAACCAAGGGTAAAATTATTGCGGCGGATATTGCCGAGTGTGCAATTTTCGTTGCCCTCATGTCGGCGGCCGCGTATATTACGATTCCTTTTCCGCTTGTTCCGCTCACGTTCCAAACTGTTATAGCCGTGCTTGCCGGACTTTTACTGGGTTGGAAGAAGGGCCTTATAAGTATGTCGGTGTACTGTTTTACCGGTCTTATAGGCGTTCCGGTGTTCGCGGCAGGCGGCGGAATTTTTTACGTTTTGAAGCCTTCGTTCGGCTATATATTGGGGTTTATCCTTTCAGCGGCGGTCGCGGGACTCATTGCCGGCAGAAAAGATTTACCTTTATGGCGGTACATAGTTGGCGCGCTTGCGGCGTTCGTTGCGGACTACTTGGTAGGTATTCCTTACTGCATAATAGCGGCGCACCTTTTAAACGTAGACAACCTTTTAAGCCTGTTTATTACGGGCAACTTAATATATATGCCCAAGGACGCGGTGTTGAGCGTTTTGGCAGGCTTGCTTGCATATAAGGTTCTACCGGTTATCGATAAGGGCAGGGCAAAGCTTAATACTCAAAAATCAAAATAGAAAGCTGCGGCATATAATTTGAGTATGCAGAAAACGCTTTCCGTAATAGATTTACGCGCGATAAGGTCAAACGCGCTGCATATCAGACAGTTGCTCGGTAAAAGAAAGTTTTACGCCGTCGTCAAGGCGGATGCGTACGGCCACGGCGCAGAGGAAGTTGCAAGAAGCATCGAGGACATTGTAGACGGCTTTTGCGTTGCCATAATCGACGAGGGCGCGGCGCTCAGAATATCGGGAGTATCCAAGCCCGTACTCGTTTTTACGCCTCCGCTGGACGTTGCAGACGCGGAACGCGCACGCTTTTATAACCTTACGGTAACGGTCAATTCCGTGCAGACGGCAAAGCTTGTAAAGGGAATTCCGTGCCATATAAAAGTAAACACGGGAATGAACAGGCTCGGCTGTAATCTGGGCGAATTGCCTGCCGTTTTGGATAGCCTCGACTCCGAACAGACAGAGGGAATTTATTCTCATTTATACGCGCCGGAAAGCACTGAAAGAAGCCTTCGCCAGCTTAAAATTTTCGAGCGTGCGGAAGAGCTTGCAAGGTCGAAAGTAGGCCATATATGGGCACATATCGCGGCAAGCGGCGGAATACTCCGCGGCGGAAACTATTTAAAAGACGGCGCGAGGTGCGGCATTCTGCTTTACGGTTACGCGCCTTACGGGTTTAAGCCGAACGGGTTTCAGCCGGCGCTTAAAGTGTACGCAAGACGTACGCAGGTTACCCCGTTTATCGGCGGAGGGATAGGTTATAACGCGGCCG
>JAAUYR010000031.1 GCA_014805025.1 Clostridia bacterium | reverse complement strand
TGCCTTTTAAGGCTGGGAGATAAGGTAGTTGCCGGATTTCAAAAAAACAAAGCACTCACGAAAGTGGGTGCTTTGTTTTGTATTGACGAGCTTAACTTCTGGGAATAAGCCGCACGCAATTTTTAAAATGGAAGAGTTGAAGCCCGTTGCGGCTTTACACTTCCCGTTAAGCTCGTTTACGCCAGAAGTACTTGCCTTTTAAGGCTGGGAGATAAGGTAGTTGCCGGATTTCAAAAAAACAAAGCACTCACGAAAGTGGGTGCTTTGTTTTTTGTTGAAATTACCTTAATTAAATGTTATAATTATATTAATGAAACTTGACGAAGAATGTAAAGACTGTTTATATAACAGTCAACTTAAAAAGGTTGAGCGCAGTCAGACCGATTTGCAGAAGCTGCAAGCGTTCAAGGACGGAGTGAGGGGGCTTTGCGCAAACCCTCCCAAGGACTATTGCTCGCCGCTGTTAATGCGCGATATTAACGAATATCATAAAAGAATTTTCGGCTCGGGTATTGATTACTCGCGAGAAAAGGCGCTTTTCAACGGCTTGCTTTTAAAGATAGAGGATAATCTTTACGGCGAAATTATTTCTTCTTCCGACCCCGTTTGCGAGGCGTTGAAGTTTGCAATGGCGGCAAACTATATCGATTTTGCGCGGCTTTCCGACTTGAACGAGCAGGCGGTAGACTACGTCATTCAGTCCGCAAAGCGCGCCGAGCCGCATCCGCTTGCGCTTAAAAGCTTTAAAGACAGGCTTGAAACGGCAAAGTCGCTCTGTTATCTTCACGATAACTGCGGCGAAATAGTTTTGGATAAAGTTTTAATCAGAGTTATAAACAAGCTTTATCCGCATATTTCGGTTATATCGGTTGTGCGCGGCAAAGAGGTTATAAACGACGTTACCGAAGCCGACGCGATTTTTATCGGGCTTGACAAGGTTGCAAAGGTTATAAACAACGGCACGGGAGTTCCCGGCACGCATTTAAAAGAAATATCGTCCGAAACTCGCAAGGCGATATTCGAGAGCGATATAGTAATATCCAAGGGGCTTGGCAACCTTGAAACACTTTACGACGAAGGGGTAAGCGCGTTTTACGTGTTTACCTGCAAATGCGAGCATATTGCACAGCGGTTTAACGCGCCGCTGTGGTCTACGGTATTCACGGAGGGCAATTAATGAAAGCGACAAACTGGGATTTAATGAAGCTTGCGCAAGCCTTCGACGGGGAGTTCTGTCTTTCGGACTTCACGCCCGAGGAGCTTGACGAAATGCTTGGACTGTTGAACGACTGCGAAACCGCCGAGGAAGCCCGGCAGCGATACTTTGAGTTTTACGACGATATCAAGGACAGAACGCTTGAAAAGCATAAATGGAGCGATTAACACAGTTCACGAAAAATTCCCGTCTATTCTGCGCTAAGTAAACAACGCCCCGACTGCAATTTTGCAGTCGGGGCGTTTTAGTTTGACGTGTGTTCGGTTTAAGTATCTAAGATACGTTGATGCAACGGTTCGTTGCTTACATAACAACTATATTGTTATCTTCGAAAAGTTGTTTGATTTCCTTGGGGAAGTGGTCGTCGGTAATCAGAACGTCGATATCCTCGATACGTGCAAAGGTGTAGGGGTTGATTTTGCCTATCTTGGAGCTGTCGAGCATCATGTAAACCTGACGCGCCTTATGAAAGCAGCTTTTCAAAAGCTCGGCTTCAACCTGGCTGTTGCACGAAAAGCCCTGTTCGGGGGTGAACGCCGTTGCCGAAACTATTGCAATTTCAAAGTTGGTGGAATCGAAGTATACCTTAGCCGCAGGCGAAGAGGTGGAAAGGTTATCCTTCATAAGCTGTCCGCCGACGACGGTAATATTTACGTTCTTTTTCTGTGCAAGCTCCATTGCGACGGCTATACCGTTGGTGAAGATATTGCACTTTAAGTCGGGCATTTCCTTGGAAAGGTACATTGCGGTCGTACCGCCGTCAAGGAACACGCACGAGCCTTCGTCTATGAGCCCCGCGGCTTTCTGCGCTATAACGATTTTAGCGTCGGTGTTGATGGTGGTCTTTTTGGTGTAGGCCTCGCCCGAAACCTTCTGGACTTCCTTAACGGACATAGCGCCGCCGCGTATTCTTATAATTCTGCCGTCCTCTTCAAGCTGGAAAAGGTCGCGGCGCAAGGTCATCTGCGAAACGTTGGGAAAAACTTCTTCAAGCTGTTCAAGCGACATTTTGCCGCGCTTATCTAAAATTTCCGCAATTTCTTCAATTCTTTCACGCTTCATAACCAAGTCTCCCTGTAAAAAAATAACAAATAATTTTAACTTTTAAAACATTGTAATCTATTAACACCCGAAAGTCAAGAAAATTAAACAAGTTTAAACAAAATTTATCTCGGTATGTTAAAATTTTACACAAACCGCCAAAGCGAGCTTTAAAGCCCTTGAAATGCGCCCGGGGGCAAGCAAAATCGCTTGCATTTAAAAAACTCAAATCATATAATGTATGGGTAAACGAAATGTTTTTTAAAAGACTGAGGGCGGATATTGCCGCGGCAAAGGCCAACGACCCGGCCGCGCGCAACAAGTTTGAAATTCTGTTGACGTACCCAGGGGTACGCGCGCTTTCCTTTCACAGGTTTGCAAACAGCTTGTACAAACTGCGCCTTAAACTGCTTGCGCGCATGGTTTCGCAGTGGTCGCGGCGAGTCACGGGTATAGAAATTCACCCTGCCGCAAAAATTGCTCCGGGAGTGTTCATTGACCACGGTATGGGCGTTGTCATAGGCGAGACGGCAGAAGTCGGCACGGGCACGGTGCTGTATCAGGGCTGTACGCTCGGCGGCACGGGCAAGGAAACGGGTAAGCGGCACCCGACGGTTGGCGAAAATTGCGTTATTTCCGCCGGGGCCAAAATACTGGGCAACATAACCGTGGGCGACTTTGCAAAGGTCGGCGCGGGCGCGGTCGTTTTAAAGGACGTTCCTCCGCATTCAACGGTTGTGGGGGTTCCGGGACGGGTAGTGCGTATTGCGCAAAAAGAAAATTTAAAGGAGTAGCCTTATGAGAATTTACAACAGCTTAACGAGAAGAAAAGAAGAGTTTAAGCCGATAGAAGACGGCAAGGTTAAAATGTACGCCTGCGGCATAACCGTTTCGGGCGAAGCTCATATAGGCCACGGCTTTCAGGCGCTGATATACGACATTATGCGCAAGTATCTCGAAAAGCAGGGTTACAAGGTAAAGTACGCGCGCAATTACACTGACGTTGACGATAAAATTATAGCTAAATCCAAAGAAACGGGCATACCTGCGGATATTTACGCGGCGCAGATGATAGAAAAAACCGACGCCATAATGCGCAAGCTGGACGTGGACGAGCCCGACGTTTGGCTGAAAGCTACCGAAAATATAGATAATATAATCGATTTTATTTCCAAATTAATAGAAAAGGGACACGCGTACCCTGCGGAGTGCGGCGACGTCTACTTTGACGTTTCCAGCTTTAAGCGTTACGGCTGCCTTTCCAACCGCTCGGTTGAGGATATGCTTGACGGCGTGCGCGTGGAAAACGGCGAAGAAAAGAAAAACCCCGCCGACTTTGCGCTTTGGAAAGCGGCAAAAGAGGGCGAAATCAGCTGGCCCTCGCCCTGGGGAAAGGGCAGGCCGGGCTGGCACATAGAGTGCTCGGCAATGAACAGAGCGGCGTTCGGCGAGCAGATAGATATTCACGGCGGCGGCCGCGACCTTATGTTTCCCCACCACGAAAACGAAATTGCTCAGAGCGAGGCTCTGACGGGCAAGCAGTTTGCAAAGTTCTGGACGCATAACGGACTTATTAAGGTCAACGGTCAGAAGATGTCCAAGAGCCTGGGCAACAGTTTATTGCTTGAAGACCTGCTTAAAAAGTACACCAACGGGGCGGTTAAGTTTGCGTTGCTCTCCAACAACTACCGCAACGACATAAACATAACCGACGAGCTGTTCCCCGAAGCCGAAAGGCATTTGACCGAGTTTTATAAAATTATTGCGGCGGTTGAAGAGAAGTTCGGCAAGGGCGGCAAGGGCAACAAGGCGATAGACGACAAGTTCAACGCGGATATGGACGAGGATTTCAATACCGCGCTGGCGCTTTCCGAGCTGTTCGGGCTGTTTAAGAGCGTTTCCGCTAAGCTTGCGGCAGGTGATAAGTCCTGCGCGGAGGACGTATGGCAGATTCGCAAAACGTACTCGCTTTTGGGGCTGTTCAAAAAGGACGCGCAAAGCTATCTTGCCGAGGTTGCGGCAAAGGAAGAAACCGCGCCCGAAAACGTTTTGCAGCTTGCGGAGCGGCGCTGGCAGGCTAAAAAGGATAAAAACTGGGCGGAGGCGGACACGTTGCGCGCCGAAATCGACGGCTTGGGCTATATTGTTAAAGACAGTAAAGACGGATATACAATAAGTAAGAAGTAAGGTGATAATATGAAAATTACGTCAAAGCAGTTAAGACAGAAATGGTTGGAGTTTTACGAGGGTAAAAACCACGTAAATATAGGCGCGGTTTCGCTTATAGGCGACGGCAGCACGGGCGTTATGTTCAACGTTGCCGGAATGCAGCCGCTTATGCCCTATCTTCTCGGACAGAAGCACCCCAAGGGCACGAGGCTTTGCAACGTTCAGGGCTGCGTGCGCACGGTGGATATTGACAGCGTAGGCGACGCTTCGCACTTCACGTTCTTCGAAATGATGGGCAACTGGTCGCTCGGCGATTATTTTAAAAAGGAAAAGACTGCCTGGACGTTCGAGCTGTTGACAAAGGTTTTCGGTCTGGATAAGGACAAGCTGTGCTCGACGGTGTTCGAGGGCAACGAATCTGCCCCTCGCGATACCGAAACGGCCGAGCTTTTAGTAAAACTCGGAATAAAGCCCGAGCACGTGTATTTTATGCCCAAGTCGGACAACTGGTGGGAATTAGAGGGCACGGTAGGCACGCCCTGCGGCCCGGATAACGAGTGGTTCTATCCTCTGGACGCGGCTAAAAAATCGCCCGTATTCCCCGAAGATTACGTCGAAATAGGCAACGACGTATATATGCAGTACAAAAAGACGGCCTCGGGTTACGAGCCGCTCGATAATAAAAACGTTGACACGGGCTTCGGCTTCGACAGAATGCTGCTGTTTTTAAACGGGCTTTCCGACGGCTACAAGACCGACCTGTTTTTGCCGGTTATTGAGGAGCTTGAACGCGTAAGCGGTAAAAAGTACGACCTCGGCGGCGAGGACAGAAAGGCAATGCGCATTATAGCCGACCACACGCGCACGGCGGTTATGCTTATCGGCGACGAGCAGGGTATACTGCCCTCGAACACTGGCGCGGGATATATTTTAAGGCGGCTTTTAAGGCGCGCTATCCGCTATTGCAGACAGCTTGAATGCAGCAGTGACGCGCTTTTGAACGCGGCAAAGATATTCATTGAAAAGGTTTACGACGAAGCTTATCCGCTGTTAAAGGAGAAAGAAGAGTATATTTTAACGGAAATCAAGCGCGAGGCGGACAGGTTCGAGGCAACGCTTGCGCAGGGTATGCGCGAGTTCGATAAGTGCGTAAACTCCATTGAGCGCAAAAACGAGTTTATGTCCAAGAGCAACTCCGATTATATAAAGGAAACGGTAATCGGCGGCAAGCAGGCGTTCAGGCTTTACGATACTTACGGCTTCCCCTTGGAGCTTACAGAGGAGCTTGCGGCGGAGCGCGGCCTTACCGTGGATAAAGAGGGCTTCGAGGCGGCGTTCAAGGAGCACCGCGAAAAGAGCAGGGTTCTTGAAGCCGGACAGTTCAAGGGCGGACTTGAAAGCCATTCGGAAAACGCTACAAAGTACCATACCGCAACGCATCTTTTGAATGCTGCGCTTAAAATAGTTTGCTCGCCGGATATTCAGCAGAAAGGCTCGAACATCAACGAGGAAAGACTGCGCTTTGACTTCAACTTCCCGAGAAAGCTTACGGAAGAAGAGGTTGCCGCCGTCGAAAAGCTTGTAAACGAGCAGATTAAGCTTAACCTGCCCGTCGTAATGCGCGAGATGAGCATTGACGAGGCGCGCGCACAGGGCTTTGTGGGAGTTTTCGACAGCAAGTACGGCGAAAAGGTCAAGACCTACGCTATGGGCGAGTTCAGTAAGGAAATCTGCGGCGGCCCTCACGTTGAAAACACCGGAAAACTCGGCACTTTCAAAATTGCCAAGCAGGAAAACGTTTCCGCCGGAATTAAGCGCATAAAGGCTATTTTGATTTAAAAATCGTCAAAATTCGGCTAATTTCCGTCCGAAAAAATTAATTTGAAAAATAATTTAAAATTTATAAAAAACTTTACAAACGCAATACAAAACGGCTTGACAGAAATTTTATAAAATAATAAAATAAGTTTACGTTCCGTAAAGGAATATAAATTACAATTAATCTGCGCGGTAAACGAGTGGTTTACGGCGGACAAGCGGAAACACGTTCCGCGGTTAGAGTTTTAAGGAGTTGACAATGAAAACCTATATGGCAAAGGCGGAGGCAGTTGAAAGAAAATGGTACGTCGTTGATGCAACGGGCGTGCCTCTCGGCAGGCTCGCGTCGAAGGTGGCTGCCATACTTCGCGGCAAAAACAAGCCTACGTTTACACCCAACGTTGATACGGGCGATTTCGTTATAGTTCTCAACAGCGATAAAGTAGCGCTTACCGGCAAAAAGCTTGACGATAAATTTTACAGATACCACACCGGTTATATCGGCGGTCTGAAAGAAATATCTTATAAAAAGCTGCTTGCCGAAAAGAGCGACGTTGCCGTTTACGAAGCGGTGCGCGGTATGCTTCCCAAAAACTCGCTGGGCAGAGATATGATAAAGAAACTCAGAGTATATAAGGGCGGCGAGCATAACCACGCGGCGCAGAAACCCGAAGAGCTTAAATTATTTTAAAGGTGAGAGGTAACAGAAATTATGGCAAAGGCTAATTTAAAGAAAAAGCTGCAGTTCTGGGGAACGGGTAGAAGAAAGAAGGCTATCGCCCGTGTTCGTCTCATCCCGGCAGGTACGGGCACTATTGAAATAAACGAAAGGGCTTTCGAGGATTACTTCCCTCAGGCGGTTTTACGCTACGTTGTAAACCAGCCCCTCGCGCTTTTGGGCGTTGAAGCTAAGTACGACGTTCTTGTAAACGTTTACGGCGGCGGTTATACCGGTCAGGCAAACGCTATACGTTTAGGTATCGCGCGCGCACTGTTGCAGGCGGAAGAAGGTTCGCGTCCCGCATTGAAGAAAGCAGGCTTCCTGACTCGCGACCCGAGAGTAAAGGAAAGAAAGAAGTACGGCTTGAAAAAGGCTCGTCGCGCTCCTCAGTTCTCGAAGCGTTAACAAAAAATGGCACAGAGGCGCATTTGCTTGCGCCTCTGTTTTTTTACAGTTGGAGGAATTTATGAATTTACCTTCGGAAATTGCAGCAAATTACGTTCAGATAGCCAAGGGCAAAACCACGCAAGTCTGGTGGAAAACATTGATACTTGCGGTGCTTGCAGGCGCGTTTATCGCGCTCGGCGGAGCGTTTGCAACCGTTGCCGGCAGCGGCTATACTGGCGCGCAGGCAAGCTTAATTAAAGGCGCGGTGTTTCCGCTCGGGCTTATACTCGTAGTTATCTGCGGCGCGGAACTTTTTACGGGCAACTGTCTTTTAATTGCTCCGCTCCTTAAACGCGAGGTCAAAGTTACCGGCGTTTTAAAAAACCTCGGCATTGTTTACTGCGGCAACCTAATAGGCGCGGTTTTAATTGCGCTTTTAGTTATTTTCGGGGATGCGTATAAGGACGTGGCTAAGGCTGCAATGGATTTGGCTGCGGCAAAGTGTACGGCTAACTTCGGTTATACGCTTTTGCGAGGAATACTTTGCAATATTCTGGTTTGCCTTGCCGTTTGGGGCGCCATGGCAAGCAAGAACGCGGTAGGTAAAGTTTTAATAGTTTATATGCCCGTGTTTGCATTCGTTGCATGCGGTTTCGAGCACAGCGTTGCAAATATGTTCTATCTTTCGGCAGGGCTTTTGGCTCAGCCCGTGTATAACCTTGCGGCGGTGGACGGCCTCAACGTGGGCAACGCAATACTTTATAATCTGTTGCCCTCGACGCTCGGCAATATTATAGGCGGTATGCTTATAGGCGTTGCTTACTGGGCGGTTTACTTAACGGAAAAACGGAAAGAAAATTAATAAAAAACCGTGCTCGCCGAATTCGGTGGGCACGGTTTTTTATTAATCGTTTTTGATGCCTAAAATGTAGGCAGGGTCAACGTCCAAAACTATGCATAGGTTTGCAAAAGTATCCAATGCAGGCATTTTGTCGCCTTTTACATAATGAGAAACCGTTTGATGACAAACATTTATGCGGCTCGCAATTGTGGCTCTGCTTAAATTGCTCCTTTCAATTTCTTCTGAAAGTCTTTTTTGAATAGTATCTAATGTAATCATAATTATCCTCTGAATTATTTTACGCCCAATGGGCGCATTTATGTTTGACACGCGCCCAATGGGCGCGGTATAATATAGTTAGTCAGGGGTGAATTATGGAAGCAAAGCGGTGAGGAAATTGCGAGTCACCGTCATTGCGAGCGTAAGCGAAGCAATCCAGAAAAATGCGGTATTATATATAATGCTGGATTGCTTCGGGTGCAAGCACCCTCGCAATGACGGGTGGGGATACTTTGTCATACCGTCCCACAATGACGCGCGATTATTAGTTAAATTAAAGATAAAAATTTCGTCAAAATTAATTATAACTTACTACCAATGGTTGTATGTTGAGATTTTTAATAACAGGAAAAATTATATTGTTCTAAGAGGTAAAATTATGAAAGATAACGAGCAAGCCAAACGGTGTGGGAATTGCAGATATTTTATTTGGCACTACATAAAACACCCTTGTGGGTTTCATAAAATTGGCATTGGGCACTGTGTAAACGACGAATTAAAAAGAAAAATCAGCAGAAAGTTTTTCGAAACGGATAAAGCTTGCGACTATTGGGAGGAAGCTGCGCTTCAAACGGAAGAGCGTAAGCAAAAAATTGAGTCGCTTTTGCGCGGTATGGCAAAAAGGCTTGAAGAAATTGCCGAAGTTTTTGAATACGATAATCTTAACAAGTAAAAAATTTTTCAAAGAGGTCTTGATTTTCCGTACTACCTATTATATAATAAAAATAGTTTTCATATAGGGGGAAAATTAATGAAAAACGTAATAGTAGGACAATCCGGCGGACCTACGTCGGTTATCAACTCGTCGCTTTTGGGCGTGTATAAAACCGCTCGCGACAGAGGCGCGGACAAGGTTTACGGAATGGTGCACGGCATAAAAGGACTTTTGGACAGGGATATCGTAGACCTGTCAACCCGTATCAAAAACGATTTGGATATGGACTTGCTGAAAAGAACTCCGTCGTCGTTTTTGGGCTCGTGCCGCTACAAACTGCCAGATATCAAGGGCAACGAAAAGACTTACGATAAGATATTCGATATTTTAAAAGAACTGGAAATTTACGCGTTCTTCTATATCGGCGGTAACGACTCAATGGATACCATAATGCGCCTTACCGATTACGCTAAAATAATAAAGTCGCCTATAAAGTTTATAGGCGTTCCCAAAACCATTGATAACGACCTTGCAATTACCGACCACACGCCCGGCTACGGCAGT
The DNA here is from genome assembly GCA_014805025.1 of Clostridia bacterium. Taxonomy (GTDB): domain Bacteria; phylum Bacillota; class Clostridia; order Christensenellales; family Borkfalkiaceae; genus Coproplasma. The sequence goes on along the minus strand of JAAUYR010000031.1, from coordinate 17,543 downwards.
GCGGCAAAGTACATTGCGGCAACCACCAAAGAGATTATCCGCGACGGACTCGTTTACGACTATCCCGTAGTTTCCGTTATAGAGGTAATGGGGCGTAACGCAGGCTGGCTTACTGCGGCTTGCGCGCTTGCTAAGGGCGAGGACTGCGAGGGCGTAGACCTCATATATCTTCCCGAAGTTACATTCGACGTCGATAAATTCGTAAAGGACGTAGGTAAGCTTTTAAAGGAAGAAAGGTCGATAGTTATAGCCGTTTCCGAGGGCGTTAAGGTTGCGGACGGCAGATATGTTTGCGAGCTTTCAGACCACGTTGATTACGTCGACGCGTTCGGTCATAAACAGCTTGCCGGCACTGCGAGATACTTGGCCGGAAAGGTTGCCGAAAAGTACGGCGTTAAAACCAGGGCAATAGAGCTTTCGTCGTTGCAGCGCTGCGCGGCGCATATTCAGGCGCGTATCGACGTTACCGAAGCGTTCAACTGCGGCGGCGCCGGCGTTAAAGCCGCGTTCGAGGGCAAGAGCGGCGAGGTTATAACCTTAAAGAGAGTTTCCGAAGACCCGTATATGTGCATAACCGAGGAAGCCGACGTTCACCTCATTGCAAACGTCGAAAAGAAAGTGCCTCGCGAATGGATAACCGACGACGGCACCAACGTCAAGCCCGAGCTTGTACACTACATAATGCCGCTCATTCAGGCGGAAATTACGCCGCTTTGGATAAACGGCCTGCCCCGTCATATAAGACTTCATTCAAAGTCAACTATAAAATAATTGCCTTGTGCCGCCGCGCTTAAAAAGCGCGGCGGCTGCTTTTTATGCGGTTTGAAATTTGCTCGTGCCGGACGAGTACGTCCGCCATAGCGTTATGTACGGGCATGGGCGGAGGCGTGGGCTGCGGCGCGGCTTGCTCGTTCACGGGGGCGTCTTGTATATCCTTTTTGCCCTCGGGGTTTTGCGGCGAAAGGCTTTGCAGAACTTTAAGTAAATTCAAAAGTGCGAATTTTTCCGTAATATAGCTCCTTATTGACTGTTTTTTTTAAAAAATAGAGGCGTTTTTTATTGCCTTAAAACTACATTTGGGTTATAATAAATCGTGCGATATTGTCAGCGCGGTTTTTTCGCGCTTTGGAGTTTAAATATGAGTAAACGGTTTACTAAAATTATATGCCTGAACGTTGCGGTAATTGCCGCGCTCGGCGTTACGGTTGCCTCGGGCTGCGGCGGCTATTACGGCGCTAAATCACTGCCCGGCGATATTTCCGGCACCATAAGCTCGAACGGCGGCTTTGCGGTTGAAAAGGGCGATTACGTCTATTTTATCAACGGCGTAGAGGGCAACGAGGCCGAAAACGGCTACGGCAAGCCCGTAAAAGGCGCTATTTACCGCATTTCTTCCAAAGATTTATCCGAGCATAACTATGCTTCGGTTGACTGCGTTGTGCCGCTCGTATCCTACACCGCGGACTATAACGCAGGGCTGTTTATCTACGGCGACTATATCTATTACGGCACGCCTTCCACCGATAAGAACTCGGACGGCGAAGTGCTGAACGATAAGCTGGATATGAAGAGCAGCAAGCTCGACGGCACGCAGACCATGAAAGATGCGTACGTTCAGTTCCCCTCCAACGAATACGAATACAGGTTTGTTCAAGTTGAAGAGGACGGCCCTGTATATCTTTTATACGTTGCAACCGACGAAAAGGTTTTCGAAGAGAGCACCGCGGTTAAAAACCTGCACTCGTACAACACCGCAACGGGCGTTGATACTCTGCTCGCTTATAACGTTGATACGGTTGTTTTCGACGAAACGGACAAGACCAACTCGCGCGTTTACTATACGATGAACGTTAAAAACTACGGCGTGGGTTCGAACTTCGGTTACAACCAGGTTTACACCGTTAAGGCGGATGCAACGAAAGATAATTTTGCAGATAAAAATCTTGCCGAGCTTATAGAGGGCTGGAACGACGACGAGGACGACGACGCGCGCGACAGATATATCAACTGCGGCGACCTCGTTTTCGACGGCATCGGACTTCCGGACTTTATCAAAAACCACAACGAGGGAACTCCGTTCAACTACGACGCAACCGGCGAAGTAAGAAACGACCTCAGCTTGACTTACGAGCTTGTAACCTATCAGGGCGGTTCGCTGTTCTATACCAGAACTTCCTCGAATAACGACGGTCAATACCTGTTCTCGATAAAGGATAGCGATATCACTAAGGACAACCCCGTAACTCGCAACGCCGACAGCGACAACGCAATACTCAGCGACGGCTCGGCGGCAGGCGACTATAAGTATATTTTCAATACCGACGGAAGCTTAAAGCAGGTAATTATCGAGGAAGAGGACGGCATAACCGTAAACAAATGCGTAGGCGGCAAGCTTCAAACCAAGCCCATCGGCGGCGATAATTATTATTATATTGTACGCAGTACCGCAACCGTGCTGTTTTTAGACGGTAGTTATTTATATTATTCGGTAACGGGCGGAAACGGCTACACTTTCAACCGTATCGACTATACCTCGGAGAATAAGGACGTTTACGGACGTATGCCCGAAAACGACGACGTAAACGAGTATACCTCGGTTAAACTGCTCGATTTGGACGCTAATACCGAGTGGTATATGCCCGAGATTATCAATGGCCAGCTGCTGTTTGCAAGCGAAACGGACAGCATGACGAACTTCAACTACGTTATGGCTTTCGATTTGAGAAAGGACAGAACGGATACGCTTATGAGCAATGCGGAAATTTCCGCACTCAACAAGCAGTACGAGGGTATAACCGATATCTTCAACAAATACGCAGATACCGACAAGTACGACGAAAAGAATTACGCAAACCTTACGGGCGCGCTTAAATACGCGTTCTATACGGGCGACGAGGAGTATATTAAAGAGCTTGCAGTGCTTTGCAACGAGGCTGCAAAGAAAGCTGACGAAAACGCAGACGACGTTTACTCCGATAAAACTCTTGCGCTTGTTGCCGACTTTATAGCCGCTAAAAACGACTGGAAAGAATACAATGCAACCGCCAAGGTAAACGGCAAGGACGTATACGCAAACCGCCGCGATTATTACTACGGTGTTTTGGGTGAAATGACCGAAAGCGACGCGGAAGGTTACGTTGACGCGCTCAAAGCCGAGCATTTGCAGAGCGAGCCTCAGGACGACAGCACCTGGTGGGAGAGCCTTTCAACGGGCGCTAAGGCAGGCTTTATAATAGGTATGTGCGCTTGCGGAATAGTAGTTATCGGCGGTGCAACCTGGCTTACGATATTCCTTATCCGCCGCAAGAAAAACAAGATGCCCACCTATAAAAAGAAGATTAAAGTCGATACCACCGACGACAAGGATATCGACGTTTACTCCGAAGAATAAAAGTAAATTCCCCGCTTTTACAGTGGGGAATTTTTTTGTGTATAAAATTTTGAAATTCGCGCAAATTTTATTGGTAAAATAGTTTACAAATACAATAAATATTAATATAATGTTACCACATCAAGAGGTTTTTAGCATATATTCCGGTTTCGGCATATGCTACATATAAAACGGAGAAAACTTTTATGGTCAAATACGTTAAGTGTCCGCGTTGCGAGTTGAATTATATAGATTCCGAAAAGCAGGAGTATTGCGACGTCTGCATTGCTGAAATGAAGGGCAACAAACTGCAATTCGCCGATTTGGACGTGGACGATTACGAAGAGCTTGACGCAGAGATTGTCGAAGAAGAGCTTTGCCCCATTTGCGGAGTAAACCATATCCGCGCCGGCGAAAAGATGTGCGATAGCTGTAAACAGCAGCAGGAGTACGACAGCGAGGAAGAGGTTGATATCGACAAGGACGAGGAATGGAAGAACTACCTTGAAGAGGACGACGGCGACCTGACCGTTGACGAGGAGTTGCAGGAAGAGATAGAGGAAGAGTTCGCCGACGACGAGGAAGAGGAAGAAAACGACGACGACTTCTTCGAGAGCGAGGACGTTGATTCGCTTTCCGACTTGGAGGACGACGAGTTCGACGATGACGACGAAGACTACGACGACGATGACGACGACGATTTTTAATCAATAAAATTTAAAGCGAGCTTTAAGCTCGCTTTTTTATTGCGCAAAAAACCGGTTTTGCATAATTTTGGGAATTTTGGCAAAAATATTTATATGATTAAAGTAAACGTTTCAATAAATTCCATTAAAGAAGCAATAGCCGCTTTGAGCGGTAAAACGGTCAGCGTAAAGCTCAATTTGGGTCGCAATAAGTTCGTTACCTTCCCGGCAACGGTAAGCGGAGTTTATCCCTCGCTTTTTACCGTAAGCCCGTTCGATAAAAACTTTTTGGGCAAAACTGCGTACTCGTATTCGGAAATTCTTTGCGGCAGAGTGCGCATACAGGAAAAATCGGAAAGTAAAACGCAGTAAAAATTGTAATATACGTTAATTTTGCGGCATATTATAGCCTTGTAACGGTTCGGCAAGCGCCGAGGGAGGGCTATGATGGCAGTAAATTCTCAATATCAGACGGGTAATTTCACGCGTGAGACAGCGGTTTTAAAGACCCAGTCAATGGTAGAAATCAAATTTTCCGGTCAGGACGTGGGCGAAGTGGTTGCGGTGTATCCGCAGATTTCGCTCGTTAATTGCGAAGTTTCTTCGGGCAGAGTAAATTACGGCGGCAGACTTATCGCTACCGTGGTATATTCCGACGCCGAGGGCAAGCTTTGCCGTATTCAGAAGGGTGCGGAGTTCTCGCACTATACCGACGACGACAGGCTCGCTCCCGCGCAGCGCGGCGAATGCGCTTTGACCTGCGACAGAGTTCAGGTTAAGCGCGAGGGCTCGTCTTACGTTGTTGCGGTTGTCGCAGGCGCGGAAATAACTATATTCGACAACGCTCAGCGCAATTATATCACTTCTATTGACGGAGCAGTTTGTCAGTCGGACAGCGCAAAACTGCTGTCGGCTGTAAATTTCTCGGGCGAAAGCGACGTTGACGACGATTTCGATTGCGTTGCAAGCGACGTGCTTGTGCCTGCGGCCGAGGCAATGGTGCTGGGCTGCAACGTGCGTGCCGGAGTAGTAGAGGTTAGCGGCGAAATTTATTTGTCGCTTTTGGCTATAAGGGAGGGCGCGCCCGTATCTTTGGATAGGGTTATCCCCTTTAAATGCGAACTTTCCTGCGACGAGGCGTTGCTCTCGCAAAGAGCTTACTGCCGCGCAGAAATCAAGAATATAAATATCAACTGCAAAGTGAACGAGGAGCGCGGCAAGTGCGACGTTGAGTTCAACGCAACCCTCGGCTTTACGGGGCATTTCTTCGAGGAAGAGGAAATTTCGCTGGTTTCCGACGCGTTCTGCAAGGAAAACGAGCTTAGTCTGCAATTCGCCGAAGAAAGCACTGCGGTCAATACCGACGTTAAGGTTTACTCCGAGAGGGTAAACGGGCCTTGCGCGGCAAAGGCTAAGCTTGACTATACCTGCGCGTTCCTTGCGGCGGCTCTGCCCAAAGCGGAGTATCAGAGAACGCAAGACGGCATCGAGGGCAGCGTATCCGCTACGCTTTTATACGAGCAGGGCGGCGAAATTCATTCAACCGAGGTTAATATGCCGTTCACCGCAAGCCTTAACGGGCTTTCGGGAAGCTGCAAAAACGTTGCGGTTGCAGTATGCGGAATGAGCCTCAGACAGCGCGCCGAGGGCGAGTGCGAGGCGGAGGCGGCTCTTAAAATAACGGCATGGGACGGCGAGGTCAAAACCGTTAAGTACCTGACCGAGGCAATAGAGGGCGAGGCGAAAAAGCCCGACGACTGCGCGATAAGCGTTTATATTCCCGCGGCCGGCGACGGGCTTTGGGAAACCGCTAAAAGACTTTCGGAAAGCCCCGAAAGCATTAAGCACTCCAACCCCGAACTGTCGTTTCCGCTTACGGGCAAGGAAAGAATTCTGATTTACAGAGCTAAACAAGGTTAAATAAATTTATTTAGGCGCCGCCGCGGTTTTTCCGCGGCGGCACTCATTATTTTATACAAATTTATTGAAATGCGTTTTTTTATATGCTATAATCGTAATATGGACGTTCGCGTTAAAGCTTACGCTAAACTTAATTTAACGCTTGGTATAACGGGGGCGCGGGACGGCTATCATTTAATTGACAGCCTTGTCTGCACGGTGGACTGCTTTGACCTTATTAAGCTTAAAAAGCGCAAGGACAAGCTTGTTTCCGTTGAGATGCACGGCAGGGGCAGCGAGGGTATTCCGCCCGAGCGCAACAACGCGCAAAAGGCCGCCGAAGCCTATATTGAAGCTTTCGGTACGACCGGTGCGGACATTATAATTTATAAAAACATACCTGTCGGCGCAGGCATGGGCGGCTCTTCCGCGGATGCGGCAGGCGTTTTGAGGGGAATGTCCAAGCTGTACGGGCTTGGCAGCGAAAGGCGGCTTAAAGAGCTTGCCGACGGCCTCGGCAGCGATACGGGATACTTGCTTTCGGGCGGATATGCGCGTATTACGGGCAGGGGCGAAAAGGTTGAAAGCTTAAACTCCGATATGCGGCTGAACTTTTTATTGCTCGTTCCAAAGGACGGAGTTTCGACGGCGGAGTGCTATAAGCTATACGACAGTATCGGTCAAAGCACAAACGGCAGCGAAAGTGCAATAAAAGCGCTGACGTGCGGAGATACCGCAGGCCTTGCCGAGAATATGAACAACGCGCTGTACGCGCCTGCGTGCAGGCTGAATGGCGACGTTTATACGGCTTTCAACGAGCTTAAAGAATTCAGTCCGCTGGGTGTGAATATGACGGGTTCGGGAAGCGGAGTTTTTGCGGTATTCGAGAGCGCGGAACTTTGCGCCTGGGCAAAGAGCAGGTACCGCGGAAAGTTCGAAAGTATTTTGCTTAAAACAAAAAGAGAGAAAAAGGTGATAAAATGGCAGAAGAAAGATTGATAGACGACGACAAGGACAGAAAATATAAAATAAGAAAGAACGCCGACGGCGAGGAAGAGCTGATAATCGACGGCGACGAAGAGCAAGAAGAGGTTGAAGAAGTAGGGTTCGAAGTGCCCGAGTTTGTCTCCGACGACGAGGAAGCGGCGGTAATGACCCCCGAACAGCTCGCCGAAAGGGAAAGGCGGCGCGAAGAGGAAGAAGCTTTGCGGCTTCAAAATTTGCAGACCCGTATTTCCAAGGCGGAAGAGTTTATCTTGCAGCAGAACTTCGAGTGCGCGCTGTACGAGCTGGACTTAGCCGAAAAGCTTGACGGGCGCAACGGCGCAGTTTACGCGTTAAAGCTTAAAGCGCTGTCGCATTGCTTTACCGATTATACCCGTCTTGAAGACTGCGCGGAAGCCGCAGAGTGCGTGAGCAAATATTCTACCGACGAGCAAAAGCAGGATTTAAAACAGGAATCTGCGCCGCTTGCCGCAAGGATAGATAGCGTCAAGGCCGAGCGCGCGGAGCTTAACGAAGAGAACGAAGCTAAAAAAAGCGAGCGCCGAGAGGTGTTTAAAAAGCGCGCGGCAAAGTCACAGCTAAGGTTTTTGACTACGCTTGCCGCGTTTATAGTGCCGCTGATTATCGCAGTTATTTTCAGTACTATGATGTTCGCAAGGGAGGACGGGGTGTTCCTTATTCTTACGATAGTGTTTGCCTCGATAGCGGTTATCGCATTTATTATTTTGCTTGTTATGGCGCATAAGTTTTGGGAGGACAAGCGCAATTTAAAGCTGAACGAGCGCAACTCCTCGACCAAACTCGGCCGCAAATACGAAGCTAAAAAACACGAAGAAGAGCAATTGACCCTCATATATGCCGCAGTTAACGAAAACGGAATTGAAAATGATATATCTTGATAACGCGGCGACTACGCGCATTGACGACGAAGTGCTTGCGGCTATGCTTCCGTTTATGCAGGAGAGCTACGGCAACCCACAGTCTCAGCATTCCGCAGGCAGAGTTTCCGCCAACGCGGTTATAGCCGCACGCGATAAAACGGCACATATTATGGGGTGTAACCCCGAAGAAGTGTATTTTTTATCGGGCGGAACGGAGGCCGGCAATACCGCTTTAAAGGGCGTTTGCGCGGCTAACGGTAAGGGTCACCTTGTAATATCCGCAATAGAGCACCCCACGCTTATAGAAAGCGCCGAGGATATGCGGAAGTTCGGGTTTGAAATAACCTACGTAAACCCCGATAAACGCGGTATAGTAGGGGTGCAATCGGTAAAAGACGCCGTAAGAGAGGACACAATCTTTTGCGCGGTTATGGCGGCGAACAACGAAGTCGGTACAATTCAGCCCGTCGAAGAGATAGGCGACTTCTGCCGCGAGCGCGGAATATTTTATTATTGCGACTGCGTGCAGACGGCCGGAGTTTTGCCGATGCCGACAAAGCACTGCGACTGTCTGGGAATTTCCGCTCATAAGTTTTACGGGCCGAAAGGCTGCGGCGCAATATATCTTAAACGCGGCAGTAAAATTTCACGGCTCATTTCGGGCGGTATGCAGGAGCGCGGCTTTCGCGGCGGCACTCTGAACGCGGCGGCGGTTGTAGGGCTTGCGGCGGCTTTGGAAAAGGCCGAAAAAAACCGGGCGGAAAATAATAAAAAAATAGCGGCTTTGCGCGACGGGTTTGTTGCACGGGCGCTTGCGGAAATTGACGGCACGCATTTGAACGGCGACGGAAAGCTGAGAGTTCCTTCCAACGCGAATATATCCTTTGACGGTTGCGACGGCGAAAATTTGTTGTTTCTGCTCGATTTAAAGGGTATAGCGGTTTCAACCGGTTCGGCTTGTTCGGCCGGCGCGGTAACGCCCTCGCGAGTGCTTACGGCGATGGGGCTTGACGAGCGTAGGGTTAAGTCGGCAGTGAGGTTTACTTTCGGAAAATATAATTCGGAAAACGAAATTGATTTTGTTATAAACGCTTTGAAAGAAGCGGTGGAAAAAATCCGCGCCGTACGCAGCTGACTGCGTACGGCGCTTTTTTTATTGTAAACGAGAAGCGACGCAAACCGGAGTTTGCGCCGCCTCTATATGATAAGGGGGAAAAATGATAAGTAAGTTAAGTAAACAAATCTTGTTTACATCTTAATTATAGCCGCCCCGAATAATATTTAAAAGTATTTTTCGAAAATTTTTTAAGATTTTGAATTTTACTTTTTGATAACAAAAAATGAAAATAATTCACAAATTTACATTATTCTACATAATAGACAGGCGAAAATTGTTGAAATAAAGGTGGCAATTAACACAACTGCTATGGGAGTGGCCAAATTTTTCACTTTTGCGCCTGCAAAGTATACGGCCGAAATATAGAATACCGTCTCCGACGAGCCGAAGCAAACGCACGCGCAGCGCGTTATGTAACTGTCTGCACCAAAGTCTTGAATTATTTCGTTAAGGTAGGCAAGCGAGCCGCTTCCCGAAAACGGCTTTATAAGCACAAGTTTGGTAAGCTCGGCAGGTATGCCCAGTGCGGAAAACACGGGCGAGAGAAGCTTGGTTAAAAATTCGGACAGCCCCGAGGCTTCGAACAGCTCACACATCATAAAAATTGCGGCGAGGCAGGGGATAAGCGAAAAAGTGAATTTAACGGCTTCGGCTATGCCTGCGGAAAACTCGTCGTAAATTTTTACTTTTTTTATTGCGGCGAACAAAAATATTATTATAAAAATTACGGGGATAATATACGCCATTATTTTTTCCTCGTTTTTTGCGTAAGTAAAAACAGCAGAACGCCTATTCCCGTGGAAATGCAGGTACATAAAAGCGAGGGCAAAAATATATCGTATGCGGCAACGCTTCCGGCGCTTGTCCGAAGGGCAATTACCGTCGTCGGCAAAAGCTGAATGGAGGTTGCGTTTATGACGAACAGCAGTTTTTGCGCGTATTCGTTTTTTTCTTTTTCAAGCTCGCCAATGGCTTTTACAGCAAACGGAGTCGCCGCGCCGCCTATCCCCAAGAGGTTGCACGATAAATTCATTGCTATATTTTCAAGTGCGGTTTGGTTGTCCGTTTTAAAAAGCTTTTTGGAAAGCGGCTTTAATGCCTTTGCCGCGCCCTTTGAAAAACCGCTTTTTTCGGCAAGGCGACTAAGCCCCATCCATACCGCGTAAATACAGAACAGCGTCAGCGCCATTTTAGCCGCGTTCTCCGCGCCGCCAAGCAGCGACGATAACAGCTTTTCGGGCGCGATTACCGTTAAGATTATCAGCGAGGCTATAAAAATTACCGTAAAAATGGCGTTCATAAACTATATTTATGAATATAATTTTTGAGTTATGCGCCGCTTTACAATTTATTAATTGGGTGATATAATTGTATCGTTATGAAAGAAAAATTCTATTTGACAACAGCAATTACTTATACCTCCGGCAAGCCGCATATCGGCAACACTTACGAAAGCGTTTTTTCGGACGCAATCTGCCGTTTCAAGCGTATGCAGGGCTACGACGTATATTTTATGACGGGCACGGACGAGCACGGTCTGAAAGTCGAGCAGAAGGCTGCGGAAAAGGGCGTAACCCCCAAGCAGTTCGTTGACGAGGTTGCCGGAGAGATTAAGCGCATTTGGGATTTAATGAACGTATCCTACGACAAGTTTATGCGCACTACCGACTCCGACCACGTTGCCGCCGTTCAGAAAATTTTTAAAAAGTTCTACGAGCAGGGCGATATTTACAAGGGCGCGTACGAGGGGCTTTACTGCACGCCTTGCGAAAGCTTCTGGACGGAGAGCCAGCTTATAGACGGCAAGTGCCCCGACTGCGGCAGAGAGGTAAAGCCTGCAAAGGAAGAGGCGTACTTTTTCAAGATGGGCAAGTACGCGGACAGGCTTGTTAAGCATATAGTTACCCACCCGGGGTTCATTCAGCCCGTTTCGCGCAAGAACGAAATGATGAATAACTTTCTGCTTGCCGACGAGTTTATCGGCAAAAGCGACGAGGAGCTTTTAAAGGCCGCGGAGAACGGAACGCTGAAAACCAAGCTTCAAGATTTATGCGTTTCGCGCTCGACCTTTACCTGGGGCGTGCCCGTTGAGTTCGACAGTAAGCACGTAGTTTACGTCTGGCTTGACGCGCTTTCAAATTATATTACGGGTATAGGCTATACCGGCGGCAAGCCTGCGGCAAGCTATAAAAAGCTGTGGCCCGCGGACGTGCACGTTATAGGCAAGGATATATTGAGATTCCACATAATTTACTGGCCGATATTCCTGATGGCGCTCGGCGAGCCGCTGCCTAAGTGCGTTTTGGGTCACCCCTGGCTGTTGCAGGGCGGCGATAAAATGTCCAAGTCGAAAGGCAACGTTATGTACGCCGACGATATGGCGGAAATCTTCGGAGTGGACGCGGTAAGGTACTTTGTTCTGCACGAGATGCCTTACGCCGACGACGGCATAATCACCTGGGAGCTTATGTGCGAGCGCATCAATTCCGACCTTGCGAATACGCTCGGCAACCTTGTTAAGCGTACCGTTTCAATGACCAACCAGTACCTTGGCGGCACTGCAAAACCGACGGGCGCGCATACCGAATACGACGCGGACTTTGAAAGCGTTATCTGCTCGGTCAGGGATAAGGTTGCGGCGAAGATGACCGAGTATAAAGTTGCCGACGCGCTGGACAGTCTTTGGACGCTGTTCCGCCGCGCAAACAAATACATTGACGAAACAACGCCCTGGCTGCTTGCAAAGGACGAGGCGAAAAAGCAAACTTTAAGTACCGTTTTGTATAATCTGCTTGCGGCTTTGGATATCGGTGCGAACCTGTTAAAACCGTTTATGCCGGAAACCGCAGATAAGATTTTTGCGGAAACAGGGGCGAAAGCTCGCGGATACGAAACGCTTGCAAATTTGAGTTACACCCCCGGATATGCCGTAACTAACGCGCCTAAAACGCTGTTTGAAAGAATAAAATTCGAGGATATCAAGCCCATGATAGAGAAAATTGAAAAGGCTCAGATGGCCGAAGCCGCGCCTCAGGACGAGGACAGAAAGGCCGAGATAACCATAGACGATTTTGCAAAAGTCGAAATGCGCGTGGGCAAAGTTATAGCGTGCGAGGCCGTTAAAAAGAGCAAGCTTTTGCACGAGACTATAAAGGTCGGCAGCCGTACGCTTTCGGTGCTTTCGGGCATAGCTAAGCACTACGAGCCGGAAGAGCTTATCGGCAAAAAAGTAATCGTAGTTTGCAACCTGCCCCCCCGTGAAATGAAAGGCATAATGAGCGAGGGCATGATAGTATGCGCGGAAGCGCCCGACGGAACGCTTTCGATAGTTTCGCCCGAGAAAGATTTGCCCGACGGGAGCTTGCTTTCGTGAAGCTTATAGACGTGCACTGTCATCTTGACGGCGGACACTACGGGGATATTGACGGACTTTTAAAGCGCGTGCGCGAGGCGCAGGTCGAAAAGATTATTGCCGTAGGCTTTGATTTGCCTTCAAGCGAGTATTGCGCGGAGCTTTCAAAAAAGTACGACTTTGTTTATTTTACCGCAGGGTTTCACCCTACTGAGCTTAAAAATTACCGCGAGGGCGACCTTGAAAAAATTGCCGAGCTCGCACAAGACAAAAAGTGCGTGGCGATAGGCGAAATCGGGCTTGATTACCACTATGAGGACACGGATAAGCCCCTGCAAGCGGAAGTGTTTTTAAAGCAGATTAAGCTTGCCAACGAGCTTAAATTGCCCGTTCAGATACACTCGCGCGACTGCGCCGAGGATATGCTGGCGGTTTTAAAGGAAAATACCATTGAAAGCGGCTTTCTACTGCATTGCTATTCGCACTCGACCGAGATAGCCAAAGAGCTTGAAAAGCTTGGCGCGTATTTTTCGTTCGGCGGTACGAGCACTTATTCGGGCAGTAAAAAGGCAAAAAGGACTATTGCGGCGCTCGCAGGCAGTAGACTGCTTACCGAAACCGACAGCCCGTATCTTCCGCCTAAGTCCAAGTACGGGACTTTCCCGAATACTCCCGAAAGCATAGGCGAAATTCTTGCCAATATGGCGGATATCCGCGGAGTGGACGCGGAGAGTATGGCAAACGACGTATGGGCAAATGCGCATACGCTGTTCAAAAAGCTGTAAAAGTCGAAGTCCGCAAGCAACGCTTGCGGACTTTTTTATCGGCAGTAAGGTCAACGATTAAAAATCGTTTACAACAGTAGTTTGAATTGTTATAATAACTTTATTCTTTTTTAAGGCGGCTAAAATATGGAAAACGACGTAAAGTCCGTGCTTGCCGAGTGTGGGTTCGGCTTTAAAAAAAGATTCGGACAGAATTTTATTACAGATAAAAATCTGCTTAAATCGATAGTTGTAAACGCCGGCGTGGAAGAGTGCGATACCGTAGTGGAGATAGGCTGCGGCGCCGGCACGCTCACACGGGCCATTGCCGAAAAGGCAAAGCGCGTTATTGCTTTCGAGGTGGATAAAACGCTTCAACCCGTGCTTGAAAAAACGCTTGCCGGCATTGATAACGCAGAGGTCGTTTTTAAGGATTTTTTAAAGGTAAACCTTAAAGAACTCGAAGCCGAAACGGGCGAATATAAAGTTGTTGCAAACCTTCCGTATTACGTTACTACGCCGCTTATTATGAAGCTTTTGGAGGAGAGTAAGAGCTGTAAAAGCCTTACAGTTATGGTTCAGGAAGAGGTTGCGCTGAGGCTGTGCGCTGAGGCAAACACCCCCGAATATGGCGCGATTACCGCGGTTATTGCGCAGCGAGCCGAGGCGAAAATTGTCAAAAAAGTGCCGAGGACTATGTTTGTTCCCAGACCCAACGTTGACAGCGCGGTGGTTAAGCTGGATATAGAGGACGGCAGGATACCGGCTAAGGACATAGCGCTTTATAAAAAGACCGTTCACGCAGCGTTTGCCGCAAGAAGAAAGACGCTTGTAAACAACCTTGTCAACACGTTTGCGCTTTCGCGCACGCAGGCAGAAGATATTTTGACCGGACTTAATATTGATATTAAAGCGCGCGGCGAAACGCTTTCGCCGGAAGATTTTGCCCGTCTTTCGGACAAGCTATATGAAATAATGTAATAAAGCATTATATGCGGCAAAAAAATTTTTTGTTCTATTTTCTCCGAACGGGTCATAAGCTATGGTAGACTTAAAAATTCGGAGGAAGATATGAATCAGGAACTTGACTATGCCGAAATGCTGGAAATACCCGTTAGCACGGTAAACGTCGTAAAAAAGAAGAGCTTAAACCTTTTCAAGCGCAAAGGCGATAAGGAACAGCAGCCGCAGGACGACCTTAAAGACTTGGTCGTAGACAGCGTTAACGAGCGCGTCGGCGCGTACGTATACGCAGAGGACTTGTCCGACCCCCCTGCGCCCGAGAAAAAGGCGTTCGGGAAAATTAAGGACAAGGGCAACGCGATAATTATCGGCGAGATTGTGGCGGTTTGCGTCATTGCCGTTGCTATTTTTATAACTAATCTGTTTATGCCTACAAGCCTTATAAATACTTTTATAGGCTCGTTCTCAAAGGCGGATACCACCGAGCCGACTTACAGCGAGCTTAAACTTTCGCCCGTGGTAGGCGAAAACTCCGATGCGGAAATCACCGTATCTTCAAGTGGCGTTTTATCATTTACGGCTAAGGGCGCGGTTTATCCCGTATGCGACGGCGTAGTTTCTTCTATATCCGAAACGGACGGACTGTACACCGTTGAAATTGCGCACACATCGAGCTTTTCAAGCGTTATAACCGGACTTTCCAGCGTTTACAGCGCAAAGGGCACGAAAGTTGCCGCTAACATTCCGTTTGCGTATTCCGACGGCGAAAACGAGGTAAAGGTTTCTATGTACGACGGCGAAACGCTTTTGAACTGCTATACGCTTGCGGACGAAGTTCCCGTCTGGAATTCGTGAAAATAAAAATTCACCCGCTCTTTCTTGCGGCGGGGGTGATGAGCGCGTTGTTCGGCGGTTTTCCCGAATTTATAATTTGCGCGTTGACCGCACTCTTGCACGAGTGCGGTCATATATTTTGCGCGGCAAGGCTCGGCTTTGAGTGCACCAAGGTCAGCCTTATGCCCTACGGCGCGGCGGCGGTTTGCGATATCGAGGGAATTTCGCCTGCGGACGAGGTTAGGCTTGCGATTTCCGGGCCGCTTGTAAATTTAGCGCTGTGCGTGGCGGTGGCCGGGCTTTGGTGGTTTTATCCCGAAACCTACGGCTTTACCGACGTTATATTTTACGCCAACGCGGCCATGCTTTTAATTAATCTTTTGCCTGCTTATCCCTTGGACGGCGGAAGAATAGCAAGGTGCGCCGCCGGCAAGTTTTTGAAGCCGAAAGCCGTAAATATCGCGCTGAGAGTAACTAACGTTTTAGTCGTCGTCGCGCTGATTTTGATTTATTTTTTGGCCTTAAAAAATTTATCGGTTTTGGCGGTAGCCGGACTTTTGTTGTGCTCGGCATTTGAAAAAAGTCCGCCTGCCCGAAAGATTAATTTTGCCGCCAAAAAGAAAAAGCGCGGCAGAGAGATACGCTACGTCATTTTAGGCGAGGACGCAACTTACAGGGACGCTTTAAGGTTTGTGGACGGAAGCAGGTATCTTGTTTTGCAGATTTACGGCGACGTGTTTTTGGACGAGATTTCCGAAGACGAGCTCTATAAGCGCTTGCTTGAAAATAATATTTACGACAAAATTATAAAATAAGACCGCCGAAAAATTTCGGCGGTCTTAGCGTTGTAAAAACTCTTTTGAAAAGATTGCCCCGTCAATATCATGCGATAACACGCTTTTCACGCAGGAAACTCCAAGCTCCACGGCTTCTTCCACAGACCCTGCAAGCGAGGAAAAATCGAAGTCGCATTTATACGTTTGCTTTTTGGTGTTGAAAAGATACCGCGTGTAATTGAAGTGCCGCTTTAAGCAGCGCTCAACCCCCGTAACGGTAACCGACGGCTCTAAAAGCTTTATGCTGTCGTATACGGGGCTAGTGCAGGCAAGCACCTTTTCGCGCGGCAATATGGTGCGGCGAATGTGGTAAAACTTGCTGATATACAGCCCTAAATCGCTCTCGAAACGCTGGTGTGCAAACGGACTGCGCTTGCCGCTTTCGTAGGCGTAGACGGCAGGGTGAAGCGTGCTGTCCAGAGCGTAGTGAGTGGCAAACCCGGCAACGTAAGAGGGGTTGCATTCGTTCAGCTTTTCAAACAGCGCTTCGGCGCTCCAACGGTGAAGGGAGCGCCCCAAATTGTTTTTGGTAAGCTTTGCGCTGTAAGCGAAAAAAACGTCCGCTCCCTGCGCGCCGAGCATATATAAAGTTTTTGATTCTATCTTTTCTTTGTTGCCGCTGTCCAGCCGCTCGTAAATTTTTTCGGCGGCTATCGAGTGCGAGAAATAATCAGGCATACTATAAGTTTACCCGTTTTCCGTAAAATAAATACTGCTGAACGTAGCCTGCGTCCTCGCCGAACAGCGAGCGGAAGTATTCGGTTATTTTTGCGCGGTCGGTCAAAGTGCCGTTGAAGTCCTCTTTGTAGACCTTTTCCACCCAGGTATCGACGGGGAAGCTGTCGCGCTTGCCGAAGCCGAAAAGCGCAACGCAGTCGGCAACCTTTGCGCCGACGCCCTTGTACTTTAACAGCTCGCTTTTTAGAGTGTTGCCGTCGAGATTTTCAAGGTGCGATATGCCCTCTTGGGCAACTCTTGCGGACGTTTCTGCAAGGAACGCGTCGCGGTAGCCGCAGCCTGCCGAACGGAAAAATTCCGCGCCTGCCGCCGCCAACTTAGAAGAGGTGGGGAAGGTATAATAGCTTTCGCCAAGATACTCGCGTTTTTCGCCCAGACCCCCACATATGCGCGAAATAATGCCCTTTATGCGCGGAATATTGTTGTTTTGCGAGATTATAAAGGAGTAAAGCATTTCTTCCCTGTTCTGGTTCAAGAGTCTTAGCCCCTTAAAGTGCTCGCAGGAGCGCGTTAGTAGCGGTATATTATGGACTTTCGCGCGGTTTACAATTTCGGAATAGTCTCTGTCGAGGTCGAAATAGTTATAAAAATAATCGCAGTCGTCGCTTTTAACAATTGTTTTGACACCGTCGGAGTGAACGTAGCAGGCCTTGTCTGCCGAGCATACGAAGTAGCCCTCTTTAAAGGGGGTAAAGCGGAAAATCTGTCCGCACTCCAAAACGTGCTCGGGGTTGAAATATTCTGCGTTGTAATCGATAATCATTTGTAAAACCTCGCAAAAAAATACAGCCGTTTTTTACGGCTGTATTTTAGCATTGTTTGATTATTTTGTCAACCTTCGAACGAAGCGTTTACCGCGCCTGCGGAAACGTCTATTTCGATGCGCTTAGAACCGGTGGTTGCCGTCTGGCTCTGTACGTTGCAGCTTCCGGCGCTCTTGTCTACCTTGACGGTGTAGTCCGTGCTTGCGCCTGCAAAGCATAGGTTTGCGCTGCCTGCGGAAACGTCTACGGAAACGTTATCGGATACAATTTTGCTTATCTTCAACGCGCCTGCCGATACGTCGAGCTTCATTTCGTCGGCCTGGATATTGTTTAT
>JAAUYR010000030.1 GCA_014805025.1 Clostridia bacterium | reverse complement strand
TTTCGAGTGGGCTTTTTGATTAATTTTTAATCGTATAAGTCGGAACTAATTTTGCAATTAAGTGCCGCATATCCGTCGTTTCGTGCACCGCTGCTTCGTGGAGCTCGTCAAGCGATTTCCATAAAAGTTCTTCGTCAAGCTCAATGGGGTTGGCTATGTTTATAAGACCGTTCGGGGTCTTTTGCATACCCTCCTCGTCCATAAGCCGCTCCTCGAACAGCTTTTCGCCGGGCCGTAAACCCGTGCATACGATGTCGATATCAACGTTCGGCTCCAAGCCGGAAAGCTTAATAAGGTTATAAGCAAGGTCGTAAATTTTAACCGGCTCGCCCATATCCAGCACGAATATCTGTCCGCCCTTTGCGTACGCGCCGGCCTGCAACACAAGCGACACCGCCTCGGGTATGGTCATAAAGTATCTTATAATATCCTTATGCGTTACGGTAACCGGGCCGCCGTCGGCTATCTGTTTTTCAAACAGCGGAATAACCGAGCCGTTAGAGCCGAGCACGTTTCCGAAGCGCACCGCAACAAAGTTGGTGTGTTTGCTGTGCTTGCCTATGGTCTGAATAATCATTTCGCAGATTCGCTTGGTCGCGCCCATTACGTTGGTGGGGTTTACCGCCTTATCGGTGGAAATCTGCACAAAGGTCTTAGCGCCATACTTGTCCGCGCATCTCGCGACGTTCAGCGTACCGAAAACGTTGTTTTTAACGGCTTCGTTGGGGCTTGTCTCCATTAACGGAACGTGCTTGTGCGCAGCCGCGTTGAATATAATGTCGGGTCTGTATTTTTTGAAAACGTCGTCAATTTTTGTTACGTCGCGCACGCTTGCAATCAAAGCCAGAAGGTTTAATTCGGGGTGACTGCGTTTAAGCTCCTGCTCTATGTCGTAAGCGTTGTTCTCGTAAATATCCAAAATTATAAGCTGTTTGGGGTTATGGGTTGCTATCTGGCGGCAAAGCTCGCTGCCTATCGAGCCGCCTCCGCCCGTTACCATTATGACCTGATTTTCGATATAACCCATTATCTCGTCGAGATTAACCTGAATCTGGTCTCTGCCCAAAAGGTCGGATATCTGCACTTCCCTCAGCGCGGAAACGCTTGCCTCGCCGCTCACTATCTGATAAATACCCGGCAGGGTCTTTACCTTGCAGTTGGTGGTTTTACAGAGCTCGTATATCCTTTTAACCTGAGATTTCGGCGCTGCCGGAATTGCAATTAATATTTCGTCGATAGCGTACCTTTCGGCAAGCGACGGTATATCCTCGGTAGTGCCCAAAACTTTTACGCCGTTAATGCTCTTGCCTACCTTGTCCTTATCGTCGTCGACAATGCAAATGGGCAGATAGTCTATTTTATCGGTAGTCTGAATTTCGCGTATCAGCATCGAGCCGGCGTTACCGGCACCGACGATTAAAGTTCTTACCTTGTCCTTGGTTTTTCTGCTGAACGAATACTTAACGGTGTAATACATACGCTTGGAAAAGCGCGTAGCCATGGCAAGTATTGCAAGCAGCACGCAGAAAGTGAACACCGTTGAAAAATGAACCAGGTCAAACACGAATACGAACGGAACATTTACTATAAATATGAATACCGTTGCCGCTATTATTTTTAAGGTATCTACAATACCAACCGAATTGAATACTAAAAAGTAAAGCCTGAACAGCGCGAAAAAGACGTATACAAAGCCTATATTCGCCAAATACCAGTAAAGCAAGTCCCAGCTTGCCGCAATAGTGCCGTCCACTATCAATAACGCAAACAGCATAGAAAGTGTAAGCGCCGCAAAGTCGCAGGCGCAGACTACCGCAAGCTCTTTTAACTTTTTATAATTCTTTTTCATATTCTTTTAATCCTATTCAACCGTAACGCTCTTTGCAAGGTTTCTGGGCTTATCTACGTCGTTGCCTTTCAGAACGCTCAGATAATACGCAAAAAGCTGCAAGGGTATAACGGCAAGGCTCGCCGCAAAAAGCCCGTCCGTATAAGGCACGGTTATTTTTACGTCGGCAACGTTTTCAACCTTTTTGTCGTCGCCGCAGGTTACCGCGGCAATATAAGCTCCGCGGCTCTTGGTTTCGACAAGGTTGCTCAAAGTTTTTTCAATGAGGTTTTCCTGCATAAGCACGCCTATAACAAGCGTGCCGTCCTCTATCAAGCTTATAGGCCCGTGCTTCAATTCACCGGCGGCGTAAGCCTCGGAATGAACGTAGCTTATCTCTTTTAATTTCAGACTGCCCTCTATGCACACTGCGTAATCCACGCCGCGGCCTATAAAGAACACGTTTTTCTTGTTTGCCGCCTCCGAAGCGAAGTGCTGGATACTCTCTTTTTGTTTAAGAATACACTCTATTTTTTCGGGCAGCGTAGAAAGCTCGCTTAAAAGCTCCTTATAGCGCTCTTGGGTTATAGTGTTACGCACGGTCGCAAACTTCAACGCAAGCGCGTAACCTGCTATAAGCTGCGAGCTGTAAGCCTTTGTCGTGGCCACGGCAATTTCCGGGCCGGCCTTAGTATACAAAACGCCGTCCGCCTCGCGCGCAATGGACGAGCCTAAAACGTTGACTATTGCAAGCGTTTTCATTTTAAGCTTTTTTGCCTCGCGCAGCGCCGCAAGACTGTCCGCAGTTTCGCCCGACTGGCTGATTACTATTACAAGACAGTTTTTATCCGCAACGGGGTTTCTGTATCTGAATTCCGAGGAAAGCTCAACGCGCACGGGTATACGGGCAAGCTCTTCTAAAACGTACTGCGCGGCAACGCCCGCGTGATACGCAGAACCGCACGCAACTACCGTAATATGCTTGACTTTCGCAATATCTTTATCGCTTAAACCGAAATCCGAAAAGTCGATTTTTCCGTCCTTAATAAGCCCGTTTACGGTATCTTTTACAACGCGCGGCTGCTCGTGCATTTCTTTGAGCATAAAGTGCTCGTATCCGTCTTTTTCGGCGGACTGAGCATTCCAGGTAATTTCCGTAAGGTCCTTTTCGACCACCTCTTTATCGAGGTTGTAAAAAGTAACCTTGCCCTTTTCAACGTGCGCAATTTCCGTATTCGCAACGTAATAAACGCTCTTGGTATATTTTAAAATCGCGGGCACGTCCGAGGCGATAAACGCTTCGCCGCCGGCAACGCCTATAATCATAGGGCTGTCCTTGCGCACCGCAAAAATCTGGTCGGGATAGTCCTTAAACAGCACCGCCAAAGCGTACGAACCGCGAACCCTTAAAACGAAGTTGGCAATTGCGCGCACGGGGTCGCCGTGTTTTTTATAGTAATAATCGACGAGCTTTGTAGCAACCTCAGTATCGGTCTCGGAATAAAACTCGTAGCCCTGACGCGAAAGTTTGCCTTTAAGCTCGGCGTAGTTTTCGATAATGCCGTTGTGCACCGCGGCGATAGTCTTATCGTCGTTGAAGTGCGGATGCGCGTTATTTTCCGAAGGCTCGCCGTGAGTAGCCCAGCGCGTGTGACCTATTCCGCAAACACCTTCAAGCGCCTTGCCGCCGTCAGTCTTTTTGAAAAGCTCGCAAAGCTTGCCCTTGGCACGCGCAATGTTTATATTGTTTTTTCCGTCGAGAACGGCAAGTCCGGCCGAATCGTAACCGCGGTATTCCAGTTTTTCAAGCCCGTCCAAAAGCACGGGTGCGGCCTGCTTTTCGCCGACGTATCCGACAATTCCACACATATTTTTTAAGCCTCGTGTCCGTTGGATTTAAGTACGGAAGCAACCCCTTGCGCGTATTTTTTACAAAGCGCGCTGCTCTCGGCCTCCACCATGATTCTTATAAGCGGCTCCGTGCCCGATTCGCGAACGAGAATTCTTCCGCCCGTTCCGAGCTTGTCCTCAACGCTCTTTACTGCCTTTTGAACTTCCTCGTCGCCGAGTGCCGCCTGCTTGTCCTTGACTTTTATGTTCAGAAGTATCTGCGGATAAATTTTAAGCGGCTCGCAAAGCTTGGATAACGGCTGTTTTTTAGCCATCATAACTTCCATAATTTTAAGGCTCGTCAATATGCCGTCGCCCGTCGTAGCGTATTTGGAAAAGATTATATGCCCCGACTGCTCGCCGCCAAGCCTGTTGCCGTGTTCGGCCATATACTCGTAAACGTATTTATCGCCGACCGCCGTCTTAACGTAGTCGATACCCGCCGCCTCAAACGCTTTGTACAGCCCGAAGTTTGACATAACGGTTGTAACTACGGTGTTGGTAACAAGCTTTCCGCGCTCCTTCATATACAGTCCGTAAACGTAAAGAATATGGTCGCCCGTTACGACGTTGCCCTTTTCGTCCACGCAAAGGCACCTGTCCGCGTCGCCGTCGTAGGCAAAGCCCACGTCAAGCTTGTTCTTTTTGACGAAAGCTTTAAGCGCCTCTATATGAGTCGAGCCGGATTTTTCGTTGATATTGAAGCCGTCGGGTTGAGCGTTGATAACGTAAGTAGTCGCGCCCAGCGCTTCAAAAACCGACTTTGCGATATTCCAGGAACTGCCGTTTGCGCAGTCCAGCCCGACCTTCATACCCCTGAACGAGTACATGCCGAGCGATATCAGATACCCGATATACCGGTTTCTGCCGGAAGCGTAGTCAACGGTTTTGCCTATCTTGTCGCGGTTGGCGTAGGGCAGCTCGTCCCAAGCCTTTCCGAAAAGATTTAAATTGCCGTCAAGGTAATCTTCGATAAAGCTTATAGTTTCCTCGTCCATCTTTTCGCCGTGAGAATTCAAAAGCTTTATGCCGTTGTCGTAGTAAGGATTATGGCTTGCGGAAATCATTATGCCGCAGTCAAACTCGTCAAGGCGCGTCACGTACGCAACCGAGGGCGTAGTGGTAACGTGCAGCATATACGCGTCCGCTCCGGAAGCGGTAAGCCCCGCAACCAGAGTATACTCGAACATATAGCTCGACCTGCGCGTATCCTTGCCTATAACCACCCTCGGCGGTTCGTTGTTGCCGGCCCGTCTTTTAAGCTCGCCGTAGTACCAGCCGAGGAACCTCCCGACCTTATACGCGCTTTCCGCCGTCAGGGTTACGTTGGCCTCGCCGCGGTAACCGTCCGTACCGAAATACTTTCCCATATCTCTCCTTAACTTCTCTTTTCCGTAATATCGTTAAACTTTTTGTAAATGCTGTTTGCGGGCACAACTCCGCGCACGCTCGAAAGCGGATACACGCTGGAATTTCTGCCTATTACCGTACCGGGGTTGAGCACGCTGTTGCAGCCCACTTCCACGAAATCGCCGAGCATCGCGCCCATCTTTTTAAGACCCGTCTTTATCTTTTCGCCGCCGCAGTTTATCGTAACAAAGCTTTTATCGGACTTGACGTTGGAGGTAATAGAGCCCGCGCCCATATGCGATTTATAGCCGAGTATACTGTCGCCGACGTAGTTGTAGTGCGGCACCTGAACGTTATCGAAAAGAATTACGTTTTTAAGCTCGGTCGAGTTACCCACAACGCAGTTTTCGCCGATAAGCGCGCTACCGCGGATAAACGCGCAATGCCTTACCTCGGTTCCTGCGCCTATAATGCAGGGTGCGCCGATATATGCCGTAGGCGCAACCTTCGCCGTTTTATGAACCCACACGTTTTCGGAAACTTGCGTATATTCGCCGCCCAAGCCTTTACCGAGCGATATTATAAGCTCTTTTATTCCCGCAAGCGCCATATAAGGGTATTCGAAACCTTTTAAATATTCCCCTGCTGCCGAATGTGTAAAGTCGTACAATTCACCGGTTTTAATCATTTAATACTCCTTACGCGCGCGTATACCAGTATAAATAGTCAAGGTACATTTTATCACTGTGATAAAATGTTGTCAACCATATCTCGACAAATTTCGTTCTGTATTATTATGCGTAAATTTAAGCTTTTTTGTGCATAAACCCGGTAAAAAATACCGTTGCCCCCCGAATATGCCTTAGTTTTCAAAAAAATTGCGGAGCCGAAACGGCTCCGCAATTTTTAAAGTGCCCTTATTGATTCCACGGGTTTTTTACGCGCCGCAAAGAACACGGGCAGGAAAGTCGATATAAACGCAACAAGAACGGCTATGCCGAGCATTATTGCAACCGAGACAATTCCGAACACGAACAGCGTTACTTCGAGGCCCAATATACTCTTTAAAACGGCGTTTATAACTACGCACTGCAAGAATGCCGAAAGTATCGAAAGCACCGTACATATGCCTATTATAATGCCAGATTCCGAGAAGAAAATCTTGAATACGTCCAGCCCTCTCGCACCTACCGCGCGCAGAATTCCTATCTCCTTGCGCTTGTTGGAAATGGATACCGAAATAAAGTTAAACATTAAAAGCGAGGCAAACACGGCAAACACGATACCCACGCACAGGAACACCGTTGAAAGCACGTCAACCGTTTCGTTTACTATTTGTATAATTTCGTAAAGCCAGCCGTTGAGGTTAATTATGGAGTCGTCCTCGGCCTTGTTTGCCACGCCGACAGTCGCAAAAAGCTCCGCAATGGCGCTTTCCGAATGGTCGTATTCAAGAAAGACCCCCGAATATATCGCGTTTTCCGGCTCTACGTAGTTGGTTTCCCTGTGTGCCGTAGTAGTCCAAATATCCAGATAAGAGTCAATAAAGTCCTGCTCGAAATAGAAGCCCTCGTTGAAATTCGCTTCCAAATCGTCCTCGCAAACGCCTACTACCGTCATCTTCCAGGGCGCGCCGTCAACCCTGATTTCAACCTCTATCGGGTCAAGTCCCTTTAAAAATTCAACAACTTCCGAATAAGCCTCGGCGCGCTCGGCGTCGGTTACTTCCATGTCCCAGCGCCTGCCTGCGTAATATTTTGCCGCGCTATCGCAGAATTTACGGTAAATTCTATACGCATCATCATAATCGCCGTCCGTCTGCTTTTCCATCAATTGTTTAATAACGTCGTCGTCAAAACCGTTGTATACCAGCAGGAACGCGGGTATTACGACCTCTTTTTGAGATAGCTTCGTTCTCTGCTTTCCGTCTAAAAAGTGCGTCTTTAACTGATTGTCTCCGCCGTAGGCTTTAACGTAATAGGTTTCGTATACGGAATAGCCCTCGTAATAGTCCGAAGGTATCCAACCGTCCTCGTAATCGTAGTCGTAATAATCGGAATAAAGCTCTATATCGTTATCCGCGTAATCGAAGTAATTTTTCCAATTATCCGAGCTGTCCTCAAACAATTCTTTGTGCACGGTAAAGAAGTCCTGAGAAACAAGCCCGAGCTGCGCCAGTCCGAATGACAGATAGCTTGCGTACTCTACGCTATCCAAAAAGTTCGTTTCGCCGCCGTTTTTAATATCGTCGAACTTTGAGGGTATTTCTCCGCAGTCGTACACGCCGGAAATTTTAAGGTAAAGATTATCCGAAAAGGCAAGGTAATTTCCTACCGCGCTCTGAGCGTTGTCGATATTAACAGTCGACTCGGTATCAATTTCAAGCTTACCGTTTTTATTCACAACCGCGTTTACGGTTGAGTTTTTCATAACCTCTACAAGGTAGCTGTTTATAAGTATTTCGTCGGCATTTTTAGGGTATTGCCCTGCTACTATGCTTGATTTAAGCGTATTTCCGTCGGGCACGTACGCAAGCTTGCTAAGCACTTTCGAGTAATACTCTTCGCTTGCCGACTTGTTTAAATATACGTTGTTTATACTGCCGTCAAACGCGTAATACCCGAACGCTCCGCTGCCGTATTTTTCGGCGTAAGAATTCAACTCGTCTTCGGTAAACTTGGTTTCGTTATAGTTATTTTCGTAAACCCAGTCATCGTCGTCATACGTCGTGCGCGACTGATACGTTTTGGTTACGTTCAGCCAGTCGATATCGCTTTTAACGTACGACTGAGTTGCAACCTTGTCGCCGTCGTAAACCATGAGCGTTGAAAACAAGCCGAAAGTAGTAAACGCTATCAGTGATAAAATAATCGTAAACACAAGCCTTATCGGCTTTAATTTCAGCCCGGACGCGCCTATTCTTATAGCCTTACTGGCAGGCAGGCGCGAGCGGATAAATTTGCTGTCCTCTTTGGAGTAGGTTTTAATGTCAAGGTTTTCCGTATCCGTTTGGGCAAAGGTTTCCATCAGACCGCCGTCGGAGAGCCTGTTGGATTTTTTAAAGTTTGTAATCTCCGTCTCGCCCTTGGAAATTATAACGTCGCCGTCGGCTTTGGATATGAACTCCTGAATTGTCTTAAAGTTGTTTTGGGTAAGCTTACAGCCGCTCTTTATCGAAATCGTGTTGCCGCCGATAATGCTTACGTTTTCGTCGAGCTGTTCGGGCTCAACGTGGCTCTTCGTCACGTCGGAAATAATTTTTCCGTCCTTTAACTCCACTATTCTGTCGCCGTAGATTTCCGCAAACTCCCTGTCGTGCGAAACCACGATAACAAGCCGCGTTTCCGAAAGCCTTTTAAGCGTATCGAAAACCTGTTTGCCCGTAGCCGAGTCCAAAGCTCCCGTCGGCTCGTCCGCCATAATAATCTGAGGGTCTTTTACAAGCGCCCTGGCAATGGCAATTCTCTGCTTCTGTCCGCCGGAAAGCGTGTTCGGGCGGCGGCGAGCAAGCTCTTTTAATTCCACTTCCTCTAAAATGGCATTTATTTTCTGTCTGTCCTTGGGCTTGCCTTGAAGCTCCAACGCAAGCGCAACGTTTTCCTCAACGTTGAACTCGTCTAAAATGTTGTATTCCTGAAATATAAAACCCACGAACGTGTTGCGGTAGCTGTCGAAGTCCGAGCCGGTAAAATCTTTCGAGCTTTTGCCTTTGACTATAACTTCGCCCGAGGTCGGCTCGTCAAGGCCGCCGCTGACGTTCAAAAGCGTGGACTTACCCGAGCCGGATTTACCCAAAAGAAACACAAGCCCCGTTTCGCCGAAGGAAATAGAAACGTCGTCAAGCGCCTTGGTAGCAACGCCGCCGCGCGTGCGGTATATTTTGGTTACGTTTTTTATCTCTAACATATTTACTCCTTTTTGCCGAGTTTATTTTATCACAAGTTTGTATGACAGTCAATTACTTGACAAAGTTAAGTATTTCAGCCTAAAATACAGTGATATGATTGAAGAAAACGTTAAAAATCTGCTTGCGGAAATTCCCGAGTTTAACCCGTTCGGCGAAAGGGTAACGCTTGTCGCGGCCGTCAAATTACAGACGCCGGAAAGCATTAACCGCGCCATATCCGGGGGTGTAACCGATATCGGCGATAATCACGTGCAGGAATTCCGCGATAAATTCGCTTTAATTTCCGGCTCGCCTCGCCGCCACTTTATAGGGCATTTGCAGACCAACAAAATTAAATATCTTTTGGGCAAAGTAGACTTGTACCATTCGATTGACCGCTATAATTTGGCCGAAGAACTTTCCAAAAAAAGTGCGCAAGCAGGCGTTGTTTCAAACATATTATTGCAGATAAATATCGGCAACGAGGAAACAAAAGGCGGCTTCCCTCTTGAAGAAGCCGAAGAAGCGTACGCGCAAATAAAAAAATTGCCTGCGCTTAAAATAGAAGGCCTTATGGCAATGATGCCTTTCGACGCGGACGAGCAAACCATTTTGAGTTTAGGCAAAAATATGCGCCAAACGTACGATGCTTTGCGCAAGACCGACGATAATATAAAGTACCTTTCAATGGGTATGAGCGGAGACTGGAAGCCCTGCGTTATGGCAGGCAGTAATCTTATCCGCGTAGGCACGGCAATATTCGGAGCAAGGAATTACCCCACCCGTTAAACGGATGGGGTAATATTTTAAAGCAGATGTTTTCTTATTGCCTTTATTGCGGTATCCGCAATAAGGCGCGAGCCGCGGTGCGTAGGATGAACGCCGTCGGCCGAATATTCGGTATACGGTATGCTCTGAGTCAAGCCGTTGAACATTTCGTCGTACGCAACGTACTCGTCGGCGATTTTCAGACCTACCCTGTTTATAATTTCAAGCTCGCTGTTAAACAGCTTGCGCATTCTGAGTTTATCGGGCGCAGGCAACAAAAACGGTTCAAGTAAAATGACAACTATACCGGCCTCTTTCAACCTCGTCAAAAGCTCGGTCAAATCGCGCTCGAACTGTTTTAGGTTCAGCTCCTTACCGTACTTGAACTTGTGTATGGTGTTGTTTATGCCTATCATCATTACGACTGCGTCGGGCCGCAAGTCGATAACGTCTTTCTGCACGCGCGCCAAAAGGTCGCACACCTCGTTACCCGATATTCCCTTATTGATAAGCTCGATATCGGTATCGGGGTAAATGGGTCTCAGCTTATCCGCAAGAATCTTAACGTAGCCGTTTCCAAGCGAAGTTTCGTCCGCTCTGTCGCGTTCGCAATCGGTAATCGAATCGCCGAAAAATACTATCCTCATAATCATTCTCCCTAAAATTATTTTACCATACCATTAAAACTTTTGCAAGTGCATAATGATTTTAAAAACTATTTTTAAGCTGTGTTTTCGTAGAATCTTTTTTGACGAGCCCTAATTATAGGTTTTAATAAAATCTTAATACGTCCGTCGCTTTTATCGGCTTTATAGAGAGTAAGCAACGTCACAAGTTGTTTTTCATTTTTATTGAAAACATAAACGGTGCAGTTTAATAAATATTTCCCATTTCCGTTTTCATCCCACTCAAATAACTTGCCTTTTTCGTAAGCTTGATAGGCTCTGCGATACATTTTATGTATATTCTTTATTTTTTCACGCTGTTTAAATCTTTTAATTGCATGAGAAGATACGCAAATATTAAGCTCCTCCATTTTGAAAAAATCCCCCACTTAAAAAGTCAGACAAATTTTTTGCAATTCGTTTTTGTTCTTCGATAGATTTATTCATATTTGAAATCTTGGTTTCAAGATTTTCCATAAAAATATAAGTTAAAATCTGTCTTATTTCATTTTCCGTTATATGTAATCTACAACGAAAATTTAAATAGTAATCTCCGGTGTTGTATTCTTTGTCATAGAATTGAATACACGTCCATTCGTAGCAAAATACAACAGATAAAATATTTAATTCCTCCAACTCATGGAAGTGTTTTTCCCTTAGCTCTTCTATTTTCCCAAATATTCTCTGCTTTAAATTTTCAAATTGTTTATAGTTTAACCTATTTTTAAATTCAACATCTAAAAAGTTTGCGTGCGTTTCTACAAAATAAGGGATTTCATTCCAACATTCTGTTTCTTGTTCTTCTTCAAGATTTATATCTTCAGATTCACCGTCATCCCATTTTAAAACGTTTTCTTCACCATAATAAACAGGATAACCTCCCACCTCGTGAAGGCATTCTCTATATCCTATATCTGCGACTTTTTGTAGCTCCTCAGCTAAATGTTCAGCAGATAAAGTATTTTTGTTCTTATGCAAAAAAGCAGTCATTAGTTCTTTTTGATGTTCCGTTTTATGCTTTTCACATTCTTTTTTTACCATATCATCGAATCCGTAAACATCCGAGTAAAAATTTATATCGTCATCTTGAATTTCACAAGAAAAATATGTATTAAAGATGGGTCCGCCATAAAGCGTTTTAAATATATTAAGATTTTCTTCTTTATTGACATCTTGATTTTCGACCAATAGTTTTTTCAACTCCAAATTTTGCAATTCTCTAAGCCTTGTTTTAGAATATTGCCCCTCATTAAAAACACTTAACATCTTAATTAAAATTTGCTTGGAATTCTCACTTAAGTGAAAGTACCATTTAGGCAAATTATTAGTTAAACAAAAATCAAGTTCTTTGTCTTTCAACAATTCGTCAACAGATGTGTTTAAAATATATGAAAGTGCAAGCAGTTTGTCCATTTCGGGATACGCTTCTCCGCTTATCCATTTCATTATAGCTCGGTCTGATACCCCACTACTTTTTAATATTTCACTTAGCTTATCGTTTAAATACGCTCTCGCCTTTGCATCATTTTTAATTTTCGGATTTTTAGCTTTAATATCTTCAAGATATTTTTGAATATTTTTTCCTAACACTGTTTGCATAAATTTACTTCCTTAATCATTTTTTGTACCGGTTACAACAACAGTATATCATTATGGATTTTAAATTTCAAGAACTCAAAATTCGTTTTTTTGAATTTTTTAAGAACTAAAAATTCTTATAATTATTGGTAATTAATTATATAATAAGCGTTTTCTATTGCACCATTTCTTTTTTATTTTTACTGCACGATAACCTTTACCCAAAAATAAAAAGCATTCAGGTTTTTTACATGCTTTACTGTTTGGTTACTTCAATTTTTCACGAATTTTAAAAAACACTGAAATAATGTTTTGACAAACCCGTAAAATTATGATATATTGATTTAGCTTTATAACATTAGATAATACTTTGAGCGGAAGTACCCAAGTGGCTCAAGGGGCTCCCCTGCTAAGGGAGTAGTACGGGAAACCGTAGCAAGGGTTCAAATCCCTTCTTCCGCGCCAAAGTGGGCGTAAGTTTTAAAACTTACGCCCACTTTTTGTAACAGTTCAGCTTTAAAATTTTATTTTACCGCTTTATCGTATTCCGCGTCGGATACCGGCTCGCACCACTCGGTTTTTCCGTTTTCGGCCGGAACTTCCACCGCAAGGTGCGAAAACCACTTATCTTTGCCTGCGCCGTGCCAGTGCTTTACTCCCACGGGAATATTTATAACGTCGCCCACGTTCATCTTAACCGCAGGTTTACCCCATTCCTGATAATACCCCTCGCCGCCGACGCATATAAGAATTTGTCCGCCGCCCTTCTCCGCATTGTGTATATGCCAGTTGTTGCGGCACTCCGGCTCGAAAGTTACGTTAGCAATAAACACCTGCTCTTTGCTTACGGGGGCAAGATAACTTTGACCTTTAAAGTATTTCGCATATGCGTCGTTCGGTGCGCCGACGGGGAAAAATACGGTGTTCTGATATTTCTCTTTTTCGGTTGAAGCCGTAATTTTATCGTTCCAGACTTCCTTTGCAAGGTTAAAAACCGCCCAGGCCTTAGGCCAACCGGCATAAAACGCCGTATGAGTGACCGCCGCCGCAATTTCTTCCTTTGTGACTCCGTTGTTTTTGGCATTCTGCAAGTGATGCTTCATAGAGCTGTCGCATATACCCTGCGCCATAAGCGCAACAACCGTTATAATACAGCGCGTCTTTACGTCAATATCGGTATTGTTCCAGTTTTCGCCGAACAGAATATCGTCGTTAAAGTGCGCGAATTCGGGCGCAAACTGCCCCAGCGCGTCCCTGCCTGCCGTTTGAACGATTTTTTTACTCATAATATTCTCCTTTATTAGGCATTATAGCATATACGAGCTACAATTTCAAGCATAAAAAAAGAGCCGGCAAAGCCGGCTGATTTTTATATTTTATTTTTTAATAAACAGTTTAGCCGCCATTGCAAGCCCTGCCAGCAAGGATAAAATTCCGCCGACTATTGCGCCTGCGCCAAGGGTATAAAGTCCTTTAAACGTATCCGAAACCGCAGCAGCAGCGTCGCCCGTAAGTTTGCCCACGTTAACCATCATAAATGTGTGTGCGCAGAAGAAGAAAACGCCCGATACTATGAAAGCCGCCGCAGAAACTATGGGAGCAATTTTGCCGAGCTTTCCGAAAACCGCAAGCACTGCAAACACAACTCCGACAAGCGCTAGAACGTATGTAAGGAAATTACCTACCGAAAAGTTTAAAATCGCAACGTCCTTTTCCTTGTATCCGAACGTAATTTTAAGTCCGTTCAACGAATCGCCCTTGTCTAAGCCCGTAACGCTCTTGTAGCTGAGTTGCGGAACGAAAAGCATTATAATCGCCGCAAGCCCCAACACAGCCGCAACACACGCCACAATCTTACCCAAACTTATTTTTGATTTTGATTTTGCCATTTTTTCTCTCCTATAAATTTTTTGTCCGCAATTAGCGGTTACAATAAAATTATAAACACTCTGTCGATTATTGTCAAGAGTATTATTTAATATTTTGCAACAAAAATTACTTGCTTTGAACGCTGCGAGTTGTTATAATATAGACACTTTCGGGGGCATAGCTCAGTTGGTTAGAGCGCTTGCTTGACATGCAAGAGGTCACAGGTTCAAGTCCTGTTGTTCCCACCATAGTATTTGGGGATATAGCACAGTTGGTAGCGCGATACGTTCGCAACGTATAGGTCAGGGGTTCGAATCCCCTTATCTCCACCACGAAAAGCCGAGGCTTAATGCCTCGGCTTTTTTGTAGTTTGCCGTCCGGGCGTAACGAAGGGAAACAACAAAACCCCATTATCTGTAACGCTTTTTATACTCTATTCAAAAAATTGGTATGGCTTTAAGTCCATAGTTTTTGCAATTTTAAATAACGCAATTAATTGAAAATCTTTTCCGTTTATTATTCTATAATACGTTGACGTGCTTATTTTACATTGTCTGCAAAATTCTGTTTTTGTTAAATTGTTTTCTCTAATATAAGATTCTATAATTTTTGTGTTTATTAAATTACTATTCACACTTTTATCCCTCGTTAGGGACAAGTATATCATCCCTAATTAGGGATTGTCAAGCATTTATCCCTAATAAGGGATATAATTGTTTCAAATTAGGAATTAAGAATGAATACGTTTGCAGAAAGATTAAAAGAACTAAGACAGGAAAAGGGATTGTCAATCCAAAGTCTTGCAAAAGAGGTTAAAATAGGTTCCTCTTCTCTTTGCCGTTGGGAAAACGGTCAAGCGGATGTGAAAGGCTCGCAACTTATTATTCTTGCAAAATTCTTTGAAGTATCTATTGATTATTTAATGGGATTGGAAAATTAAAATTTCGTTTTAGGTTACCACTCACAAGCAAAAAGGCACTGACTTATTGTCAGTGCCTTTTGCCGTATCGAAATTTAGAAATTAATATTTGTCTGCGTTACAAGCGCGTATAACAATTTAGAAAAAGTTTCAAAGTGCTTCATAATACGTCCCGGGAAATATTTTTCAATATATTCCAAATAATCGTTGGCGGTATTCATAAGCATGCCCACAAGGTACGTTTCGCCATAACCGGTATAATCGGGGATTTCCCAGTTCGTTGCTTCAAAATAAACGTAAGGTATTCCTTTTTGCTTAAAGCCATAGTGGTCGCTCCAGTTGCCGGTCGACGGAGAAGCATAAGTCGGCGTCTCGTGTTTGGGCTCGGGGTTATCCCACGTCCAGGGGTTGCTTTTAAGCGAAAGCCCTAACGATTTTGCAACCTCCATAGCGTTATCGTATGCTTCGGTTTGAGTAACAATTTTATTTTCGTTATCCTGAACGCCGCCGTATATATATGCATAATCTCCGCAAACGAGCGAGTCGAGGTTAATCATATAAAGCGTATTTTTAATTTCCTCTTCCGTCATTGCATTTGCATAAGCCGAAGAGCCGTACTTGCCGTATTCCTCTGCGGTAAAGAATACGAAAGTTATCGTATATTCAAGGTTCATACTGAATATTTTTTCAGCGGTAGTAAGTGCAAGCGAAACACCCGAGCCGTTATCACCCGTACCGTCGCCGTCGTAATGCGCACCTACGATAATCTGTTT
This sequence comes from Clostridia bacterium, assembly GCA_014805025.1. GTDB lineage: Bacteria > Bacillota > Clostridia > Christensenellales > Borkfalkiaceae > Coproplasma. The sequence goes on along the minus strand of JAAUYR010000030.1, from coordinate 10,734 downwards.
TTCGCTCTTACCCTTCTTTGTGAGGCAAATATTGGGTGTAGTTAAATCTACTTTGACGTATTGACCGTCTTCCGCTTCAACGTACTCCTTACCGTTTTTATTATAAAACGCCTCGCTCACCACGTACTCGTCTACTGCGGAAAACTTTTTATTCAATGCGGCTTTATCTAAGTCGACTATGGCGCTCTTTTTATAGTATTTGGTAAAGGTTGCGGGCTGATAAACTATATCCTCTTCATTGTACCCTGCTTGCATTAAAGTCCAGGAAATCCACTTCTGGGCAAATTTAAAATTCTCACCTGCTATGCAGTCCCTGTCGCTGATAACCTCATCTATGTACTGCAATTTAGCATAGCACTCTGCTGAATATTCAACCGGCGCCGAAGGTTCTTCGGACTTGCCGCAAGCCGAAACTCCCATAACCAAACAAGCTGAAAGTGTACCGGCCAACAATAAAGTTGTAATTTTTTTGTTTAATTTCATTTCTTTGTCCTTCTTACATTTTTATATTCACGATTATATTTTAAATTTATTTCAAAGTCAATCATCTTTATGCATATTAATTCATTTTTTTGAATTTTTATAAATTAACAAAATTTGTTAATTTTTGCAATAAAAAACCGTGGAGCAACCAGTGCCCCACGGCTGTTATATTTATTTAATTAGGACAGCGAGCCGATAATAGTTTTAGCTTCGTTGGAAGTAATATAAGTATAGAAAGCTTGGGTAAGCGACTTTTCGTTAAGCTTTGCAACATATCTTGTAGAATTGCCCTCTAAGCTTACTCCCAAAGCCGTCGACTCTGTTACCATGTCGGCAACGTTGCTTTGCGCCGCGTTTGAGATATTGTCACCGCAAGGGAAAATCACGTCGGCGTCGTCCGCTTTAACCTGATTTGTGAAATCGGCAATAAGGAAATATGCGTCTACGTTCTGAGTCTTGCCTGCGTAGTAAACGTATCCAACCTTATCATAATTATAGCCGTTTGCAAGGCAGTAAGTTTTAAAGCCGTCCATTACTTGCAGGAAGTTATTTTCGGTAATCCATCTTCCCCAAACCGCTATAATCATTTCTCGCGTCTGTGCATAAAAATTTATTACTCCGTTCTCTATATTTTCGCTTATTGCCGCATAACCTATGCGCTCTCCCGGAGAATAAACGGTATCGCTTCCGTCCAACGTCCAGCCCGAGAACTTTTCGTCTCCTGTAACCGTACAAGTCGGCAACGTGAAGCCTAAGCCTACAACTGCGCTCTTTTCGGACTGCACCTGCCCGTTATACCAGAATTTAACGGTATAAGTTTCGGTCTGACCGCTTTCGAAAACGGTTGAGTACGCCGCAGCGCGCAGAGTTTCGCACTGTGCCTCGGTCAAGTTCATAGGCTGCGCGGAAGCTCCCTCGTTAGATATAACCACCAAATCTTTACCCGTCAAGGAAACTTTACGCACGTCCCCTCCCAGCATATTGGCAACGTGCACGCACGCGCTGAGATACGAGCCTGTCGGGCCGGGGTGTCTGTTATCGCCGAAATATAGATTTATGTCGGTATTACCCTTTATATAGGTAAACGCCCTGCCCACGTAAGTAACCTTTACCGATAAATCTGTTGCCGCCTGAGTATAAGCCTCGTACAGCTTTTGCTCCATTTCGGCAATCTCTTCGTAGCTGTCGCCGGCGGAAGCAGGCGAGCCCCACGTTTCGTAAAGGTAAATCTGAGCGTGCTCCTGCGTGTCGTCCACTTTCTTTTTCAAAGCTTTAAGCGCATTGAAAAATTTATCGTATTCGGTATAAGGGCGCGTGCTTTGCTCCTGCACAACAACGTAATCGAAGTCGTTTACTTTATTCAATAAAGCGCTTATCTCTGTTCCGCTGTTGCTGTTTTCATCAGCGTGAGTTTCCAGCGTCTGCCCCGGCACCGCTATGGAATACGTTTCAACATAATAGCCCAGATTTTCCGCAATTGCGTCGAATTGTTTGGGCATCTGATAATAGAACGTAAAGCTATTGCCAATGAAAAGAACCTTAATTTTTTTCCATTCAACCGGCTTACCGCTTTCGTCAAAGTGCCAGAACGGCGCATCGGCTGTAAAAGGCTCGTCGGTGATATGCCCTGTCGAACCCCAGCTCGTCCAGTGTCTGTCGTGCGTTTCGGGCACGCTCTTACTGTAAATACTGACGCTGACACCGCTGCTTTGACCGTCCTGAATTTGCGTATCTGCATATGCATAAACCGTAGCGTCGGCAGGCAATGCGTAACTGCCCACGCTTTTAACGCCTTGCGGAACGATAAGCGACTTAACCGAAGTCCCTGCAAACGCGTAGCTGCCTATGCCGGTTACGTCCTTTCCTATTACGACCGCATTTATCTTTTCCGCATAGTCGTACCAGGGCACGTCTTCCGCCTTAGTCCAGCCCTTCATGTCCCCACTACCCGAAATATCCAGAGTATAATACTCTCCGTTCTCGGTAAGTTTTGCGGTAACGGGAGTTGCCGAAACGTTCCATTCTTTCATATCACCGCTATCGTCCTCGTCTTGGTCGTCGCCGTCACCTACGCCGCTAGGTGGCTGAGCAGCGCATCCCTGCCCCTGTGCACAGCCCACAAGCGAAATACACATAATTGCCGTTACTGCAAACAACAGTATTAGGAGTTTACGCAAAACTCCACTCAATTTAGCCGAATTCATTTATCTTTCCCCCTGTTGACGGAAATCGGTTTCCGTTTTTTATATATTATATCACAATTTTTAGAACTGTCAAGATACCCTGCCGTTGAAGCGGCTTGACATATTTCATTGTTTATTATAGAATAAGCTGGTCTTGGGAGGAAGTTTTATGTTTAATGTATCTGAGGATATTTATTATATCGGCGTTGACGACACAGACATCGACCTGTTCGAAGGGCAATATACCGTACCCAACGGAGTTTCCTACAACTCATACGCGTGCATAGACAAAAAAATTGCCGTGTTCGATACGGTAGATAAACGCAAAACCGACGAATGGCTTAAACACCTTGACGAAGTGTTAAACGGCGCAAAGCCTGACTATCTTATCGTTTCTCATGTAGAGCCTGACCACGCGGCAAGTATCCCGGCATTTTTAAAGAAATACCCCTCTGCTACCGTTGTCGGCAACGAAAAAACTTTTTTAATGATTAAGCGATTTCACGGCGATTTAACCGCCGAAAAACTCGTAGTTAAAGAAGGCGACGAACTTGACCTCGGAAAGCACAAAATAACGTATATATTAGCCCCTATGGTTCACTGGCCCGAAGTAATGATGTCCTACGATAAGACGGATAAAGTCCTTTTCTCCGCAGACGCCTTCGGTAAATTCGGCGCACTTTCGCACGAAGAGGACTGGCTTGACGAAGCAAGAAGATATTACATAAACATCGTAGGCAAATACGGCGTTCCCGTTCAGAACGTTTTGAAAAAGGCCGCGAGCTTAGATATTAAAACTATCTGCCCCCTTCACGGCCCGGTTTTAAAGGACAACCTTAAATATTACTTGGCAAAGTACGATACTTGGAGCTCGTACACCCCCGAATATGATGGAGTTTTGATAGCGTATGCGTCTGTTTACGGCAACACCGCTGCCGCCGCCGAAAAGCTTGCGCAAGAACTTAAAAAGCGCAAAGTAAAGACCGAATTAACCGATTTATGTCGCTGCAATTCGGCGCAGGCTGTCGCAAGCGCTTTCAAGTACTCGAAACTGGTTATAGCAAGTATAACTTATGACGGCGGAATTATGCCCTGCGCAGAAGCATTTATAAATAAGTTAAAAGCAAAAAATTTCAACAGTCGCACCGTGGGCTTTATCCAAAACGGAAGCTGGGCGCCCTGCTCCGCAAAAACTATGCGCTCTTATTTGGAAAGCTGTAAATCACTGACGTTTTGCAACGTTACCGTTACTGTAAATTCCGCATTAAACGACGAAACCGAAAAACAGATTTCCGCTATGTCCGACGAACTTGCAAATCAGTAGAATTTCAATTTATTTTAATTGAGCCACGCCACTACGGCGTGGCTTTTTATTTACGCCCAAAAGCAGAAAAAAGTACAAAAACCGAGAAAAAACGAGAAAAACCCGTGACAAAAACGGAGATTATTTTTTGCGCGAAAATGTTAAAGTTATGTCGAAGAAGCGCGAAAAATGTAAAACGCAATTCCTTACAAGGAGAATAAAAATGCATAACAAAATGTCGGCCACAGGAGTATTGGCACACTTAATTTACATACTGGAAACGAACTTGTCGGAACTGACTTCCACCGAGCACAAAAACGACTATATTCTGGGAAGTTGGGAAGCCTGCATAGAATGTCTTGAAATTATCGGCTGTTGGACGCGTGCAAAAGACTACGGTTTAAATTACAACCCGGAAATTAAATTTAATCTGGAAACGGCGCAGTGTTTTTGTATGCCGACAAAAACACTGCGCCGCAAAAAATAAAATTTTAACCGTTAGTCCCGTCACGCAAAGTCTCCTCGTCCGAACCAATGAGGTCAACGGTAATTTCCTTGCGTGCTGCACATGCCGCCACTACGCTTTCACGACAGGTGCGCACCGTAACCGAGTGCCGCTCGTCGAAAGCAATTTCTATAACCTTTGAAAAGCCGTGGCTCTGCGGAGCTTCGTCCAGCGTAAAGCTTGCCCCGTACTTTGCCAGAATTTCAAATACGGTAAAAAGCCCTATACCGCTACCGCCGATGCCTGCGCGTGTAGTAACTTGTTCTATACCGAGCTTGGCAAGCACTTCCTCGTCAAACTGTTCGCCGCTGTCGTAAATACGGATAAACGGCTTTTTGTCTGCCGTAGCACTTAGCTCTACGCGCACTTGTGCGTTGGGCGAGCCGAGGGCGGAAATCTTGGCGTTATCGCAGAGATAGCTAAGCAAAATATGTATATCTTCTTTATGTAAATCGCTTTCGGTAAACCAACTTTCAACGTCTGCGGAAATATCTGCGCTTGCGTTGAAGTTTTTACTTTCCGCCGCGGTAAACAGCTGAATAATCGGCGCGTCAATTACCCTTACGCCCGTTTGCGGAATACTTTGTAAACTGCACTTTTCGTTTGCGAGGTTCATCTCGCGCAAAACACGTTGCAACATATCCCGTGCGGCGCACGCGTCTGCGCAACCGGTTTGTGCCGCGGCGCTTTCCGCAAGAATGGCGCAATCGGGCACGGCTTTATTCAGGTAATGAAATAGTTTAGCGTACACCGCAGCTTGCAAATCTTTTTCAACGGAGTTTAATTTGTACTCCTCTATCGTATCTTCCATAAGGTTGAAGTTCTGCTGTTTTACCGCCTCGCGATAGTTGTATTTAATGTGTCTAAACCACCATAAAATAAGTAGCAGCCCAAATAAAGCGACAACAAGCATAGCAATTTCGTATATAGATTGAGATGCATTTTTTGTATAAGACAACATCCAAGTAAAAATACAACCTACGCTTAAAAATAACAAAATTTCAAAGGTGGCAGCTTTTGGGTCAACTCCACTTCGCAACCTTTTTATTTTAAACAAAATATAAACGCCCACAATTTGAATTGCACTAATAGTTAATTGTTCAATAATATTTTTAACAATCTCATTTTTAATAAGGTACAAAGCGGCTGCAATAGGCACGCTTAAAAAAGTAGCCAAAGCAGATAAAACAATTGAAATTCCCAGCGCAATCGTACCTACCGCAACCGTTTCGTAAAAGGGTTTTTTAAAACGCAGAAATAAAAATACAATCCCGAATATTAAGTAACCTATCGGCACAAGTATTTTTACGTAAATTTTTACAAAATGCAAAACTGCGGATAAAGCTATAAATATCGGGAAATCAACCAAATCCCAAGCTTTCAGCTTTATGCGTAACAGTTTGGTGTAAGCATATAAAATGCACGTAAAAATAGCGGTGAATTTAATTAATGATAAAATAAAATCAATCATATGCGTATTATATCACAATCTTAGTCAAAATTCGATAAAACCTCCCAAAATTTAACAAGCCTTCCTACTTTACACTCAAAAGAAAAAGGAGGGCTTTTACATATGTTTTGGAATTATCTTAAAGAAGTTTGGGCTTGGGTAGTATCTTTTTGGGGTATCTAATCAAAAACAAAAAGAGGGTTGCAATTTTGCAACCCTCTTTTATTGATTAAGGTAACTTATCAGTTTTTGTTTATAGTAAAGCACAAATCCGCTTGTGGTCGGCGAATATCTGTTTTTACCCAGCGGCGCAGTGTAATACTTTTTTAAGTTATTTATGTCGCCATGGCTCCAAGTATTGTCAATCGCATATTGCATTGCGTGCGTAACGCTGCTTTCATTTTTGTTAATCTTATCGCCTATTATTTTACCCCAATTGTGATTTTGACCTTTGGCAGCCAAAATAACGGCGTCAACCAGATAATCGTACCCTTCGTTTTTTACTCTTACGCCGAGTTCGTTGAACCGGTCTTGCACAAATTCGCGCATTTTTGTTTCTAACTGCTGTTCGGTAAGCGGTGCCGGCGGCTCTTCTTCACAGCCCAAAATTTCGGGCATAACTCTAAGCAGTTGGTCTATCACCATTTTTGGCGAATAACCCTTTTGCCATTTTGCAAATTCGTAATCCGCTCCCATCTTCTTTGCGGAATTACGCGTAACTTTACTTGCGCTATTCGTGTTAACAATAATGTAAGGCCTGGGGCTAATAACGATTGAGCGTAGCTTGTCCAATAGGTCCATTCCGTCGCCGCATCCCTCTTGAAGCTCCAAATCCAATATTACCGCGTGCGGCTTATGGTTGAGGATAAAGGCAAACGCATCGTTTGAAGATTTCGAAACACCTGCAAGGCAAAGCTTATCCGCATTTGCGTTAACCTCTGCAACCAAAGCTTTGCAGTCGTTTTCGTCGTCTTCAACAATCAGTACGTTAAGTTTATTTGTCATAAGTGCTCCTGTATTTTTATTATAGTACAAAACCCGCTTTACCGCAACAATTAATACTGACCAAAATAATAAGCCCCGACCTCAATTTTTAATGACTAAAATTTGCTTCAAAATCGAATACCGGAGTTAGAGTCCGTCATTCAACCCCAAAAACAAGCAAAAGAGGGGCAAAAATGCCCCAAAATCAGCCATTTTTGATGATTTTTTAACCTTTACTCCCCTTTTTACTCCCAAATTTTCCCCAACTTTGGGAGTAAAAATTTTTCGTCAAAATGAATGACGGACTCACCACTTTTGTCCGTCATTCAATTAAAAACTTAAGAAATGAACTCATTAATAAGCGTTATCTATTGTAAGAAATTAATTCTTTTTTTCTTCCGAATACATCCTCAAATATGGTTCAAAATATTTATCAAATTTTTCATAGTGAAACAATTCAAGTATTTCTCTTATTTCGTTATCCATTCTTTCGGTATCTTTGTTGGTACACAATTTAATAAAATCATCCGCCGCTATATTATTAATAGATAAAAAGTAATAATTATACAAAGGTATATTATAAGTTGTAGATATTTTATTCCAAGTTTGCTGCCTAACCCAATCTGCTGCACCTGAATTAATATAGTAATTGATATCTGCACAGAAAGCTTTAAACCTACAAAATATATTTCTTAAGACTTCTCTCAAATCACTTTCAGATTGCGGCAAAAGTAAAAAAGCTCTATTGTTTGCTTGACATAAAACATGTAACACATTAAGTAATTCATTGTGCCATTGAAGGGTTAAATTTGGATTAGCAAGTATCATCGCAATGCCTTGACTGGCTCTTACCAACGTGCTTTGCACCATACTGTTACCGTCATAAATACTTAAAATATCTCCATGCATTTGTACTCGTAAATCTTTATCGCTAATAGCCTTTTGAAGCTTTTTATTTTGATAATGCTGTACACCAGCAAAAATTGCAACTGCAATTGAAATTGCAATAGGCACTATCATACAAAAAATCGAAAGCCACAACGGAACAGAATTTGCATTTAACACTTCTTTTAGCTCGTCTATCTTTTGTACCAACTCTTCCATATTTAAAATTTCTCCTCATTACTTTCGATGACGTTTGTTATTAAGCATTTAATGAAATAATAATTTGCTGCGGCAAGTCCCACGCAGTATCGTTTTCGCCATTCCTATCTTCCTTGCATTCATTTACTTCTTTCAAGCATTTTTTGCCAACTTCTGCAGGTAAAAATTGAATAAGATTGAGTATATTGGCTTTTAAGTTCGCACTTTTCCCCGCATCAACGCCATTAACATAACACTCTTCAAATCCACGATATAATAGCAAAAATTTATTATGCATTACCGCATTTCTTAATTCTTTAAGAGCAATCGAATTTTCTTTTAGGTACTTGCTTTTAGGGAAAAGACACAATTCTTGCTTCTGTTTAGGAAGTTTTTGACATTGAATTAACAATGAAGAAAAATCAATATGCTCTAACGCATCATTCAAATTATTGCTGTACTCTTTAAGCTTCAAGCGTACTTCATTAATCCAAAACTTCTGCTTTAGCCTATTTATGTAGTTATCAAGTATAACAGCCCGATAAAATTCTTCTAGATATGATATGAACTTAAATAGTACTTTTCTAATACGCTTATCATAGCGGTAGGTAGATGCAATTTTTGCATATTCTATATTACTGTTTTCACTCCACGTTAGCAATTTTTCTTTGATCTGAATATGCTTTTCTACACCTTTCGATTTTAAAGCTGATTCTGCACGTATTTTATCCTCATCACTTATAATGAGATTTTGATAAAAGTTTTTCTTTCTTTCAGTCATAGTCATCTATAAAACTCATTCAGTGTTTCAAGAAAAACGGAAAAAGACTTTACATCGTCTCGCCGACTTAAATGCATATTTTTAAGGTAAAGATACCGCTGCTTAAATGCCATCCAATATCCATTCTCTTTTACAGCTTTAAATTTTTCAAAATAATTTGCTGATTGCCTTACTTGATTCCAAATATATCTACCTGTATTTTTATCGTTTGTCAATCTATAAAAATATCCGTCATCACCTTCAACAATTATTGCGACGTCAAAAGAAAACCGTAATCGCTTATCCATAACTATTTTAGCGGTAATAACGGATGTGGAATCACTAACGTGAGCATAATTTGAAACACGACTTTTTAAAACCTTATTGAATCTTGCTACAAATATATCTTTGATCTGTTTTGGATTATCCAACAGCCCCTTCTTATCTTTTTGAAGAATTATATTGTAATCTAAATCGAATGAGTCATCGCCGTTTTGCGTAACAAGCCTTTTATCTCCGCTTCCGATAAGGCGTATATCAAAAGTAAAATACTCCCTTACTTCATCTTGTACGGCGTGCAAAATTCCCATACACCAAGATTCAAGTTCTTTAACTTCGCTTTGATTAGCAAATCTATATGCCATAGTAAAACCTCTTAATAATTAAACTGCTTTAATGTACAACGCTACCATCTTTTTAATAGTGGGGCTATAGGCGCCAGCTCAGTTAGTAATATTTTTCAAAGCATAACCGCCATAAGATTAATTATCAGATTCCTCCTTATAATTATTTATAAACTATCATAAAAGTTAGTAAACACGCAGTTCACCAATTTGCTACTTTTTAGCTGTAACCCGCATGCTTAATTCATAATTAATAAATTTAATTTTTCTAAAAAAAAGGGGGCACGTTGCCCCCTACATTAATTTTTAAATATATTATTGATTTATACTCATTTATATACTTTTGTCTAGATTAGCTAAATGATCAATGAATTTGCCCCCATACCTAAACTCATTTTCAAGTAAAATTGCACCTCTATCTAAATGCGCTTTAATGTATTTAGGGAAAAATTCTTCTTCAGAAATATGTTTGCCTTCATTAATAGTGATCAAGGCCTTATACAACATATCATATTCTCCCGTTATTGTTTGTCTGTTGAGTTCTATTCCATTATTATCACTAGATAACTCACTGTCACTTATCGGCGTGGATTGTCTTAATGATAGTGATATAGCAAGTTTAGACAATATATATGGAGCCAAAGACTGACTATTTTGGATATCGTCAAATATCTCTTGTGTTTTTTTAGAAGTTCTTAATTTAAAAATCATATGCACCCACCAAAATATTTATCTTCCGATATAGTAGTATAACCATGTTTCGTCGACTGCAATAAAAGTTTATTACAAATTCTATCTTTCAGCTTCATATAACTACTACCCACTATTTCCTCATCCGTGGATAAAATAAATACTTGCGTTCCTAATTTTTTAAAGAACACATCAACAATTTTATCCCTATGCTCTGAGTCTATTCTTGCAAATGGGGTGTCAATTATAAATGGAACACGATTATTAGAAATCTGCAACAATGAAATATATAAGGACATTATATATACTTGTTTTTCGCCTTGTGAAAAAGGCGAATTTATTGCTACGGGCAATGTTACTTCTTTCTGTTTTTGGTCAACAGCTTGATTAAACGCATCAAGATTTAATATTCCTATATTATTTAAAAGATAGGCTTGTCCATAATTATTTATTAGTTGCTTTATCTCACGAACGGGATAAGTAATGTTTTTGTATGGTCTTACATTAAGTTTTTCGTCAACACTAATACCATCTATAAATTCATCTTTGTTGATGATAGACTTAAAATTTGATATAAATTTTTCTTCCAATTCTTTCGAACATTTTTTTATAAGAACTTCTTCAGTTTCTTTATATGCCCAAAAAGCCTTTCCTGCAATATTATTTATTG
>JAAUYR010000029.1 GCA_014805025.1 Clostridia bacterium | reverse complement strand
TTATCGCGAGTATGAAGTCGCTTTCCGCAAACGGTAAAAAGCGGTATTTCTGCGTGGAATTGAAAAGCCCTTTACCGAACAGCCCGCCGTTACCAAGCGCGTACAACGACTGAATAAGCTGATAGCCCTCGTCTTTGGGCGAAGCCCACGGGTCGATGAACGCGCTTAAACGTTGCAGGCGGTAAGGCTCTAAAATTATAAGAACGGGCACGGCAACAACGAAAGGTATTAAAATTATCGCAAACGTTTTAAGGTTTGTGCCGCTTAAAAAGATTATGCCGAGCATCAGAAGCCCTACGCACATAGTTATCGACATGTTCGGTTCGATAATTATAAGAACGCAGAACAGTATCCCTACGCCGAGGACGGGCAAAACGCCCTTTACCGTTTTAACCTTTTCGTAATTTTTTGCAAAGTGCGCGGCGGCAAACAGCGCAAAAGCGTATTTTGCTATTTCCGAAGGCTGCAAGGTTACTCCGCCGAAGCCTATCCAGCGCGTTGCGCCGTAGTTGGTTATTCCGATGCCAGGCACGAATACCAGCGCAAGCAAAACAGCCGCAATTATAATTGCAGGATACTTGAACTTTGCCAGTTTTTTATACGGCAAAAAGCTTGTGCCTATCATAGCCGCAGTGCCCAGCACAACGCCTAAAACTTGCTTTTTAACAAAGTACAGACTGTCACCGTACTGCACTTGGGCAGTGTACGAGCTTGCAGAATAAATCATAAGACAGCCGAAGCACGCCATTAAAAAAACGCATATTAAAAGCGGGATATCCCCCGCTTTTTTGTTTTTGTTTCTGTTAATCGGCAACTTCATTAATTTTTTCCACTAACTCTTTGAAAGCGTCACCGCGCTCCTCGTAGTTGGTAAAGCTGTCGAAGCTGGCACTTGCGGGGCTTAACAGAACTCTCTGACCCGGTTTTGCAATGTATTCGGCAATTCTGACCGCCGTTTTGAATTCCGAGCAAAGCGAAAAGCTCAAAAAGCCTGCACGGACAGCGGCATTCATCATCTTGAATCTGTTTTCGCCGTAAATTACCGCGTGTATTACGGGGGTTGAAGTAAGCCCTTCGAAAAGCGGAACGTAATCTTCGCCCTTGTCCTTGCCGCCGAGCAGTATCACGGTAGGCCCGTTCATACTCTGCGCCGCCTTTATGGTCGCGTCGATATTGGTGCCCTTGCTGTCGTCTATGTAAGTAACACCGTTAACTTCCCTTATCTTTTCAACACGGTGTCTTATGCCCTTGAACGCGCAGATAGCCGCGCTCGCTTTCTTTTTGTCCACTCCAAGAACGCCGGCAACCGCAACGCACGCAAGCGCGTTGTATACGTTATGTACTCCGCTTATTGTAAGCTCGCTTACGTCAAGGTACTTTTCGCCGTTATAGTACAGTCCGCCGTTTTCGAAGTACGCGCCGTCAACCCTGCCCTGCATGGAAAAATAAATGACCTTGGCCTTGGTATTCTTTGCAAAGCCGCGCACTATGGGGTCGTCGTAATTCAATACGGCAAACTCGCTCTCGCGTAAGTTTCTTAAAATTTTCGATTTTAAGAAAATGTAGTTTTCCATATTGTAGTGGCGGTTTAAATGGTCTTCCGTTATGTTGGTTACAACCGCGATATGCGGACGAAGGCTTGTCAACGTTTCAAGCTGGAACGAAGAAATTTCAAGCACAGCGTAATCTTTGAAAGTTAAATCTTCAACCTCTTTTATAAGCGGATTTCCGTTGTTGCCACACGCAACCGAGTGAACTCCCGTCGCGTTCAGCATTTCGTTGAGCATAGTAACGGTTGTCGTTTTACCGTTAGTGCCCGTAACCGCAACCGAGGTTGCTCTCAAATATGCGGCGGCAAGCTCTTCCTCGCCGATTATCGACTTGCCCTGTTTACGGAAAGTAACCGGCAGCATGGTATCAATGGGGATACCGGGGCTTAACACGAGTATGTCGCTTTTTAAAATTGCTGCGTCCAGGCTTTCCGCGTTTACAATGTGCGCGCCCAGCGCCTGCAACTCGGAAAAGACCTTGGAAATATTTTCGCTTACAACGTCGTCGTAAAGATAAACTTCCGCACCCCTTTCCAGCAAAAAGCGAGCACTGCTTTCACCCGAAACCGACAGACCCGCTACAAAAAACTTCTGACCTTTAAAATACATAAAACCTCACACGAATATCAGACAGAATATTCCGACTAAGGTTGTAAGAGCGAAATAAACGTAGGAAATTTTACATTCCGTATAGCCTTTCATCTGAAAATGATGATGAATGGGCGCCATCAAAAACACTCTCTTCCTTGTCCGTTTATAATATATGACTTGTACAATCACGGATATTCCCGAAATTACGAACATTATTCCGACAATCGGAATATATAAGGAGTTGCCCGAAAATACCGAAATACAGGAAATAAATCCGCCGAGAGCAAGCGAGCCCGTATCGCCCATAAATATAGCGGCCTTATTGCAGTTGAAAACAAGAAAAGCCGCAATAGCGCCCACCGCAATAAAGCAGAGCACCGAATATTCCGACTGCGCCATATACAGCATAATGCCCAGAATTAATATATAGCCGAGGCTTGTCCCCCCTGCAAGGCCGTCCAGTCCGTCAGTTAAATTGACGCAGTTGACCGTTGCAAGGAATATAAAAATAACCAGCGGAATTATCCCCCAGGAAATATCGAATTGTTTACCGCCGGCAAACGGAATATATACCTTGGTAAGCCCGTTGACCCAGCAATATGCCGCAGCTACCGAGGCTATCGCAAGCTGAAACAGAATTTTCTGGTAAGGTTTTAACCCTTCGTTTTCTTTGCGGTAAATTTTTAAAAAGTCGTCCAGAAAGCCGACTATCGTAAAGCCTGCGGTTATTGCAAAAGTCAAGTTGACTTGTCCGTTTTTGAAACCCAAAACGCAAGCCCCAACTAAGATTATAGCGGTAATAAAGGCAAGCCCGCCCATAGTCGGCGTGCCGCCTTTACTTTTATGCTCTTTAACGTAGCCGAGAATATACTGCCCCGCTTTAAGCCGCTTTAAAAGCGGCAACAAAATAAGCAGCAGTAAAAAGCTTGCGGCAAACGCACTTAAAATGCTGATAAATATTATTTTCATTTAATCGCCGATAATGTTTTTAATAACTGTATTGTCATTGTAGCTGTGTTTTATACCCATTATCTCCTGATAGTGTTCACCGCCCTTTCCGGCAACAAGAAGAATATCTCCGGCCGCCAAAAGTTCCAGCGCGTATTCGGTTGCAACGTCGCGCTCGGTTACGGTTACGTATCGTATACCCGAGGGTTTAACCCCTGCTTCGATTTCGCTTATTATGTCGTAGGGGTCCTCATATCTGGGATTATCCGAGGTAATTATGAGAAAATCAGCGTATTTTGCCGCGACTTCTCCCATAACGGGTCGCTTGGTTTTATCCCTGTTTCCGCCGCAGCCGAAAAGACAGAAAAGTCTGCCCGTGCACAATTTTTTCAAGGATTTCAACGACTTTTCAAGCCCGTCGGGAGTATGCGCAAAGTCCACGAAAACGTCCGCTCCGTTATACTTTGCAACGTGTTCGAGGCGGCCGGGCACGCTTTTCAATTCCGACAATCCCTTTGCGATAACGTTGAGCTTTACGCCGAGCAACCTTGCGCAAGCGGCCGCCGCCATAGCGTTGTAAACGTTGTGCTGCGCAGGCAGACAAAGTTTAATTTCGTACAGTTCGTCAAAGAGGTTCAAAACAAAGTCCGTACCGTTAAGCCGCTCGCGGAAGTTTACAGCAAAGACGTCCGCCGGGTTGTAAATGCCGTAGCTGATTGAGCCTTTTATCTCAGAAAGCAATTCCACTCCGAGACTATCGTCGGAATTTATTACCGCATGCTTGCATCTGCCTTCCTTGAAAAGTAGCTTTTTGCAGTTGGAATAGTCCTGCATATTGCCGAAAAAGTCAAGGTGGTCCTGCGTGCAGTTTGTAAGCACTCCGACCTCAAATGTCAGCCCCTCTATTTTATCGAAGTACAGCGCGTGGGCGGAAACTTCCATAAAGACGTATTCCACTCCGCTCTTAACCATATCAGCAAAAACAGAATGCAAGTAAACGGGGTCGGGCGTGGTAAGTTCCGGCGCGATAAACTTGTCACCGTAACTGATTCCAAGAGTGCCTATAACTCCGGCAGGCTTGCCACAGCTTTTAAAGATGCTTGCAAGCATATAGGTAGTTGTCGTTTTACCGTTAGTTCCGGTAATTCCAACTATCTTCAATTTTTTGTCTGCAAATCCGTAAAATGCGCGAGCGGCAAGCGCTATCTGCGCCCGTCCGTTTTCCGTAATAATCTGCGTAATTTTACAGTTTTCAATTTTTCTTTCACACACCACAGCAACAGCGCCGCAATCCGTTATTTCGGCTATATCCCCGTGCGAATCGTGATTTTTGCCCTCGTAACAAAAGAATAAATCACCGTCTTCTACGCTCTTGCTGTCGGTGCAAAGTCCGCTAATCTCCATATCGGTTTTGCCGATAATTTCTTTTGCTTCTATGTATTTTAAAAGTTCGGAAAGTTTCATTTATTCGTACCGTTCAATGTTTTTTATTTTGATTATGTCTTCAAAAATTTCTTTTGCAACGGGCGCAGCAACCGCACTGCCGTAATATGTGCCCTGCGGCTCGTCAACTATGATAAGTGCAAGATATTCGGGGTTGTTTGCAGGGAAAAAGCCTGCAAATGACGATACGTATTTACCCTGAGCAACGTGTCCGTCCTCGTACTTTTGCGCCGTTCCCGTCTTGCCGCCTACCTTATACCCCTCAATATATGCGTGTTTTCCGCTACCTTCCGTAACAACGCCTTCAAGCATTCCGGCAAGTATAGAAGATGCGTTTTCGCTTATCACCTTGTTTTTGAGTACGGGCTTATTCTCTTCCACGGTTTTTCCGTCCGCGGAAATTATGCTTTTCAAAAGATGCGGCGCATAATAGTTACCGCCGTTTACTGCCGCCGCAACCGCACAGGCAAGCTGAATACCCGTCACAGCAACAGTCTGACCGAAGCCTATGCGCGCAAGGTCGCAATCTCTTACCGCCGTTTGTGGAACGAGCATACCCAGCGCCTCGCCGTTGAAATCAAGCCCCGTCACGTTACCGAACCCGAAAGCCTGCAAATAACTGTAAAAGGTTTCGCTACCGAGCGAAAGCGCCATATCCGTAAAGCACGGGTTGCAGCTGTTGTTAAGCGCATCAGCCAAAGTCTGGTTAGAGTGCTTACCGTTGGAGTGGTCGGACCAGCACTTGATTTTTGTTCCGTCCACCGTTCGCGTACGACTGCTGTTGAATACGTAGGAATTTGAAAAAGCCTTGCTGTTACCGTTCAGATACTCCTCGATATTTGCCGCCGCGGTAACTACCTTGAAAGTTGAACCCGGCTCGTAAATATCGCTTACCAAATGGTTACGGGAAAGCGAATTCAAAAGTGCGTTATCTTCACGCGGAACGTCGTTCAAATCGTACGACGGATAGTTTACCATAGCCAATATGTCGAAGTTTTGAGGGTCGAGCACTATGCAGGACACGGCCTTTGCGCCCGATTGAGCATACACACTTCTCATTGCGTCTTCCGCGGAAAGCTGTATGTCCATATCTATCGTAAGTCGCACCTCGTCGCCGGGTTTGGCTTCCTTATAAACTACCACGGAATTTTCCGTTTCGATACCGACTATATCGGTGGTATACGTAATTTCGCCGTTAGTTCCGCTTAGAATTTTGTCGTAATACTTTTCCACTCCCGAAAGCCCAGAGCCGTCGGAAGACGTAAACCCGAGCACCTGGCACAGTGCGTCGTTATAGGTATAACTTCTGGAATTGTCGCGCGAGTAATAAACGCCGGGCAAATCGTAGGACACGAGTTTTTCTATACTTTGCTTTTCAACCTGCCGCGCAATAGTTACTTCCGAAACTTTTCCGCCCTCTATTTTTTGGAGTATAGACTGCGGTTCGACCGCAAATATGCCGCCGAGAACGGTCGAAGTATACTCTGCGTTTTCAACCGCGTTGGGGCGTAAAAATACGCTGTACGTGGTGCGGTTTCCGGCAAGAATTTCGCCGTTTCTGTCGGTTATTATACCGCGCGAGGCAATAACGGGAATTTCTCTGTTCCACTGGTCGCAGGCTTTAAGTTTTAACTCCGAACCCCAGGCAAGCTGAACGTACAAAAGCCTTGCGGCTATAAGGCAAAAAATAAAGGTTATTGCCAAGCTCATTGACAATAACCTCTTTTGTAAAACAGTGATGGAAAACCCTGCTTTATTCACAAATTTATTTAATTGACCCCCGAATATGCTTTAATTAAGCTTATTTTACCATTCCGTTGTTGCGTGCAAACTGCTCAACCGTTTCGGCAATACTTTCGGCAAACGCGTTAATTTGGTCGTTTATTCCGCCGTATGTACCCTTGACGGTTGTCAAAGTCGATTGAAGAGAGCTGAGGTCGCTGTTAATACCGGAAATTATAGCCGAGTTAATAATAACCAAAGCAAGTAACGCAATGATTACTGTTGCGACAACGGCAATAATTATTTTTTCCCTCTTACTCAAACCCGTGCGCTTTTCCGCGCCGACGCTTGTTGCCTTTCCCTCTTCAATCGAGTTTTGGACGCCTGTGGTTCTGTATTGGATAGTCGTGGAAGTGGGACGCAAGTCCTCGCTTTCTTCCTCTTCGCTATCCAGCGCAGTAATCTGCGCGATATCGGTAACCCTTCTGTTGACAGGGCTGTCCGCACGGAAAATTGCCGCCGTAGCTCTTGCGTTTTCAACAAAATAGGGCTTCTTTTCAATAAGAATTTCGCGTGCAGTCGCAGCGGTCATTACGGGCTCGGCTTCCTGTACGGGCGCCTGTGCCTGAACCTGCTCGCGTCTGCCGAGAATTTCGTCAACCTTTGCCTCAGGGTTGATAAGCATAGCGTAGTTTTTCTTTATACGCG
>JAAUYR010000028.1 GCA_014805025.1 Clostridia bacterium | reverse complement strand
GATAGGCGACGACGCAAAGTCGCGGTTTATGCCGTTCTCCCTGTCGCTGACTATTATTGTATTGGTCTGCAACGATACGGTAATCGTGGAAATTGCTATTATGCCGCTAAGCATCCAGCTATCGACAAGCGTTTCCACCTTTTTCATAAACACCGCGTCGGACGCGAGCGCTTTGATTTCCTCCTCGCTTGAAGCAAGAACGGAACTTACCGAGTTAAGCTCCAAATCGCGCAAAAACAGAATGTAAATTACAAAGATGATAAAAGGCACCATCAAGGTAAAAAACATTCTTATTTTATTTCTGAAAAACACTAAAAGGTGTCTTTTTACAAGCTGAAAAAACAGTCCACACTGTTTGGTTACCTGGGTCTTAGTCATTTTCGCTTCCCCCCAGAATTTTAATATCTTTTCCCGTAACGTTTAAGAAAACGTCGTCCATATTGCCCTTTACAAGCTCGATATCCGTAAGATAGCCACCGAATGCGGCAAGAAGCTCCTTTGCTTCCATTGTGCCGTCAACGCTTATACGGTAAGCGCCGCGCTCCGTATCGTAAATAAATTTTACCTTGCGATTTGAAAGCTCTTTTTCAAAGTTGTCGTTCTGGTGCATATAGCCGTAAAGGCTGTCCGAGCTGTACTTGTTTTTAAGCTCGTTGGGCGTGCCGTGGGCTATTATGTTGCCCTTATCCATTATTACAACGTCGGTGGCTTTTTCCGCCTCTTCAAGGTAATGAGTGGTCAAAAATACCGTCATTCCCGTTTCCATACGGATTTTATCTATAAGCGACCAGACGGCAATTCTCGTTTTGGGGTCGAGGCCGGTCGTAGGCTCGTCCAAAATGAGCAGTCTGGGGCGGTGAACCATTGCGCGAGCGATATCCACCCTGCGCATCTGTCCGCCGCTGAGCTTTCCGACGGTGCGGTTTAAAATGGGCTGTAAATTCAAAAGCTCTATAATCTCTGCAATGTTGCGCTTTTTTTCCTCTTTAGAAAGCGAATAAAACGATGTGCGAATTTCAAGGTTCTGCTTTACGGTAAGCTCTCTGTCGAGAACGCTGGTCTGGAATACGATGCCGATATCGCGCTTGATTTCGAACGGCTTTTCGTCCAAATCTTTGCCGTTTACGTAAATTTTGCCGCCGTCCTTTGCAAGAATTGAGCAGATTATGTTGATAGTAGTTGATTTGCCAGCGCCGTTGATGCCGAGAAAGGCAAAAAGCGAACCCTTTGCCACCTCGAAAGATATATCGTTTACGGCTTTTACGTCGCCGTAATTCTTTTTAAGCCCTTCAATTCTGAGCGCGCAATTTTCAAGCTCCAAAACAGCCTCCGTTCAGTTTGATTTATTCCTCTTTGCCCTGCCCCAGGTGGGCTTGGACATTGTGCCTATACAGATTGTTACCGAGTACAAAATAAGGAAAAGCGGAAATAAGAATACCGCAGATAACAGCTCGCGCCTGTTCTTTGCGCCGATTTTTTTGTAATCGGTCATGACAAGGAAGAACGCTTGCAGATACCCGAACAGCACGAATAAGCCTAAGAGTATGCTTCCGCCTATTATTATTGTGTTCCAAAATATCGTATAATACCACTCCGCGGTATGCATTGACAGCTCTATATAGCCGTACGCCGCAAACCCGAGGTATAAGAAGTTATAAACGTAGAAAAGCGGCAGCCATACGGCGAGCAGCACCGTAAGGAAAATAAAGCTGTACGAAAGACAGATTTCTATATACGAGAAGTTGCCCGTGGTGAAGAACTTGCCGAACATTTTTATAAACTTAGGC
The DNA here is from genome assembly GCA_014805025.1 of Clostridia bacterium. Classification (GTDB taxonomy): domain Bacteria; phylum Bacillota; class Clostridia; order Christensenellales; family Borkfalkiaceae; genus Coproplasma. The sequence continues at coordinate 16,820 of JAAUYR010000028.1, read as the reverse complement.
TTTAATAAAGATACGCTGCCGCTGCCTATACGCTTGTTGCGGTTTAGAGTATCTTTGAACGACGAGGGCATGTCCTCGTAAATTACTGCGTCCTCTACAAAGTGCCCCTTATAGCCGTCCATTAAACGGTTAAAGTAATACTCGGCGTCCTCGGAGATGCTTACGCAGTCGTAACCGCCCGTTGCTTTCAACATTCTTACGCTCATCATAGCGCCGCTGCCGTTGACGTGCGCGGCAAGATGAAGCCTTTCCCTGACGCGGCTGCCGTAGCGCGATTCGAATACGTAGAACAGCGCGCAGGCCTTGGTGTAGAAGTTCTGCGTTGCGTTTAAAGTTCCCTCGTACGGGCGCGCAAGGTCTACGCCTTCCATATACGCGTCGTTCATATACTTGGAATAGTCGGGGTGCAAGTGGTTGTCCGCGTCTACACGGATAACCATATCGTATTCTTTTCCGCTTTCGTAAACGATATGATTAATGCCGAACTTTAAAGGATACGCCGCCATATGATGAGCGGGGTCGGGGTCGTCGTGAATTAACACTATCGCGCCGGCCTTTTTTGCGTACTCCGCGGTTTTGTCGGTGCAGTTATCGGCTACGACGTAAACGTCGAACTTGTCGCGCGGATAATTCTGATTATCGAAAATCGTCTTTACGGAGTCGTATATAACGTCCTCTTCGTTGTGCGCAGGAATAAGGTAAGCTATTCTGCCCTTCTCCTCGCTGGGCTTAAAAGTCTTCTTTTTTACAAAGAAAAACAGAACGTAGAAAATCTGCAATAAAAGCGGTATTGCTATTGTTATAAGCACCGCATAGTTAATTATGCTGAGTACTCTGTATACAATTTCGTGCCACATATGTTTCTCCGAACGATTTAAAATAAGTCCTTTCAGTATTATATTACACGGCAATGCTATTGTCAAATTTATTATAAAATGTTTGTGAAAATGCGGTTAAAAACTCGGGTAATAGTCAAAAAACTATGCGGAGGTAATTATGAACCCTATTAAAGAAAAAAGCAGAACGCTTGAAAACAACTTTTTACCGCTGAAAAAAATGTACCCGAAAAGCTACAACAAGGATAAGACTTCGCCCTACACCAAGACCAGAGTTATACTTATGAACGGCACAGAGTTCGAATCGCAATGGTTTATGCATCAGTTTGCAAGGCACTGCGACGAGCCTGAAATTCTGGATACGCTTGCAGTTGTTCGCCGTCAGGAACAGCAGCAGCAAAAGCGCATAAGCTGTTTAAAGCCGCTCAACGAAAGTATTCTGGAAACGACTATTGCGTACGAACAGCTCGCCGTTGACCTTACCGCCGTACTTGCAAAGCACGAGACGGACGAGAATAATATCAAGGCTTTGAACTTTGCGCTTTTGGAGGACTTTGACCACCTCTACCGCTACGCTAACCTTTTGAAGATGGACAAGAACGAGGACGCGGATATGCTTGTTGGGAAGTTTACTGAGATTATGCCCGGCAGACCTACCGTTGCCGAACACCGCTATCCCTCGGACGACGTAAAGCCGCACATGACGGCGGAAAAAGCCGACCTGTATTCCAAGCTTGTTGCAAGCACCATAACCGCCGCGGAACAGCAGACAATGAACTACTATATGAACATTGCGCAGTGGTATAAAAACGACCTCGGCCGCAAGCTTTACGCCGAGATTGCAATGATTGAGGAAGCGCACGTAACCCAGTACGAAAGTCTGAAAGACCCCACACTATCATGGCTTGAACAGTGGGTTATGCACGAATACTGCGAGTGCTGGCTGTACTACTCGGCAATGCAGGACGAAAGCGACGAGGCCATAAAAAAGATTTGGACAGAGCACTTTAAAATGGAAGTTTCGCACCTTAAAGCCGCGGCAAGACTTTTAAAGAAATACGAAAAGAAGTCCTTTGAAAGCGTATGCGGCAGCGGTGAATTCCCCCAGCTTTTGAAGCTTGGCGGAAACAAGGAATATATAAGGAAGGTCTTGGCGGATACTATCCGTTTAACCGCCGACAACACTACTGATAAGTGCGATTATAAGGATATTAAAAAGCTGCCCGACGACCACAGATACTTCGATTATCAGCAATATATGTCGGGCAACCCCGATAAGAACCCCTCGCACCTCGTAATAAAGAAAGCAATTGAACGGCTTGGGCAGGACTACCGCTATCAGGACAGCGAACACCCCGTAAAAGAACTGAGAAACCGTAAGGATGACAACACCCATATTGCAAGAACAAAATAATTTTAAAGCCGCGCGGAGCGAAAGCTCCGCGCGGCTTATTTATTGTCCTTTATAAATTGTTTAAGCGCTTTAAACGTTTCCTTCTCACCGCGCTCTTTAAGCATTGTTAAAAAGCGTCGCAAATCCTCGCCCGTTTCCGGGTGCATTTTTGTAATATCCGTTCTGTTTTCGAAGTATTCCAGGGCGGAAGCGTCGGTGTACTTATCCTTTAAATAAATTTTGCAGGCGGCTATGCGGTCGCAAACCATCTCCGCAAAGTATTTTGCAGGCATTTTAATATACTTAATTCCGTCTTTGGAAAACTCCGTCCAGTACTCGAAGTGGTGTTTGTTGCGCCCTTTATGGTGCAGCCACGCCGCGGAATAACCCTTTTCCTCGCGCTCCTGCGCCTGGGGACTTCTGTTGCCCTGATAATATTTTGCGCCCGGAATAAACTCCGCCGGGCTGAACTTGGATAAATCGTGCGTTAAGCCCTGACGGATAAGTCCGCATTTAAAGCAGTGCCTGCGCACCGCGCGGCGGTGTCTTACTACCGTTGACAGATGCTTGAAAAAGTGCATTAAATATCAACCTCAAAACCGTCGTAAGCGGCCGTAACCGAATACTTGTTTTCGATATTTTTAAGATGTTCGCGCGTAGGGTTGCAGTTGTGAGAAAAATGCGTGATTATTATTTTTGCGCTTCCGTCAATGATTTTATAGTCGAGAAGCTTTTGCTTCATTGCCATATCGTCCTCTATGCCCATATGACGGGAAACTGCGCCCGCGGTGTTTTCGGCAAAAGTACAGTCGAACGCAACTGCTTGCGCCTTTGCGCCGTGCTCGGCAAGGAATTCGAACGCGCGCTCTTCTATTCTGCCAGTATCGTATAAGTGCAGATAGCCTTTGCCGTCCTTTTCAATATAGTACAATAAGCAGTCCTCGGTTTTGGAGTGCTGAGCCGGAATTGTGAGGACTTTATATTCTCCGAAAGTAAGCGCCTGATAGGGCTTTAACTCGGTAAAGCTTAAATGCGGAGCAACGTCCGGCTTCATTTCGCGCGCGGTACATTCCTTAAATACGCTTGCAACTTCCGAGTTGCCGTAAACGTGCAAGACGTCCTCTTCTACCTTGGCGTATTTGTAGCCGCGCAGAATAAAGTCGTGCGCGTAAAAATGGTCCATATGCGAATGCGTAACAAGCAGATATTTAAGCGCGGAAAGGTTTATTCCGTTCTTCAACGAATGAACGTAGGCCTCGGGCGGAAAGTCGACCGAAAGACAGCCGTCGATTAAAACCTGCGAACGGGTGCGGAATTCGCTCTCGCCGAGGCGGCGTATCTGTATGCAGTTGTCGCAGTTGCAGAACATTGCAGGCACGCCTTCCGCTGCGCCCGTGCCTAAGAATTGTATCTTCATAACTTTGAAAAAACAGGGCGAAAGTATACTTCGCCCTAAGTTTTAAATTTCGTATATAACGGTAACAGGCCCGTCGTTGTACTGCTCGATTTTCATATCCGCGCCGAAAACGCCTTGCTTTACGGTTAAGCCTTGCGCGCGGAGATTTTCCGCAACAAGCTCGTAAAGCGCTTTTGCGGGCTCGGGGCGCTCGGCCTCGGTAAAGCTGGGGCGGTTGCCGTGCGATAAATCTCCGTAAAGCGTAAACTGCGAAATAAGCATTACTTCGCCCCCTACGTCCTTTACGGATAAATTCATTTTGCCGATATCGTCCTCAAAAATGCGAAGCGCCGCTATTTTTTTAGCCACTGCCGCGCACTTATCGGGGGTATCGCCGACTTTTACGCCAAGGTAAACGGCAAGCCCGAAAGGTATTTCGGAAATAAGTTCGCCGTCAACGGATAGCTTAACGCGCTTTACCCGCTGAATTACGGCTTTCATTATTTGCCTACGCGCGACATGTACTCGCCCGTACGGGTATCGATACGGATAATTTCGCCCTCTTCAACGAACATGGGAACCTGTATGGTTGCGCCCGTTTCAACAACCGCGTTCTTCATTGCGTTGGTTGCGGTGTTGCCCTTGACGCCCGGCTCGCACTCGGTTATTTTAAGCTCGACGAAGTTTTCAGGCTCTACCGAGAATGCAACGCCGTTAAGCGATTTAACCGTTACGGTGTCGTTCTCTTTGATATATTTGAGAGCTTCTTCAACCTGACTTAAATTCAGGGTAATCATATCGAACGTGTCGGGGTCCATGAAATAATAGAACTCGCCGTCCGTATACGAATAGGTCATCTTTCTGGTTTCGACCTGAGCCGTTTCGAGCTTTGCGGTGGGGTTAAACGTGATGTCCGAAAGCACCTGACCGGTAACAACGTTTTTAAGAGTCGTTCTTACGAACGCCGCGCCCTTGCCGGGTTTAACGTGCTGGAACTCGGTTACGGTGTAAACGCCCTTGCCGTTGTATTCGAAAGTTGAGCCCTTTCTGATGTCGCCTGCTAAAATGGATGCCATAGTTTTATACTCCTTGTATATTGAACAATTTATAAAATTAATAATTTTTTATCTGAATCGGTTAAGCTTACTACTCTGCCGTTTTGAAGCGTTATTGTATCCTCTATTCTTATTCCGAAATCGCCCGAAAAGTATACGCCGGGCTCGTCGGAAAATACCATACCGTTTTTTAAAACGTCCTGACTTTTGGTTGAAAGATACGGGGATTCGTGAACGTTTATGCCTATGCCGTGCCCCAACGAGTGCGTAAAGAACTTGTCCAAACCGTGCTCTTTTAAGTAGTTACGCGCAATGCCGTCGGCTTCCGAGCCAAGGGTGTTTTCGGTTACGCGCTCTTTTACGAGCATATGCGCGTTTAAAACGTGCTGATATGTGTTTTTAAAGGTCTGATGCTTTTTATCGTCGCCGAAAAGGAAGGTACGCGTACAGTCGGAACAGTATCCGTCGTATTTACAGCCGAAGTCAATTAAAATTATATCGCCGAATTTAAGTTTGCGGCTTCCCGTTTCGTGATGCGGAACGCTGGAATTTTCGCCGAAAGCGACTATCGTTGAAAAGCTTGTACCGCTTGCGCCGCTTTTTCGCATTAAATATTCAAGCTCCGCCGCAAGCTCGTTTTCCGTCATTCCCTCGCGGATAACCGAAAGAAGCGACAAAAACGATTTGTCTGCAATTTCGCAGGCCACCTTTATAGCGGAGATTTCGTAAGGCTGTTTAACGGACATTGCCTGTTTGAACGCAGGCTCGCTGTCAACAATTTTAAGTCCGGCCTCCGAAAGCGTTTTATAGTAGTTATAATACGTCGACGAAAGCGGAACGGCAACTTCTTTGTACTGCTTTAAAAGCTCGGTTACGGGGCCTTTATAAAGCTTAACGGCAATTTCGCTTCCTTTAAGTGCTGCCGTAGCGCCCTCGATATAGCGTGGGTCGGTATAAAAAACAGTGCCGTTTTTATCGCTTAAAACGTAGCCGAACGAGCTTTCAAAGCCAGTCAGATACCGTCTTAAATCGGCGCGCTCGGTCAAAACCGCCTCTGCGCCCGATGCTTTATAAATTTTTGCCGCGTTTGTATTAGCCATAAATTATTTTACCAAAAAGTTTTTTATATGTCAACGGAATTGTAAATGCCTTTCATTGTGCAGGCATCGTCCGCCTGCGTGCCGGCCGATTCGCTGACTATATAAGGCTCTAATTTGAGCTGTTTTAAAGCTATTGCAAGAGGCTCGAATTCCGGGCCGTAAACGTCGTCGGCAAAAGTCAAATGCTTTATTTCGCCCTTGCCGCCGTACATTATCTTTGAAAAATGCACGTGGAAATGTTTTACCCTGTCGTATCCCAGCTCGCTTATCATATATTCGAGGCGGCTTTTAAAGTCTTCCACCGTCTTTAAACTGCCCTGCTCGCGCGCGTTGATATGTCCGAAGTCAACCGCAGGCGTAAAGCAATTATCGATTTTGCAAAACCGAACGACCTCTTCCAAAGTACCGATTTGCGCGGTTTTGCCCATTGTTTCGGGGCAGAATTTTAAATTTTCGTAGCCGTTTAAATAGATATAGTCGCGCAGAATTTTGAGCCTGTCCTCGGTTTTTTGCACGGCCTCTTCGCGCGTTACCTTGCCCTGTGCCGCAGGGTGGAAAACTATTCTCTCTCCGCCCATCAGCTTTACGAACTTTGCGCTGTTCAAAACGTAACCGTATGATTTTTGCGCTGCTTCGTCGTCGGGGTTTGCAAAATTGATAAAATAGGGCGCGTGAACGCTGATTTCCACTTCCGCCTGCTTGAAGGCTTCGCCTATGCTTATTGCCTTGGCCTCGCCCATATTTACGCCGCGGCCGAAAGAATACTCGTAACAGTTAAGGCCAAGGCTTTTGCAAAACTCCGCCGCCTGCTCGGTATGTTTATAACCTGCCGCGTAAAACGCTTCGCAGTTGCCGCTTGGCCCGAATTTAATCAACTTTTTCCTCCGATTTCGTACGGCTGTAAACCGTCATTTCCGTGCCGGTATCCTGCACCAGGATATCGCTTGGATATTTAAGCATTTTGAACGTGCAGAATATGTCGCCTGCCGCGCCGCTGACGTTGGTTACCTGCAACAGCCAGATTACCCAGAACCATACGCCACTGTGGAAAAATACGGTTAAAACCGCGAATACTATTCCCCAGATTACCAGTGGCCCGAGCGCAATTATTATATATTTGAGTTTGTCGTAATACGCGTCGCTGCCGGCATATGCGTAAATTACTTTGTAGCCGAACCTTAAACGCGATTTGCAAAAGGCGTACATAAACATTCCGTGCACCGCCTCGTGCAAAACTATATATAGGACTATGCCAACGCAGAGAACTATTGCCGGGATAACTATGCCGAAAACCAGCTCGCCGTCTAATAAAACGGAAGGACTTTCAATAAAACAGCCTATCGCCAAAAAGACAACAAGCAATACTGCCGAAAGTACGTTTACTATCGCAAACTGCTTTCTGTTGTTTTGCAGGTCGATTTTATCTAAAAAGGTATAGCCCTCTGGCAAAGAATTATAACACATAAATCAGGAGTTTTCGCCGTTGTCTGCAACTTCCTCAACAGGTTCTTCAACGGGCTCTTCCACGGGAGTTTCTTCAACCTCTTCGGTTGCTTCCTGAACAGGTTCTACAACGGGAGTTTCTTCAACCTCTTCGGTTGCTTCTTGCACGGGCTCTTCGACAGGAGCTTCTTCAACCTCTTCGGTTGCTTCCTGCACGGGCTCTTCGACGGGAGCTTCTTCAACCTCTTCGGTTGCTTCCTGAACGGGCTCTTCAACGGGAGCTTCTTCAACCTCTTCGGTTACTTCCTGGACAGGCTCTTCAACGGGTTCTTCCGTTACTTCCTCGTTAAGCTCTGCCTCGAACTCGGCCTCTTCGGCGGTTTCAACCTGTGTTTGAGATTCTGCCGTTTCAACCTGAGTCTTAGCCTCTTGTTCGGGCTTGTCTTCGGTTACGGCAAGCTCTTCTACGGCTGCCGGAGCTTCGTCAAGGCCGGCTAAATCTTTGTTAAGCTGGTCGCGCAGTTCCTCCGCCGAGCCGAAAGCGGTAATCTCGCGCAGATAGTTTATAAATTCAACGGTGATTTCCTCGCCGTAGTTGTTGCCGTCAAAACCCGCAAGGTGAACTTCCAAAAGCACCTTATCTTCGCCGAAAGTGGGGCGCGGCCCGTAATTTGCTATGCCGCGGTAGGTGGTTTCGCCTATCGTGCACTGCACGGAGTATACGCCCTGCTTTACCTCAACCTTGTTTTCGGGGTAAGCCATATTCATTGTGGGGAAGCCCAAAAGCTCACCGCCGCGGCTCGCGCCGTTTATAACCGTGCCCGTTACAGAGTAATTTCTGCCGAGAAGCTCGTTTGCGGTCTTTATATCGCCGCCTGCAAGCAACGATTTTACAAGCGTTGTGCTTATCTTGTCCTCGCCGTAGGTTACGTCCTTTACGGGCATATACCAGACGCCGTTATCCTCGTCCTCGCAATAGCTTTTAAGCGTGGACGATTTACCCTTTGCGCCGGCGCCGAAACGGAAATCTTTACCGCTCATATAAGCTTTGACGTTGGTCGTTTCTTCCAAAATCTTTAAGAAGTCGAGTGGTTTGATATTTTTGAATTCGTCGTTGAAATCGACTTTTATTACGAACTTGACGTTGAACTGCTCTAAAAAGTGCAGGCGCTCGTCAAAGGTATAGACCTGTCTGCCGCCTTTGCCTTCGGAAAACATCATTACACCCAAATCGAGTCCGTTGATTTTTGCCTGTAATTTGGCTTTTTTCAACAGGTCGGCGTGGCCGGAGTGAATACCGTCGAAACAGCCTAAAACTATAAGGCACGGGAAAGTGTATTCGCCCTCATTAAACTTTACGATTTCTAACATAATTTTTTCCTCACCTTCAAAACAGATTGGGTAACTTCCGCAAGTCCGTAAAACGAGCCGTCGGTATCGAAAATTTTATAAATACCGTCCGGCTCTCCGCATTTTACCGAAAGCCCGTTAAAAAGCTTTTTTGCATCGGTTTTGCACGGCGTTATGCTTTGGTACGGCAACACGTCCTGAGTAGGTATTATAAAATTTTTAATATTTTCGGCCGTCAGATTTTTACTTTTTACGGCGTTATCGATTTTGAAAATTCCGCTTTGCGTACGGACGAGCGCGCTCATTACGGCAACCGTGTTAAGCCTTATAGCAATATCTCTTGCAATAGAGCGGATATAAGTTCCGCCTCCGCACTCTATTTCAAAGCTGAAACTGTCCAAAGAAATCTGCTTTAACAGCTTCAATGTATATATATTAACCTTTTTAGGGGATAATTCGAATTCAATTCCGGCACGGGCAAGTTGATAGCCGCGCTGACCCGAAATATTCTTTGCGCTGTACTTGGGCGGAATTTGGTCAATTTCGCCGATAAACTCGCTTAATACCGAGGAAATCTGAGAAATATCGGGCACTTTGCCTGCGTTTTCTCGTAAATTTCCGGTTGTATCCAGCGTGTCGCTGTCCGCGCCGAAGCGGAAAGTTGCAATATAAGTTTTACGCTTGTCCAGAAAAAAGTCGAAAAGCCTTGCCGCGTTGCCAATTGCTACGGGAAGCACGCCCGAGGCCATAGGGTCTAACGTGCCCATATGCCCACACGGGGTATTTGTAAGCCGCTTTATAACGGCAACTTCCTTGGCAGAGCTTGCGCCCTCTTCCTTATCTAAATTTATAAAGCCCGTCATAAGTTCTGATACACCGCGTAAGTGAGTTTATCCAACACGTGTTCGAGTGTTCCGAAGAGCATACAACCGCTTGCAAGAATATGTCCGCCGCCGCCGAAAGCCGAGGCAACGGAATTTACGTTGACAGTGCCCTTACTGCGGAGCGAAGCCTTATACTGTTCCTTTTTGTATTCCAAAAGCGCCGCGGCAACTTCCACGCCGTCTATTGTCAGGGGAAAATCGACAAAGCCTTCGGTAAGGCTTTTATCCGCGCCGAACTCTTGCATATCCGCCATAGATATAACTATATAGGCGAATTTATCGTCAAGGTCGAAACGGATATTGTTCATAACTCTGCCGAAAAGTTTAGCGCGCGCCTTGCTTTGACGGGAAAACATTTCGTAGTTAATTTTATTTACGTCCGCACCGCAAGCGCGCAGGTGCGCCGCCGTCTGAAAAGTTTTTTCGGTTACGTCGCAATGAGTGAAATTGCCGCTGTCGGTTATAAGGCCGAGCATCAACAAGTCTGCAATGTCCTTGGTAATTTCAAAACCGGCTTTTTGGAAAATTCCAGTCATGATTTCGCAGGTTGCCGGACAGTTGATTACGTAGTTATACTTTGCAAAACCCGAGTTTGATATATGATGGTCGATATTTATCGTGGTTTTTTTAAACTTCTGAAAGCGCTTGCAAAACACTCCCAGCCTTGCCTCGTCGGCGCAGTCAACACTGATTAAGGTATCGTATTCAAGTTCGGGAATTTCGCTTTTTACAAGACCCGTCGCCGATAAAAAGTTGAACTTTTCGGGAGGTAAATCCTCGCAGCACATATACGCGGTTTTGCCGAGATTATTGAGCGCAAGGCAAAGCGCAAGTCCGCTGCCCAAAGCGTCGCCGTCGGGGCGGACGTGGCAGAAAATTGCTACCGTTTTTGCCGATTTAAGTTTTGAAATTATTTCTTCAATCGTTACGTTCATTGCCTGTTTCGAGGTCGTTTAAAATTTTATCTATCTTTTCGCCGTACTCCATACTTCCGTCCTTTAAAAAGCGGAGTTCGGGAACGGTTCTAAGATGCATAACCTTGGAAAGCTCGCGGCGGATAAAGCCTGCGTTTTCCTTGATTATTTCAAAGCTGTTTTCGGCCTTTTCTTTATTGGGGTCGAATACGCTGATATATACTTTGGCGCTCTTTAAATCGGGTGCGACGTCGGCTTCGGTTACGCTTATTATAGCCGAAAGCTCGGGATACTTGTTTCTGAGCTGTCCCGATATTATAGATGAAATTTCCTTTTGGAATTCACCCGAAAGCCTTTCGCCTCTTACACCTTTCATTTTATACCGCCTTGACCTCTTCGATGAGGTAACACTCTATAATATCGCCCACTTTTATGTCGTTAAAACCTTCTATTGCGCAACCGCATTCGAAACCTGCGGCTACTTCCTTAACGTCGTCCTTAAAGCGTTTAAGCTGTCTTACGCCGCCTTCGACGATAAGTATATCCTCGCGGTAAATTCGAAGTTTGCCGCCGCGGACGATTTTGCCGTCCAGAACGTAACAGCCGGCAATATTTCCTGCGCCGGTGATTTTGAAGGTCTGACGGACTTCGCACTTGCCGAGCATAATCTCCTGATACTTGGGCGCGCGCATACCTTTGAGCGCGGCTTCCATATCGTCGAGAAGGTCGTAAATAATTCTGTACGAGCGCACGTCAACCTTGCTTCTTTCCGCAAGGGTCTTAGCCTTGGCGTCAGGACGGACGTTAAAGCCGAGAATAATCGCCTTGGAGGATTCCGCAAGCATAACGTCGCTTTCCGTTACCGCGCCGGCAGCGCTGTGGATAACCTTTACCTGAACTTCGTCGTTGGAAAGCTTTAAAACCGACTGTTTAACGGCTTCAACCGAGCCTTGAACGTCGCCCTTGATAATAAGGTTAAGATTTTTAAGTTCGCCCTCACCCGTCCAGGCCAGAGGGTCGTCGAAGCTGGCTTTGGAAAGCGATTTCGCCATATCCGCGCTGACCTTTCTCTTTCTTTCCTCGGTAACCTTGTTCATAAGCTCCTTGGAAACTGCGTTTATGGTATCGCCCGAGTTGGGTACTTGCTCCAAGCCCAAAACGTTTACCGCCATTGACGGGCCGGCTTCCTTTACGGTCTTGCCGGTATCGTCTATCATTGCGCGGACTTTACCCGTAACAGTACCCGTTACCAAGTTATCGCCCGTGCGCAGAGTACCGTTCTGAACGAGCACCGTCGCAACAGGGCCTTTGCCCTTATCGAGACGCGCCTCGATTACTACGCCGCGAGCTTCCCTTGCAGGGTTAGCCAAAAGCTCTTTCATTTCGGCTTCGAGAATAAGGCTTTCAAGCAGTAAGTCTATGCCCTCGCCCGTCTTGCAGGATATGGGACAAACTATGGTTTTGCCGCCCCATTCCTCGGGAACGAGCTCGTAGTTCATTAAAGCCTGTTTTATCTTATCGACGTTTGCGCCGACTTTATCGATTTTGTTTACGGCAACTATTATAGAAACGCCAGCCGCCTTTGCGTGGTTTATAGCCTCGATTGTCTGGGGCATTATTCCGTCGTCAGCCGCAACTACAAGAATTACTATATCGGTAACCTGAGCGCCGCGAGCACGCATTGCCGTGAACGCTTCGTGACCCGGGGTATCGATAAACGTTATGCCCTTGCCGTTGACTTTAACGGTATACGCACCGATATGCTGGGTTATGCCGCCTGCTTCGCCTGCGGTAACGTGAGCTTTACGGATATAGTCCAAAAGCGAGGTTTTACCGTGGTCGACGTGACCCATTACGGTTACGACGGGAGCACGGGGAACGAGGCTTTCGATTTCTTCAACCGTATCCGCCTGCTGCTCGAACAATACTTCTTCCGCAGTCTTTTCGGGCTTATATTCAAGCTCTATGCCGAGCCCTGCCGCAATAAGCGCAGCCGTATCGTAGTCGATGGACTCGTTTACGGTCTTCATTATGCCTTCCTTGAAAAGGCGCTTTGTAATTTCCGCAGCGGAAATACCGAGCTTTTCCGAAAGAACCTTTAAAGGAATATCGTCCGTCGTTACTACCGCATGCTCGATTTTTATTACCTGAGCGGTCTTCTGCTTATCCTTTTTAACGCGCAGCTTTCTGTAACCGCTCTTGTTTTCGTCGAAGTCGTCTATACTTGCGCCCTGTTGCTTTGCAAGCGCGCGCTTTGAAAGTGCGTGTCTGTCTTTTTCAACGTAGGTCTTTTCAAAGCTCTGCTTCTTTTTATCGGGGCCGAAGTTTTTGTTTTTATTAGCCGCAACGGTGGGTGCCGGCACGCTTGCCGCCGCGCCGAATCTGTTTGCACCGAACGGCTTTTGCTGTGCGCCCTGAGGCCCACGCTGGGGATAGGGTGCGTTGCCACCCGGGCGCTGAGGACGCGCGTCCGGTCTTTGGGGACGGTTGTCACGGTTAATGAACGTCTTGTTTTCGGGTTTATACTGCTGAGGTCTTGCCTGCACGGGCTTTTCCGAAACAACGGGTTTGGGCTCTTCGGGTTTTGCCGCTACGGGAGCCGGTGCTTCCTGCGGTTTTTCGGCCTTTTCCTGTTTTTCGGCTTCTTCGGCCTTTGCGGCAGCCTCGGCCTCTTCCTGCTCCTTTCTGAGCGCGGCGCGTTTCGCCGCTTCTTCCTCGGCAGCTTTTAATGCGGCGGCGCGCTCTTCTTCAAGCTTTTTCGCCTGAATAGCCGCCTCCATATCGTTAAGCTTTTTTAAGATGTCCGACGCTTCTTTTTCCGCTGACGAAAGTTTTTTCGAAAGCTCGATAACGCCGCCCTCCTTTAAAAGCTTACCTATATTTTCAATATTCTCGTATTTTTTTGCCATATTAAAATACTGCCTCCGGCAAATGATAGTTTTCGTCCAGGTTATCCAAAATCGCCCCGGATAAATTTTTATCGCGGACCGCGGCTATTTTACAGCCGGGTTTGTTTACCGCGTCCTCGAAACCGCTTTCGCATACGACGAGCGGACAGGAAAATCTGTTTTTGTATTTGAGCGCGAGTTTTTGCGTGTTTTTAGCCGCCGCGCCGTCGACTATTATTATATATACTCCGCCGCGAAGCGTGGAAATCGCTCCGCTTCCGAGCGTAATTTTGCCAGACTTTCTTAAAAAGCCGATATACGATTCAACCTTGCTTCTTGCCAAAGTATTCCTCCTCTATCGCGGCGTAAATACTTTCGTCAACCGCGCAGGAAAAGACTTTGTTTAAAAGCCGTTTTTGCTTTAATTTCAAAACGCATTCGGGGTTGTTGCAGATATACGCGCCTCTGCCCGAAGCCTTTGATGAAAAATCAAGAAAAATTTTATCCTCGCCGTCCTTGACTATGCGCAGCATTTCACGCTTTTCTTTAAGCTCTTTACACGCAACGCACATTCTCAGCGGCAATTTTTTCTGTTTAGGCATATTAAAACTTAAACTTCTCCGTCCGTTTCCGCCTCTTCCGCGCCGTAGCCGAGTTTAGCCGCTGCCGACTGGCTCTTAACGTCTATCTTCCAACCGGTAAGGCGAACGGCAAGGCGTGCGTTTTGTCCGTCTTTACCGATAGCAAGCGAAAGCTTGTCGTCGGGAACAACCGCCATAGCCGTGCGTTCCGCGTCCATCTGGGTAACCGAGATGACCTTTGCCGGCGATAACGCCTTTGCGATAAACTCCAAGGGGTTTTCGCTCCAAGGGATAATGTCTATCTTTTCGCCGCGGAGTTCTTCCACTATCGCGTTTACCCTTGCGCCCTTGTTGCCTACGCACGCGCCGATAGCGTCGACACGCTCGTCCTCGGAATAAATAGCCATTTTGGTTCTTGCGCCGGCTTCGCGGCTGATTTCCTTAATGACTACCGTACCCTGCTTGATTTCGGGCACTTCTTCTTCGAACAGCTTTCTTACAAGGCCGGGTGCGGAACGGCTTACAAGCACCTGCGCGCCGTGGAAACCGCTCTTTACGCGCTTAACGAAAACCTTTAACTTATCGTTCACGTTGTACTTTTCGCCCGGAACCTGGTCGGTGGGGAGCATAACGCCCTCTATCTGGCCTTTGCCGATTTCCACGTAAACGTTTTTAGCGTCTATTTTTCTTACCACGCCGACGAGCAGCTCGCCCTCTTTATTTGAAAACTCGTTCATTGCCGCGTCGCGTTCGGTTTCGTGTATCTTTTGTAAAATGACCTGCTTTGCGGTCTGTGCGGCTATACGGCTGAAATCTTTGGGTACGAATTTTTCCGTAACCTTATCGCCGAGCTTATAACTCTTTTTGATGTTCTTCGCGTCTTCAAGCGAGATTTCGTTCTCGCGGTCGATAACGTCCTCAACGACGGTCTTTACCGTAAAGAAATCAATTGAGCCCTTTTCGGGGTTAAGCCTGATTTCAACAGCGCCTACCGTGCCAACATACTGTTTTTTGCAAGCGGAAACAAGCGCGTTTTCAAGCGCTTCCAAAAATACCGACTGGGGTATTCCCTTTTCCTTTTCCAAATCTTCCAATGCCGCAAAAAAGTCTTTATTAGTCATTTTAATCTCCCGATTCGAATTTGATTGCCTTGTTTATCTTGGCTATTTTGTTTTTTGCTATTTTTAATTCTTCTTTATCAGTTTTAAGCGTTACGGTGTTTTCGTCGAAGCCCGTCATAAC
Source organism: Clostridia bacterium (assembly GCA_014805025.1). Lineage (GTDB taxonomy): Bacteria > Bacillota > Clostridia > Christensenellales > Borkfalkiaceae > Coproplasma. The sequence goes on along the minus strand of JAAUYR010000028.1, from coordinate 1,738 downwards.
GCCCTCTAAAAACTTTTTGCCCTTTAACGGCGCGAAAAGCTTTACTTCGACTTCCTTTTGAAGGTTGCGCTCGAAATCCCTCTGTGTTTTGAACGGCCTGTCAAGCCCCGGGCTGGATACGTTAAGCGTGTACGGCTTGTCGTAAGTCGGGTCCAACTCGTCGATGGGGTCTAAAATTGCGTTGTGGAATTTTTCGCAAGTGTCCAAATCCACGCCGCTTTCCGTTTCTATAAACACGGTAAGCGCCGCTTCGCGGTCGTTCCACTCCAAATCGACTATTTCAATGCCCATAGGCGTTGCTATGTTTTCCAAAAATGCACGGATTTCCTGCAAGGGTTTGATTTGCATAAGCTATTCTTTTAATCCTCGGCGCAAGCAAGGTTTCCTTGCGTTAGCGCGCCCCAATTTGCGCATACCTGCGCCTCAGCGGTGTGAATTGGCGCAATTATATAATAAGTTTGCACCTGAGATTGCGCCAAGAGCGGCAGAGCCGCTTAAATCACGAAATTTTATTTGCGCAGAAGCATAAGAAAATTTGTGAACCATCTTAAATAAGTATTGAGTGCTCTTAACGGGCACTCAATCTTAACATAATTATTAAGGTTGAGTTTATTCTAACACGTTATTTTGAAAATTGCAAGCCTTTTTTAAAATTATTGAAGCTTTGGCAAAGATTTTTTGATTTTGATAAGCTCAATAAATATTTTTGCCGTAGTCAGCGCGTCGTCTACCGCGCGGTGATGGTTGAAAGTTATATTGAATTTGTCGGCAATTGTATTCAGCTTATAGTTGGAAAGAAACAAAAGCTCCTGCGCAAGCGGAATTGTGTCAATGAGCTTTCTGTCGAATATGTAACCGAGCTTTGACCAGTAGTAATCCACAAACTTATAGTCGAACCCGACAAGGTTATGCCCTACCAGAATACTCCCGTAACAGAACTTGAAAAAGTCGGGCATTGCGTCCTCGTACGAGGGCGCGCCGGCAACCATTTCCTCGGTTATGCCCGTAAGCGAAATGATTTCGTCGGAGAGCTTTCTGCCGGGGTTTACGAACGTTGAAAAGCTTTCGCTTATCTCGCCGTCCACCACTTTGAACGCGCCGATTTCGATTATCCTGTCCATATTACCCGAAACGGGCGAAGTATTTAAGCCCGTCGTTTCCAAATCGAACACGACGAAGCTTTTGCCCTTTAAACAGTCGGGAATAAAATTCTGTGTAAAAAAGTCGGACTGTTCCGCATCTGAAAACTTTTCCGGCTGAACGTGGCGGTAAGCTACCGGTACGGGCTTTGACTGACGTTTTTCAGGAACAAAGCCCTTGGGTATTTTACCGTAATCGATAACCTTTGCGGTATAGCGGAGTTCGCCCTTGAACTCCTGGTTGGAGCCGGTGCAGACTATGCTGTCGCCGACCTTTAAAGCCTTGATTTTTTCCGCGGACTTCTGACGGATAAAATACGTTAAGTACGCAGTTGCGGTAGTATCGTTTATCGCCAGGGAAAGATAGCTCTTCTCCACGCCGTTTTTGTTGGTATAAATGCGCTCGCGCAAGCTCTCGATTGTGCCGCAGATTACGACCTCTTCCGAAGCAAAGTTCAAATCGCTTAAATACACCGCCGTTTTCTGAATTTTGTCGCCTTCGAAAATCTCGAAGTCGGAAATCTCGAAAGTACGAACGGGCGCTTCAAACTCTATTTCGTCGGGCTTTTCGGCAACTTCCAAATCGGCAAGGCATTTAT
>JAAUYR010000027.1 GCA_014805025.1 Clostridia bacterium | reverse complement strand
GTTTATACAAACCAAACTATAAAAATAAACCTTTTGGAAAGGGTCAACCATTTAAACTACTTCCTTGCCCTCGGCAAGCTGCACACCGGTTACAGCCGAAACTTCGACTCCTACTACGCCGTTTCAATGCGGTGTCTCAATAAGTTGCAGTATATAACGAGCACCTTAGTTCCGCGCCTGAAACGCCCCGTTTATAAAAACAACAGAATGCGCCCCACGCAGATTAAACTGCGCAAGACAAATATTTTGTCTATGCACAAGGAGTATCATCAGGTATACAAGCTTGCAAAATCGTTTGCGGCAAACGGTACGCCGGAAAAGCCGCTGACGGCCACAAACGTAAAAAACCTGCAAAAAACTTACTTTTTCTTTTGCGAAATGCTTTGCGCCTTTGCAATAGGGCACTTCAACTTTACCTGCGACGAAAATAAGCAAATCGACTTTGCAAGGCTCAATATGGACTTCACTTTCAAGGGCTGGAAGTTGAAGCTGAAAAATGTTAAGCAGGCGCTTACCATTGAAGTAAAAAAGGACTTAACTTATAAAATAGCCCTCGTCCCCACCATTCTTGACGACGGCGAAACGCTGTTGAAATCGGTAAAGGCAGACGAATGTTTTATTTGCTCCCCTTACGAGGACGGCGAAAAAGACGGATTACTTATTGATATAACCAATATCGAATCGTTCCGTCGAATTCAACAGCTCGTACTTCGCGCAATGGTACACGCGGATAAAAAACGCAAAGAATGTCCGTTCTGCAAAAACAAGCTTACTTTAAACAAAGAAAAATCTTTGCCCGACCGCCCAGTTTACGAATGCACTTCCTGTCGCACGGAAATTGCCGAAGGCTACTGTCCGGAAACGGGTAAAACGTATCCGTTCACGCGCATAGCGGGCCTTGCAAAGACGTCCACTTTCGGCGACGACGAGTGGCTTGCCAAACGTAAGATAGAAGCGCAAATGTATTTCCGCAACATAACGGATTTAACCGACGAAATGGAAATAATCTGTCCGCACTGCGGAAAAACGCATTAACAACACTTGTCTTTTTTGTGATAATGCGGTATAATATGCAAAGTTATAGGGTAAATCAATGAACAGAGTTTTGGAAAACGAAAAAAAAGAGCGTAATATTCAAATTTACCGAAGCTCTAAAAAGATGTTCACCGAAGCGAAAATATCAAAGATATTTTTGTATTTGGTAAACTTTATCCCTCTTATTCTCATTTTCACGCAGGGATTTTTCATAACCGACGAAGCAACGGCAAATTTAGTTAAGTTTACCAGCTCCGCCGTTTCTATTATTTTAAACGTTTTAACAGAGCTGATATCGAATATCGTCGCAAACCATAAAGAAAAAGCCGTGCTTTTAGCGCAGCTTTTCGAAACGGAAATTACCGGCACAACGCTTACCAAAATGGAATACGACCGCGAGCTTACCAACGAGCTGTTCGAAATCGCAATACGAAAAGGCACTTTAAAGAAAGAAAAGAAATATACCGGCGCTTACGACGTGCCTCAGGAAATCAGCGACAAATACGCGTTTATGTTCATTAACCGTTACATAGCCGCCGAAAACCGCTTTCTTTTGGACAAGTTGCAAATCGTTTACGGCATACTTATTACCGCAATTTCGATAGGGTTCGTTTTCTGGCTGTCGAACATGAGCATGACCGAAGCTCTGTATTATATCGTCTGCTTCTGGTCGGTGTTCATTCCGATAGTCCGCAACTTTGCAAAGTGCGCTAAAAACAAGCGCCAGTGCGTTAAAATTTCTGCGGATATCGATAATTATCTTGCCGACGGCGACGACTCCAAAGAAAAGCTTCAACGCTTCAACTCCTACATACAGAGCATTTCGTTCGAGATGCGCAACAACCTTGTTTCATTGCCCAATACGTTACGGTGGCTGCTTTCGTACCAAATTAAGGTTCTTGACGTCGGCGTAACCAACCGCTTTATAGAAGCCGTTTATCAGTTTGAAAATCTCGTACTTGAAAAGAAAGGCATCAAAACGAGCAAAAAGAAATTTGAATGGATAAGCCGCGAAACCAAAACCACTCCTCAGGCGGAAAAGCGCGAAAAAGAGATTATTCAGAAAGCCCAAAAGGCAACCCCCTCTGCTAAGGTTGCGACCCCAAAACCTGCGGCTACTTCTACTGAAAAGAAAAAAACGACGACCGCAAAGAAAACTACTACCACTAAAAAGACAACTAAAAAATAGAAAAGACGGCGAATTTAATCGCCGTCTTTTTAGTTTTCCGCCATAATTTCTTTTACCGATATTTTTGACAGCCTTAACGTAAACAGTAGCGTCAATACAACGTAAAGCACAATAAATACCGCCAAAGTTATAAAAAGCACGGGCACGTTGAACGTATAGTCCGGTACTTCCCCCACGTCTTTGAACACGAGATTAACCATAAGATTTAAAAGTCCGTACTGATATGCAGTGCCAACACCGAAGCCGATAAGCGCAAACGGAACGTAGCCTGCAAACACCGCAAAAGTGCATTGCCGCACGTCGTAACCAAACGCTTTCATTACGGCAATGTTTTTTATATTTGCCTTTACAAGCGCGGTAACCGACATAAGCATCGTTACGAAAGCCAAAACCACGCCGATAACCAAAATCATCATAGCCATTGTGCCCGGGGTCAACTCATCCATTGACAGTCCCATCTGCACCATTGCGGAAAAGCAAAAACAGGAAAACGCTACAAAAAACACTAAAATCTTTTTCGAACTGAGCGTTTTAAAACACATTTCCCAAATAAAAGCTCGCTCTTTATCCTGTTTGTTCTTTGTTTTTTTCGGCTTTATTGTTGCCGTTCCCTTAATCATTGCGTTTACAGGTCGGCGAAGCGCGAAGTATGCGTACAGACAGGAAATAGCTGCAAACACGATAGCCGGAATTATAACAAGGCATATCAGAAGCACGGGGTGAAAGTTTATTTTTATCGGTTCAAGCCCTTCTATCGTAAGCCCCTTGTAAACAAACGGCATAGCTATGAAACCTCCGCCGAAGCCTGCGGCGCAACCGATAAGCACGCACAGCCCGAACACCCAAAACCTTATTGCAAGGCTTTTATCCGAGTACCCCAAGGCCTTTAAAATACCGAGCTGTGCGGAGTGTGCGTCGATAAACAGCTTTATGTAAAATACCGTCATAAGCGCTGCAATTACGCCCAAAAATCCTCCGGCTAATGCAGAGGTAAATTTAGCCGTGGCTAGCTGGGCAGTAAATAAAATCTGACTATCGCCTTCGAGCGTGCCGTCAAGCGGAAGTACGTCAAGATAAAAATTGAGCATAAAAGTGCTTACGAATACCGCACAAAAGCATACAATTGAAACGGCAATAATCTTTACGCCGTCTTTAACACTTATAACCATATTACCACCCTATCTCATAAGCGGACTTCGGCGTTTTGTTTTTATAAACTTCGGCAATTTTACCGCTGTTCATCTTAATTACCGTATCCGCCATTTCCGCTATGTTTTGGTTATGCGTAACCATAATCATGGTAAAATTGCGCTCGCGCTTTAAACGCACTATATAGTCAAGAACGCTTCTGCCCGTTTCCTCGTCCAAAGCGCCCGTAGGCTCGTCTAAAAACAAAATTTCCGGCTCTTTTGCAAGCGCACGCGCAATACATACTCGCTGCTGCTCGCCGCCAGACAGCTCCGAAGGCTTGCTCTTTAATTTATCTTGAAGCCCTACCGTGGTTATAATCTGTCCGTAATTTTTGTTTCCGGCAAGGTCAGCGCCTAACCTTACGTTGTTTTCAACGCTCAAATGCGGCAAAAGATAATACTGCTGAAAAATAAACCCCACGTGCTTTTTGCGGAACTCGGTAAGCGCCTTATCGTTAAGCGAGGTAATCTCCTGTCCGTTATAAGTGACGCTGCCGCTATCCGGCCGTTCCAGACCCGATATAACGCTCATAAACGTTGACTTGCCCGAACCCGACGCTCCGAGTATTACGGCAAAATCACCGTCGGCAACTTCCAAAGAAACGTCCTTTAAAACCTGAATTTTTCCGCCGTTGAATGATTTTGATATATTATTTGCGATAAGCATTTATTTACCCTCCGCCTTGATTTTTCTTACGATGCTTCCACCAACTTCCGCAAGCATACTTTCAATTTCTTCCGCAGTAAACGCGCAAACCTTGGTTGCGATAAGCGAAGCTATACCGTGCGAGTATATCCATAAATGCAGATAAAACCCGGTTGCCGTCTGCTTATCGAAGCCGTAACCCTGCACGATAGAATTTAAAATTTTATCGTAGCTTCCTTCAATTATTCCCAATACCGAGTTCATCCCGGGTATTTGCGACTGCTCGCTCATAAACAACAGCTGAAACAGTTTACTCTTTTCTGCGGCAAATCTGATATATGCCTTGCCCACGCCTTTAAACGGCATTTCTTCTTCAAGTCCGGCTTCAACATAGCTGCCGTAAAGCTTATTGGCGGAAGCTATAACTTCGCGCTGAACCTCCTCCATATTATCGAACACCGTAAATATCGGCCGCGGCGAGCTGCCCAGCTTTTGGGCAAGCGACCTTGCAGTAAGTGCGTCCATTCCGTCTTGCTCGACAATGTCAAACGCTACGTTTATTACTTCTTCCCTTGTGAATTTTGCTTTGGGCGGCATAAAAACTCCTTTATTTACGCTTCTTGACAGCCTTGTAACCTAAGCCCCTAATCGTGACGATTTCAAAGTCCTCGTTGGTCTTGAACTTATCTCTGATACGGGTAATATGCACGTCGACCGTACGCTCGACGCTATCGCTGTCCGCGCCCCAAAACTCTTCCATCAACTGGCTTCTCGTGAATATAGTGCCAGCGTAGGAAAGCAATTTGTAAAGTATATAAAATTCTTTTTGCGGTAATTCTATCTCGCCGTCGGGAGTGATTGCTGTTAGCGAATCGTAAATTAAAGTCGTATCGCCGACGACAATTTTTCTTTCGCTGACAATCTGCGAACGTCTAAGCAACGCGCCTATTCTCAGCAACAACTCATTGGTATCGATAGGCTTGACCATATAGTCGTCAATACCCAACAAAAAGCCCTTCTTCTTGGCGTCGAAATCGTCCACGGCGGTCATAAACATAATGGGGATATTTGCGTTGATTTTTCTGATATTCTCCGCCAACGCATAGCCGTCCATTGTCGGCATCATAATGTCCGAAATTATAATGTCGTAGTGCTTTTCTTTGAACATATCCAAAGCGCTCTGTCCGTTGAGAGCCATATCGGCGTCATAGCCGTTTTGCAGCAAAACCGTGCGCACTAACTTATTAAGTTTAATATCGTCTTCTACCACAAGTATCTTTATCATAAAATACCCCTATCGAATTTCACGTTATTTTGATTATAACACGATAGTCGGAATTTGTAAAGAAAGAAAAAAGCAAGCGGTGCGCTTGCTTTTCACTTATTACTTCTTCACTTTTCACTCTTCACTATTTTTTTCTCATAGACTTCTGCTCTTTGAGATACTCGTTATAACGCTCAATTTGGTCTTCCCTTAAATCAATCATATCCTTTGCCGTCGCCAACGCTTGGTTGTCGCCGACTAC
>JAAUYR010000026.1 GCA_014805025.1 Clostridia bacterium | reverse complement strand
GCCTCAATCTTTTATCGGAAGAAAAGGTCGGCGCCGTGCTGCTTGCCGGCGGACAGGGCTCGCGCCTCGGCTTCAACGGGCCTAAGGGCACGTTCAATATCGGTGTCAGCCGCAAGCTTTCCATCTTCGAACAGCAGATGGACAATATCAAAAACGTAACTTCGCTTACGGGCAGATACTTTCCGCTGTTTATTATGACCAGCAACGTCAATAACGACGAAACGGTTAAATTCTTCGAAGAACACAACTTTTTCGGTTATCCGCGCGACAGAATTCACTTCTTTATACAGGACGTCGCGCCCACGTGCGATTACAGCGGTAAAGTTTTTCTCGACGAAAAGCACCGCGTTTCCCTCGCGCCCAACGGTAACGGAGGTTGGTATTCCTCGCTTATCAACAGCGGCCTCGGCAGAGTTTTAGAGCGCGACGGCATAGAGTGGCTCAACGTTTACAGCGTTGATAACGTTCTGCAAAGGATATGTGACCCCGTGTTCATCGGTGCAACCGTGCTTATGCGCTGCCGTTGCGGCGCAAAGGTCGTCAAAAAGGCGTGCCCCGAAGAAAAAGTCGGCGTTTTGTGTCTTGAAGACGGCAAACCTGCGATAGTGGAATACTTCGAACTGCCCGACGACCTTAAATACAAGACCAAAAAGGGCGAGCTTGTTTACCGCTACGGCGTAACCTTGAATTATCTTTTCAACGTGCAGGATTTAAACTCCACGCTTAACGGCAAACTGCCCTATCACCTTGCCGAAAAGGCAATTGCTCACGTCGAGGACGGCGAAAGAATAACCCCTGCCGGGCCTTGCGGATACAAGTTTGAAACGCTTGTCGTGGATATGGTTAAGCTTATGGGCAGCTGTCTTGCCTTCGAGGTCGAAAGGGAAGCGGAGTTTGCGCCCGTTAAAAATTCTACCGGTGTGGACAGCGTTGATACCGCTCGCGAGCTGTTGCGTAAAAACGGCGTTCAATTATAAAATAAGGAATTGATAATGAAAAAATTTATTTGCCTGATAGTTGCCGCAATGCTTTCCGTAACGTTGTTTTTCTGCGGCTGTGTTGACGAAAGTAACACTCCGTTAAACGTTACGGTCAACAACTCGTATTTAAATATGACCGACGACCAGTGGCGCGAGTATATGGAAAAGCTGACTGAAAACGGCGATACCGCGCAAAAACAGCAGGCGGCAATAAGCCGTTCGCTGCTTTGCGGAGTATCCATTCTGACCCGTTTCGAGTATAAAACCACGGGCTACGTCAAACAGACGTCGTTGGGCTGGGGCAGCAGCGGATTAAAGAGAGTAGGCACTCAGGCTTACCACCGCATATACTGCGGCGCCGGAGTAATAGTTCAGCTCGATAAAACCACGGGCGACGCTTACATCGTTACCAACTGCCACGTAGTTTACGACGATACTTCGTCAAGCGTCACGGCGGAAGAAGTTTATTTGTATTTATACGGCCAGGATACCGAGGGCGAAAATTACGAAATAGGCGCAAAATACTGCACCTACGGCGGTAAAACCGTTTTCGATTCCAGCGGCGAAGCGCTCGTCGATTACGACATTAAGGGTATCACCGACGATACGAAAAATACAGGTTATGAAAAATACTGCATCTCCGCAGAGGTTATAGGCGCATCCGTAACTTACGATATAGCGCTTTTGAAGGTTTCCGGCAGCGACGCGTTAAGGTCGGGCACGGCAATGGTTGCCGAGTTTGCCGAAAGCGACGACGTTTACGCAGGCCAGCCCGTATACGCAGTGGGCAACCCCGAGGGCGACGGTATGTCGGTAACGTCGGGCGTTATCAGCAGAGAGAGCGAGCTTATAGAGCTTAACCTTTCCGACAAAGACGAGGACGCTTATCTCGATTACAGGGTTATCCGTACGGATGCGGCAATCAACGGAGGAAACTCGGGCGGAGGTATGTATAACTCCGACGGCGAGCTTGTGGGAATAATCAATTCCAAGAGCGTAAGCGAGGAAATCGACAATATGGGCTATGCGTTGCCCGGCAGTAACGTCAAAAGACTGTGGCTGTTAATGAAAGACGCTTACGAGAGCGGAAGTTCGTATTTTTCAGCCTCAAACCCGTATATAAAGCGCGCGGTATTCCCGGCCGAGTACAAAGTTGCTTCTTCGTCGGCGCGTCTTGAAAACGGCTATACCGTTATAACCCAGACGCTCGTTGTAGACAAAGCCGCAGGCGGCTTCCAGGTCGGCGACGTGCTCAAAAACATCAAAATTACCGACGCAAGTGGTACCGTCAAAGAGGACAGAGCTATAACCCGTTCGTACCACGTTGAAGATACTCTGCTTTCCGCACGCGACGGATATTCGGTTGTATTTACCGTACAGCGCGGCGGCGAGGATACGCAAGTAAGCTTTACCGCAACAACTTCAAAGGTTTAAAAATTAATTGCTCCGCCGAAGCTTCGGCGGAGCAATTTTTTATTGTTCGATTTTATTGATATCGTAGGGGGTAACCTGATAAACGTAATAGTTCAGCCAGTTTATGTAAAACAGATTGGCCGTTGATGACCAGTTCATTTTAACTTCTTTCATTTCCCTGTCGGCAAAGTAATTTGCCGGCGGTTTAATATCCAGCCCTTTTTCCTTGTCGCGCAGGTATTCGTTCTTTAACGTGTCCCTGTCGTACTCCATATGCCCGGTAACGAACACCTGACGGTTGTCCGTACTCTTGATAATGGAAGCTCCGGCGCGCTTTGAATATGCAAGAATTTTCAGCTCGTTTACGTGCAGAATATCCTTGGCGTAAATTATTGTGTGTCTGGAATGCGGCATATGAAACTCGTCGGAAATTCCGCGCATAAGCGGTTCTATAACCCCGTCGCGCACGCGTTGGTGCGCAAATATCCCGAAGCACTTTTCCTTTAAATTATGCTTTTTTATGCCGTAAAAGTAATGCAAAGCCGCCTGCGCGCCCCAGCAAATGAACAGGGTAGAGGTAACGTTGCTTTTCGTCCAGCTCAAAATTTCTTCAAGCTCTTTCCAGTACGCAACTTTTTCGAACGGCATATTCTCAACGGGCGCGCCCGTTATTATCATACCGTCGAATTTAAGCCCCTTAACCTCGTCAAAGGTCTTGTAAAACCTGTCCAGATGCCCCTTATCAACGTGCGTCGCGTTGTAAGACGAGGTCTTTACAAGCGTAACGTTTACTTGCAGCGGAGAGTTTGATAGTAGCCTCATAAACTGCGTTTCCGTCGTTTCCTTGGTGGGCATAAGGTTTAAAATAGCAATTTCAATGGGTCGTATTTGCTGCGTTACCGCGCGCTGTTTATCCATTACGAATATTCTTTCGCCCGTTAAAATTTTATAAGCTGGTATGTCTTTATCAATTACAATCGGCATTTAAATTAACCTCAAAAATCTAAAAATAATTAACGGCGGCGGTAAAAACCACGCTTTTTGCCGCCGCACCCAATTTGCGCATACCTGCGGCTGACCGAGGGTGAAGTGCCGCAATCATACGCTTGTGTGCCCTTAAATATTGCGGCACTAGGGGCGAGTAGCCCCTTAAAATCACGAAATTTTATTTGCGCAGAATAGCAAAGAAAATTTGTGAACAGTTATACTTTGTCAAGCGCTTGTTCGATGTCGGCGATAATATCCTCTGCGTTTTCTATGCCGACGGAAAGTCTTATAAGGTTGTGCGGAACTCCGGCCGCCTTCAAATCTTCTTCGGAAAGCTGTCTGTGAGTGGTGGAAGCGGGGTGCAGAACGCAGCTTCTCACGTCGGCAACGTGCGTTTCCTGAGTTATAAGCTTTAAAGCTTCCATAAACGCGGCGCACTTTTCGGTGCTGCCCTTAATTCCGAAGCTCAGCATACCGCCCTGACCTTTCGGCAGATATTTTTTTGCAAGTTTATTATACTTGTTGCTCTCCAAAGAGGGGTGGTTTATCCACTCAATTTTGGGGTGCTTGGAAAGGTACGCGGCAACCTTCTTTGCGTTTTCGCTGTGTCGCTCCATTCTGAGTGCAAGCGTGTCGCAGCCTATGTACGATAAAAACGCATTCTGGGGACTCATAATGGCGCCCATATCCCTTATCATCTGCGCGCGGCATTTAGTTCCGAACGCAACGGGCAGGTCTGCATAAACAAGCCCGTGATAGCTTTCGTCCGGCTCGTTGAACGAGGGATAGCGTTTGTTTCCCTTATAATTGAAGTTTCCGAGGTCAACTATAACTCCGCCGAGCGCCGCCGCGTGTCCGTCAAGATATTTTGTGGAGGAGTGCACTACAAGGTTAGCTCCGAACTCTTTGGGACGGCAAAGCACGGGTGTTACCAAAGTATTGTCTACCGCGAACAGCACGCCGTGCTTTTTCGCGATTTTAGCAATTTTGTCAAAGTCGAGAACGATAATAGAGGGGTTGGCAACCGTTTCGGTAAAAATCATCTTGGTTTTGCCGTCTATCAGCTTTTCTATTTCCTCCGCAGGCGCGTCGGGGTTGAAAAACCTGCACTCTATGCCGAGCTTGGGCAGAGTAATCGCAAACAGATTATACGTTCCGCCGTAAATTGCGGAGGAGGATACAATGTTATCGCCTGCGCCGGCAACGGTAAACACTGCAAGGGTAGTAGCCGACATACCCGAAGCACAGCCTATTGCGCAAGCTCCGCCTTCCAGAGCCGCAACCTTTCCCTCGAACGCGGCAACCGTGGGGTTTGCAAGCCTCGAATAGAAGAACCCGTCGCTCTTCAAATCGAAGAGGTCGGCCATATCCTGGGTTTTTTCGTAAAAGTAGGTGGTGGACTGGTAAATGGGCGGAATTCTCGCCTCGCCCGTCTTGGGTTTGTAGCCTGCCTGAACGCACAGCGTGTCCAACTTATAATCTTTCATAAACTTTATATCCTTTTGTATTCTTTTATTTCTCTGTCGAGCGCGCGTTTACTATCTCGCTCGGCGATAGTCCGTTTTTTGTCGTAGTTCTGCTTGCCCTTACACAGCGCAATTTCCGCCTTTATAAGGCTACCCGAAAAGTATAGGGAAAGCGGTACAAGCGTAAAACCCTTTTCGTTGATTTTGCCTGCAAGCTTATCGATTTCCCTGCGGTGCATTAATAGCTTTCTGTCGCGCTTGGAATCTTTTGAGTTAAACGCGCCCGCCTTATCGTAAACGGGAATATGCAGGTTTTTAAGAGTCAGCTCGCCATTGCGAAGTAGACAGAAACTGTCCTTTAAATTACAGTTTCCGGCTCTCAGCGCTTTGACTTCCGCGCCCTCTAAAACTATTCCGGCCTCGAACTTTTCAATTACGAAATACTCGTACAAGGCGTATTTGTTGTACGCAATCTGTTTCATTCTTTTACCTGAGCATAAACAGAACTTTCATTCTGCCGAGGTCGCAGTCTACAACCTCTATTCTGACCGTGTCGCCAAGCCGGAAGCTTCGGCGCACGCCCTTCAATAAAAATTTTTCGGGGATATATTCGTATCTGTCGGCAGGCAAATCCTCCAAGGGGATAAGCCCTTCAACGGTGTTTTTAAGCTCGCAGTAAATTCCGTGCTGGGTAACTCCGGATATGGTCGCGTCGTAGGTTTCGCCCAGCCGCTCGTACATATACGCAAGCTTGTACAAATCGTCAACTTTTCTTTCGGCCTCGTCTGCAACGCGCTCCCTGTCCGAGCAGTGCGCCGCGTTTTCCGCAGCCGTCTTTTTCAGCTTTTCAAGTTTATCGCCCTTGTTTTCAAGCACGCACTTTACCGCCCTGTGCACGAATAAATCGGGATACCGGCGAATGGGGGAGGTAAAGTGGCAGTAGCATTTTGAAGCCAACCCGAAGTGCCCGACGTTTACTTCCGCGTACCTCGCCTTTTGCATAGTGCGCAGCATGACCTTATTGACTACCGAATAAAACGGCTTGTCCTCGGCGCTCTTTAAAATCTTCTGAAAATCGCCCGGTGAAATTTCTTCAAAGTCCGCGTTGGCGTTAATACCCAAATCCCTTAAAAACGCGTAAAAGTTTTCCGCCTTTTCGGGCGCGGGCCTTTCGTGAATACGGTAAAGGCATGGCGCCTTGTTCGCCGTTAAAAATTCCGCTACCGCCTCGTTTGCGGAAATCATAAACTGTTCTATAATTCTCTGCGAAATACTCCGCTCGCAGGGTGGTATAACAATCTCGCCGTTTTCGTCAACGTATATGTGCGCATCCATTACGTCAAGGTTGACCGAGCCTTCTTTCTCGCGCCGCTTTTCCATTAAAAGACACAGCTTTTCCATCTCGTAAACGGTATCGGTCAAATCGCCGTATTTGCGGCATATATGTGGGTCTTTCGCGCAAATTGCTGCAATTTCCGGGTACGTAGTCTTGTGCCGGGAGCGTATAACGCTTTTAAAAACCTCGTAATTTTTTCTTGCGCCGTTTTCGTCGAAGGTCATCACGCAGGATAGCGCGTATCTGTCCTCGCCCTCGTTAAGTGAGCATGCGCCGTTTGATAATGCCTTTGGCAGCATAGGCAGAACGCGGTCGGGGAAGTATACGCTTGTGCCGCGCGCGTACGCCTCGTTATCGAGCGCCGTCCGCGGTAAAACGTAGTGGCTTACGTCGGCTATATGCACGCCCAAAACGTAATTCTTACCCGACTTTTCCAAAGAAATTCCATCGTCGATATCTCGCGTATCCTCGCCGTCGATAGTGAATATAAGCTTATCGCGGAGGTCGCGCCTGTCGCCCAAAACAATTTCCTTTGCGGCAACTTCGTCGGCCTGTTTTAAAACCTCTTCGTCAAATTCCGTCGTAAGGTTAAACGCGCGGATTATGGAAAGCTCTTCGCATTCCAGCTCGCCGCTCTCGCCGAGAACTTCTATAACCTTTCCGTCGGGGGCTTTGCCCTTAGGGTAGGAGAGTACCTCGCAGATAACCTTATCGCCGTCCTTAGCGCCGCCGAAGTTTATTTTGTTTATAAAAATTTTAGGCTGCTTTAAATTGTCGGGCGTAACCATGCCGTCGCGCCGTAAAACTTCCAAAGTACCTATAACGCGCTTTGCGCCGCGCTCGTACGCGCGCTTTACCACCTCGCGCGTGAGATCCACGGCGTGCACCGAAGTAAGAACGTACACCTCGTCGCCGCTCTTGACGTTGACGCCGCAATCGACGACGGCAATAGCTAAGTTCTTAATGAGCTTCTTGTCCATATTATAATGACTCCTTTGGCATTT
>JAAUYR010000025.1 GCA_014805025.1 Clostridia bacterium | reverse complement strand
TTGAAAGCTGCCGTTGCGTGGGCGCGTGCGGACTTGCGCCCGTTATGATTATCGACGGCGAGGTTTACGGCAAGCTTGCGGCAAGCGACGTCAAGGGAATTCTTGACAAGTATATGCAGGATTAAAGGAGTAAGCTTTATGACGGTAAAAGAACTTGAAAAACTTGCGGCGGAAAAAGCCGACCTTATAAACGTAAGAAGAATAGTGCGCGAACAGGCTGAAAAGCTTGCCGCTAACACTGGTTACAGAAAGCAGGTGCTTGTGTGCGGCGGTACGGGCTGTACGTCCTCGCGCTCGCTTGAAGTTATAAACCAGCTTGAACAGAGCTTTAAAGAGCTTGGCATAAACGACGTATTAATCGTAAAGACGGGCTGCTTCGGACTTTGCGCGCTCGGCCCTATAATGATAGTTTATCCCGAGGGTGCGTTCTACTCGCAGATGACCCCCGAGCACGCTAAAACCGTTGCTGAAAAGCACCTTGTAAAGGGCGGCGACATCGTAAAAGAGCTTTTGTACGCCGAAACCTTGCACGAGGACGGAAGCGTTATCCCGTTTGCGGAAATACCGTTCTATAAACACCAGATGCGTATAGCACTCCGTAACTGCGGCGTTATCGCGGCGGAGAGCATAGAGGAGGCAATAGCCGCAGGCGACTACGCGGCGCTTGCCAAAGTATTAACTACTATGACCCCCGACGACGTAATTGCGGAAATCAAGGCCTCCGGGCTTCGCGGCAGAGGCGGTGCGGGCTTCCCTACGGGTCTTAAATGGCAGTTCACAAAGGAAGCCGTCGGCGATATCAAGTACGTTTGCTGTAACGCGGACGAGGGCGACCCCGGCGCGTTCATGGACCGCTCGGTACTCGAAGGCGACCCTCATACCGTGCTTGAAGCTATGACGATAGCCGGCTACACCGTAGGCGCTCAGGAAGGTTATATATACGTCCGTGCGGAGTACCCCATAGCAGTTGAAAGGCTCAACATTGCAATAGAGCAGGCGCGCAAATACGGGCTGCTCGGTAAAAACATTTTAGGCAGCGGCTTTAACTTTGACATTCACGTACGCTTAGGCGCAGGCGCGTTCGTCTGCGGCGAAGAAACCGCGCTCATGGCGAGCGTAGAGGGCAGACGCGGCGAACCCCGTCCGAAACCTCCTTTCCCGGCACAGAGCGGCGTATTCGGTAAACCCACCGTTTTAAACAACGTTGAAACCTGGGCAAGCGTATCGCCCATTTTACTGAAAGGCGCAAAGTGGTTCTCGTCCATCGGCACTGAAAAGAGCACGGGCACGAAGGTGTTCGCAGTCGGCGGAAAAATTCACAACGTAGGCCTTGTGGAAGTGCCTATGGGAACGACGCTCAGAACGATTATTTACGACATAGGTGGGGGTCTACCGGGCGGAAAGCGCTTCAAAGCGGCCCAGACGGGCGGCCCTTCCGGCGGCTGTATTCCGGCAACTCATATCGACGTAGGAATGGACTTTGACAACTTGACGGCTATCGGCTCAATGATGGGCTCGGGCGGACTTATAGTTATGGACGAGGACACCTGTATGGTGGATATCGCCAAGTTCTACCTTGAATTCACGGCCGACGAAAGCTGCGGCAAATGTACTGCCTGCCGTATCGGCACTAAGCGGCTTTTGGATATTCTTAAAAAGATTACCGACGGCAACGGCGAACCCGAAGACCTTGATAAAATTCACGAGCTTGCCGAGCATATGAAGTCGTCTTCGCTTTGCGCGCTCGGACAGTCGGCGCCCAACCCCATACTTTCTACGATGAAGCACTTCGGCGACGAGTACTTAAAGCACATTTACGATAAAAAGTGTCCTGCCGGCGTCTGCAAATCGCTACTCAGTTACTACGTCAACCCCGACAAGTGCCGCGGCTGTACGCTGTGTAAGCGCAACTGCCCCGCAAACGCAATTTCGGGCGAGGTCAAGGGCGCGCACACAATCGACACCAAAAAGTGCATAAAGTGCGGACAGTGTATAGCGCATTGTAAGTTCGGCGCTATATCCATAAAGTGAGGTGAGGCAGATGATTAATCTTAAAATTAACGGCATTGCCGTAAGCGTACCCGAAGGTTCAACCATATTAGACGCGGCCAAGCTTGCCAACGTCCGCATACCCACGCTGTGCTACTTAAAGGACGTGCAGTGCGTAGGCTCGTGCCGTATGTGCCTTGTAGAGGCGACGGGCGCAAGAGGGCTTGTAACTGCGTGCACGTACCCCGTAACCGAGGGTATGGAAGTGCGCACCAACACCCCGAAAGTCAGAAAATCCAGAAAGACCACGATAGAGCTTATACTTTCCACCCATAAAAAGAAGTGTTTAAGCTGCGTGCGCTCAATGAACTGCGAGCTTCAAAAGCTTGCGCTCGAATACAACGCGGAAGAGGACAGGTTCGGCACCGACCACGACTTAAAGCCCATCGACGATTTATCGGCTTCGGTCGTGCGCGACAACTCCAAGTGCATAATGTGTACGCGCTGCGTTGCCGCCTGCAACAATCAGACGATAGGCGCTATCGGCCCTAAGAATAGAGGCTATGCCAAGACTATCGGCTCGCCGTACGACGTATCGCTTGCGTTCACGCCCTGCGTAAACTGCGGACAGTGCGTTGTTGCCTGCCCCGTTGGCGCGCTTTACGAAAAGTCTGCCGTGGCGGACGTATGGGGCGCAATAGTAGACCCCGAAAAACAGGTTGTGTTCTATACCGCGCCGTCGGTCAGAGCAACGCTCGGCGAGGCGTTCTCATTCCCCGTAGGCACCAACGTAGAAGGCAAAATGGTAACCGCAATAAAACAGCTCGGCGACGTTAAGTGTTTCAATATGGATATCACCGCCGACCTTACCATAATGGAAGAGGCAACCGAGCTTCTTGGCAGGCTTAAAAACGGCGGAGTTACTCCCATGTTCACGAGCTGCTGCCCGGGCTGGATAAAGTTTGCCGAGCATTACTATCCCGAGCTTATCCCCAACATATCCAGCTGCAAATCGCCGCAGGAGATGTTCTCGGCGGTGCTTAAAACTTACTACTGCGAAAAGCACGGCATTGACCCTAAAAACCTGTACGTTGTATCGGTTATCCCCTGCACGGCTAAGAAGTTTGAGGTTGCGCGCGAGGAGCTTGGCGGCTATACGGACGCGGCGCTCACCACTCGCGAGCTTGCCAAAATGATTAAGGAAGCCGGCATAGACTTTGCAAACCTGCCCGACAGCGAATACGATTTGCCTTTCGGCGAGGCGAGCGGCGCCGGTGCGATATTCGGCGCGACGGGCGGCGTTATGGAGGCGGCTTTGAGAACGGCCGCAATAAAGCTTGGCGGAAAGGGCGCTCCCTTGGAGTTTAAAGAAGTCCGCGGCACTGCCGGCGTAAAGGAAGCCGAGTACGAGGTAGGCGGCGTCAAGGTCAAGGTTGCGGTAGCAAGCGGACTGAATAACGCGCGCAAGGTTATCGAAAGCGTAAAGAGCGGCGAAAAGAACTATACCTTTATTGAGATTATGGCTTGCCCCGGCGGCTGCATAAACGGCGGCGGTCAGCCCTACGTTCACGACGAGGTTCGCAACAATATCGACTTAAAGGCAGTCCGCGCACAGGCGCTTTACGATTACGATAAGGAAAGAGCGGTGCGCCGCTCGCACGAAAACCCTGCGGTAAACGTGCTGTATAAGGAGTACTTCGGCGAGCCGAACTCTCACAAGGCGCATAAGCTTTTGCATACCACCTACTCCAAAAGAGAAAAATATTGATTATAAATAAAAAAGAGCCGCCCACAGACAAAAGTCCGTGGGCGGTAATTTTATTTAAGATTTTGCAGATATTGATGCATTGTTTCGGCAACGCGCTTTGAGGTTTCAGCCGCTTCCACAACGGTCTTTGCGCCGCGCACAACGTCGCCCGAGGCAAACAAACCGGGTCGGGAGGTAGAGCCGTCCTCGTTAATTTTGGCAAGACCGCGCTCGTTGGTTTCAAGCCCCTTGGTCTGCGTAAGAATTAAGTTCGAGGGCCTCTGCGATACGCAAATCATAACGGTGTCCGCCTTCATAAGCTCGGGCTTGTCCGAGGTAGATATAACCCTGTGGTTCTCGTCGCAGACGGTATCGGCAAACATTACGCCCTCGTCGGTGATTTCCACGGGCGCTTTGTTGAATATAAACTGCGCGCCCTCTATTTCCGCATATTCTTTTTCTTCCTCGCTTGCGGTGTACCTGTCGCTGCGCACAACGGCCTTAACGTCCTTAACTCCGCGCCGCAGAGCAGTGCGCGCCACGTCCATTGCAACGTTTCCGGCGCCGATAACTATCATGCTCTTGCCGAGGTTGTAAACGTCCGGCCTTTCCAAAAAGTGCACGCCGTAGTGAACGTGCCCGAGCGTTTCGCCCTTTATATTCAGGGATATAGGCCAGGTAACGCCCGTGCCTATGGATATCGCCTTGAACCCGTCGCGGAACAGCTCTTCAATGCCGAACGCTTTGCCTATGGTTACGTTGAACTTAATTTTAACGCCCAGCTTGCGCATAAGCACTTCGTATCTGTCAACTATGGTTTTGGGCAAACGGAATTCGGGTATACCGTACCTTAAAACGCCGCCTATCTCCGTTTTGGACTCGAATACGGTTACGTCGTAACCGAGCTGAGCCATTTTAATTGAAATGGTAATTCCGGCAGGCCCCGCGCCGACTACGGCAACTTTTATGCCGTTTGGCTCGGCCTTGTCCAGTTCCAGACTGTCAAGGTATGCCGAGGATATAAAGCTTTCGATAGTGCTGATTTCAACGGGTTCGCCCTTGATACCGCGCACGCAGTGTCCCTGGCACTGGTTGCCGTGGTTGCAGACAATTGCGCAAACGGAGGAGAGGGGGTTGTTTTCGAACAGCATTTTTCCGGCCGTGCGGATATCTCCGTTTAAAAAGGTGGAAATAAATTGCGGTATGGGCGTGTTTATGGGACAGCCCTGCCTGCACAGCGGTTTTTTACAGTTTAAACATCTTTTAGCTTCGGCTATTACGTTATGTGCCACGATAACACCCCTTATAAATTATTTTTAATCTGTTCAATCATATCAGCGTATTCTTCGTCGGTAAGATACACCTTTTGAGGGTTCATTGTAAACGTGCCGCCCCATTCGTCACCGCCCTTATACTTGGGGCAGAGGTGCATATGCAAATGGCAACCCGTATCCCCGTACGCGCCGTAATTGAGCTTATCGGGCTTGAATACCTTGTGAATAGCCTTTGCCGCGCGGTTTACGTCGGCAAAAAACGCGTTCCGCTCCTCGTCGGATATATCTACGATTTCGCTTACGTGGTCTTTGTACGCAACAATGCACCTGCCGCGCTTTGACTGCTCCTTGAACAAAATAAGCTGACTTACTGATAAATCGCAAATTTTAATTCCGAACTTAGCAAGCGGTTCGCCGCCAACGCAGTAACCGCAATTACAATCCTTCATATTATTCCCCCGAATATAAAATTTTAATATACCTATTTTAGCACAACGTTTTTCATTATTCAATAGGTAAATTATTTTTTGTCGTAGTACTCCTCGAACAAATCGTTGGGAGTACACTCCAAAATATCGCAAAGCGCCTGTAAGTTTTCAAATTTAATACTTACGGTTTTATTGTTTATAAGATTATTGCAGTTTTGATAACTTAAACCCAATTGTTTATAAAGCCAATACTTTGTTTTGCCTTTTTCTTTTAAAATTTCAAGAACTCGTAATTTCATTAATGTCTCCATTATATTAATGTGCGCATTATATAATGAAAAAATCGTTGACATATAGACCTTGTTATTATATAATGTGTACATTAGATATGAAAGAAAAGCTTTTGAAAAACCTTATGGATATCCGTTCGTACATTTCAATGAGAGGACTATATCTTGACTTGTTGGAAGATAGCGAGTTTAAATTGATTCATCATTGCTGTATTATCGGCGATATCGCCTATACCTCTCCTTACGAAAATATGATAAAAGCGTTAGACGTTTTAGAAAGATTAGTAAAACGGCGCGCAAACCTTAAAGAAGAAGTTGAGCACATAAACAGTGAAGTAAAGAGGTTATCACAATTTTTAGACTATAAATACTGGGAGCTTGAAAGGGTACGCAAAATGTACGCTTTAATAGAAAAAGGAAAAGCAAAAACCTTACAGCAAGCAATTGAATTAACGGAATAACCGTGCGCGCCGAATTTTCGGCGCGCACGGCTTTTTTAATTTTTAATGAATTGACAATTCTTTCAAATGAAAGTATTATATTATAGAGTAAAAACGTATTCCTAAATCAGGAGATTTTTAAATGGAAGAAAAACAGACGAATTCCACCAAAAAAACCACCACGGCAAAGCCTGCGGAAAAAGCCGCACCCAAGACTACTTCAACGGCAAAGCCTGCGGAAAAAGCCGCACCTAAGACTACTACGACGGCTAAGCCTGCGGAAAAAGCCGCGCCTAAGACTACTTCAACGGCAAAGCCTGCGGAAAAAGCCGCATCTTCCGAGCCTAAGGCGGTTGCCTCGGAAAAGCCCTCTAAAAAATCGGGTAACGGCTCTGCATTCAAGGCGAAAGCCGCAGCCGTTATGAGAACGGACAATTTCAAAATTGCTGCCATAATAGCGCTTGCGTGTATGTTCGTATTGTTTTTGAGCCTCGGACTCGTTCTTGGCCTCAGGAACTGTTCGGCATTTAACCATAATCCCCCGTTCATCAACGCGTACGCAACTACCACCAAGGTCGGTTATTACGCCGAGGTAGAGGGCACTATCAAAAGATACAGACCCGTTGACGGCGTAAACGACGAGCGCGACGCATTCCCCATAGACGGTGCTACGCCTTCCAAGCGTTATCCTACTTACGGCTCTACGCCGAGCGGATATACCGGTGATGCCAACATCGGGGTAAGAAACGCCGTAATAAACGAGTCTGCATATCTTTGTGCGTGGGGCACGGCCGGTGCGAACAACGGCGGCGCTCAGACCCCCGACAAATACACCAAAATAGATAAGGACGGCTGGCTTTATCAGTACAAGAACAACGAGTGGATTCACTCGCTTAAATGGGGCACTACCGAGCAGGCAGAAAGCAATTACAGGCGCCTCTATAAGCACACGGCTTCCGTCGGCCTCTATTCTGGCGACGTTGCGGACACCGAGCCCGGTATTGTCAAAAAAATTATGCTGCGTCCTCGCGGTTATTCGAGTTACAGCGTAACGGGCCTCTATGCTCCTGCTGGCGAGGTTATAAAAATAGAACTGAGCGGCAAGGACATGACCGCTTCCGGCGGTATAACGGTACATATCGGTCAGGCGCTTTACAACGGCCAGGCAAACAATATCTGGGCTGAAAAGAACACTATGCCGCGTATGGCGCACGTTCTTACGACGCTTGCCATCAACAAGTCTACGGCAACCTACGACGAGGCAACCGATACCTGGACGGGTTATATCGGCTCGTTCCTCGGCGGCCCCATATATATCCGCAACACCTCCGTAACCGTTACCCCTAAAATTTCGGGCGGAGTTGCTTACAGACATTTCATTCTCGGTTACACCACTCCCGAAGAGTTCGCAAACCTCAGTAAATCTACTGCGCCCTACTTCGATTTGGAAGTGTGGGAGTACGGCGTGCTTCACTCCGGCCCCGTAAGATACGCAAAAAGCTTTTCCTACGACGACCTCTACAAGGCAGCAGTGCTCTGGGAAAAGGTTTCCACGGTTACAACCACTAACGGAACGAAACAGGGTATAGTCTTTTTGTACGACCCGTTCGTTGCGGCGGGCGCGGCGGTTGCATTCCCGGGCAGAAGCTCGGTCAACTGCCCCGTGGGCTGGATGTCGCAGTCTTTAAACTACAACTCGATAGTTACTTCGGGTTCCTGGGGTAACTTCCACGAATATCACCACAACTTCCAGAATTACGGCCTCGGAAGCGGTGCCGACGGCGAAGTAACAAACAACGGCCTGAACCTTGTATCTTACAGTCTGTTTACCAAAATTTCTTCCGCAAGGCGGCTTGCCGGCTTCGGCGGCTCGGGTCTTTCGGGCTGGAACCAGTACACAAGCGCAAGCTGGGTTATACAGCGCGTAAACGACAAATCAATAACCTCTACGAACGGACTTGCAATTTACGCAACCCTATTGCATAACTTCGGACAGGACCAGTACATTAAGGCGCGCGGCGCGTCCGGTAAAAACAGTTATTTAAACAAGTGGGCGACGAATACTCATTACGATATGACGTATTTCGCAAGCAAGATAGCCGATTACGGCGGCGGAACTTATACGCCTTCGCAAGCAGTTCAGGACGCAAATTATCCGTTGTTCGTTCCCGTTGCATCCGTTTATCAGACGGGCAGAAGTTATAACTACGACGGCGAAAAGCGGTATATTGAAACAATGCAGCCGTACATTATACCTTCCGGTCAGCCGTTTACAGTAGACCTTAACCGGTATACCGTAAACAAGGATAATCAGTACGAGAGCGGCAGCGTTGTTATAGGCGACGGCTTTAAGTCCAGAGTAAAGAGCGTGGACGCAAGCAAGGCGAACGGCACTTTCGTAAAGACCGCCGACGGCGTTTACACGTTTACGCCCAATTCCGAAACGCTTTCGGGCAAAATTTACGTAACGCTTGAAATCACTACCGAGAACGGCGAGCATACCTATAACGGTCACGCGCTCGAAGACGTAGACCTCGTTTTAGAGTTCCAGCAGTCGTACGAGGCCAACAAGAACGTTCTTGAAAGAACGACTTACTTCTTTACCGCAGATACGGCTTACAAAGACGCAAGGGCGGCTTACGAGGCAGGCTACGCCGGTTACGCAAGTAAGAACGACCGCGACCACTCTAACCCCACGCAAAACTGCAATACCGATATTTGGTACTGCACCGAAAACACAATTGCAAATTTCCCCAAAGCAAATCCCGAACTTGATATAGTTAAGCCTTACAGTATCGACGAGCTTCGCGGTAAGCTGTACTTCCCCGAGGTGGGAAAATATAATATTTATCTGCGCGGCAGAAAGAACTGTGCGGTGTACTACTCGACTGACGGCGGTAAAACGTATCAACTCGGTACTTATATTGCCGATGACAAAACTGGCTCGGGTTGGCGTACCGACAAGTATTTCACGATAGATATCCTTGAAGCGGAAAGCTGGATTTACATTAAGGAAATACTGATAAACGAGCAGATAAGTACAAACATGGCGGCCTTTATCGGCCTCGGTATCGGGCAGTGGACCGTGCCTACGTACACCACCGAAGTTAAGTATTATACCAATATCGGCGGTACGGAAACCCAGGTTTACTTAGATACCGCTTACGAAGGATTAAGGTACTATTACGAAGCTAATAATGTAAAGCATTACGTTGAAGGCGACGGAACAAGGTATTATTACAATTCCGACGGCACAATGGTAAGCGAAACCAGAGCCAGCGCAGTAGAAATAAGAACCATCTATAAAGATGCAAGCGGCAATATCGTTTCCGAGGATAAGGCAAGCAACGTAACCCCCGTTGCGCCTACAAGCATCTCTTACGCAACGGCTTACAGGCAGTCGTACGAGTTCCAGAAGCAGTACGAAAGCGAGTATTTCTATACGAGAAGTTACAGCTATACTTACAGCGACGTTGCAGCGCCTTCCGAAGAGGCTAGCGTTCTGGCAACCGAAAACGCTACAACCTGGCCGAATAACCCCGTAATAAATATGCTGTACGATAACAGCTCCAAGTTCCAGGTAAACGCCGGCTTTAACAGTAAAAAGCCCGTTTCCATTACTATTGATATGGGACACTTAATCAGGGCAAACAGACTGGAATTGTACGGCACGCTCTACAACGGCTATTCGTACCATCCTCAGAAATTCTACGTTCTCGTGGGCACTTCTCCCGACGATATAACTACGCCGTTCGGGCCTCATTGGGGCGTTGATTGCGAGGAATTTAAATCAAGTACCGGTAACACCTTCTTTTCTATTGACGAAGCGGTGACTTTCAGGTATTACAAAATCGTAATCGAGAAGTGGTCGACCGGCGCGGTTCAGTTCAGATACGCCAAATTCAGCTACGTACTTCCGGGAACGTCGTCTATGATAACGCCGGACAACGCGCAGTTTAATTACACCGGCAGCTGGAAGATAGCTCAGGCGAATTCCAACTTCGGTCACGTATATCTCGCAAGCAAAGGCGCCGAAATGTCGTTCGAGTACGAGGCAAAGGACGATAAGGGTATGTTCGGTATTCTTTCTGCAAACAAATTCGAACATAATTTCGAAATCTATGTCGACGGTAAGTTAGTGGAAACCACAACGCTTTTAGACAATTCCAATGACCGTACGCTAATTCTTACGCAAAATCTTTCACAGGGCAAGCACAGCGTGGTAATAAAGTGCACGGGCGAGGCCAATATCGATTCGGTTGTATTCTATTAAAACTTTCCCCCTGCCGACTTTTCGTCGGCAGGGGGGATTAGGAGTAATTACTATGGAAGGTCAAATTTTATACGTAATAATCCTTGTAGTAGCGATAATATTAGGCGTTGTTATATTTTTTGTTATCGGTTCGCATTTTTGGTGGGGTAAACCGCACTCCGATTTTGACAGCGTCTATATAGGTATGCCCGAGCAGGAATTAATTGAGGAGTTAGGTAAACCTACAAGAACGATAATAGTAGATGCAACCGCAAAAGTGCTTATTTATCGCGAAATCAGTTTTTCAATGCTGATATGGGCGCATTATAAGTCGATGCACATTTCCATTAAAAACGGAGTAGTAACGCGCAAAGAAAGCGCACCTGATTCCAGGTATACGTAAAGTTAATAATTAAAAAGTCGGACGCCCCCGTGCGCAGCACGGGGGCGTCCTTTTTTGCTGAAAACTTTTCCTTGACAATCGGGCGATTTTTGATAATTTCAGACATTTTATCAATTTTATCAAAAAAGTTAACGCAAATTATAGTAATTTTCATATCAAACTGATACAAATTTACATATATTAAAATTTAAAAATTTTTTAAAATGTTATTGACTGACATTTTTTCAAGTGCTATACTGCGTGTGAAATCGGAAATAAATTCCGGTTGCAAAAAGCAAAAACACTTTTGGAGGTTATATATATGAAGTGGTTTCTTCACGAGGATGAACTGGACGAATACACCGAAAGGGACGAGGCTATGTCTAAGGTGGCACTTGCGTATATGTGGCAGTTTCATTATTAATAGCTAAAAAAATTCAAAAACAAATGCAAAAAGAGGCAACGCACGCGTTGCCTCTTTATTTTATATTGCCCAAGCCCTCGCCACAGTGGATGTGGTTTAATTAATTAAATGAACAAAGTTTTGTACCAATTCCAAAATTCTTTAAGATAGTTCCATATATTATCGCCTTGCACAGCATATATGCAACAAAAAACAATAACAATTACCGTAACAAACAGCAAAACACCGACTAATAAAAACAGTAATATCTTTTTTTTCATAAATATATAAGCTCGATAACTTTATTTTTGTTTTTTGCGTAGTTTATCGTGTACCACGTTCCGCACTTTAATTGTATCATACCAATCGGTATAAGTAAAATATTTTATTCCATTTGGCATAAAATATGTGTATGAGTAAATATGTGAAAAGCTTATCTGAAAACCTCAAAGAATTAATGGGTGAGATGACGGTAAGCGAATTAGCTAAGAAAGTTAAAATTCCGCAACCGACATTATCAAGATATTTATTATGTAAAAGGCAAATTACGTTAGATAATCTTGTTGTCTTGGCGGATTATTTTAATGTGGATATTGATATATTAATAGGCAGAAAAGATTATTAAAAAAGCAGCAGGTATAATACCTTCTGCTTTTTTGTTATAAGAAAAGAACGCAAGTCGTGGTGTTTTGCTTGCGTTCGGAATGGTGCACCTCGGAATTTTGCCGTTCGGCAAAGCGTCGGGCTACGCCCTCGCACGAATCCATAGGGATTCTCATAGTTTAAAGTGCACTAAGAGAAAAAAAAAAAAACCTTGGGGCTCTTAGTGGTGCACCTTAAGGAATTC
>JAAUYR010000024.1 GCA_014805025.1 Clostridia bacterium | reverse complement strand
TTTTAAGGGAAAGCATTTTAAACTACTATAAACAAAACGGCGTTGCGCTGGACTTGGGCGAAATTTTCGTATCCGACGGCGCCAAGTCCGACCTTGGCAACATTCTTGATATTTTCTCAAAGGACAACGTTGTGCTCGTGCCCGACCCCGTGTACCCCGTGTACGTGGATACAAACCTTATGGCAGGCAGAAAGGTCATATATGCCGAGGCTAACGAAAAGAACGGCTTTTTGCCTATGCCCGATTACAGCGTCGACTGCGATATAATTTATATCTGCTCGCCGAACAACCCCACGGGCGCGGCTTACAGCGTAAAACAGCTTAAAGAGTGGGTCGACTACGCTTTAAAAAAGAACGCGGTAATTTTATACGACGCTGCGTACGAATGTTTTATACAGGATAAAACGCTCGCTCGCTCTATTTTCCAGGTAGAGGGCGCAAAAAACTGCGCTATTGAGTTCTGCTCGTTCTCAAAAATGGCGGGCTTTACGGGCACTCGCTGCGGCTATACTGTAATTCCGCACTCGCTCGAAAAGGACGGGTTTAACGCAAACAAGACCTGGTTCCGCCGTCAGGCTACCAAGTTCAACGGCGTTCCGTACATAGTTCAAAAGGGCGCGGCGGCGGTGTTTACCGCGCAGGGTCAAAAGGAAATTAATAATAATCTTGCGTACTATAAGGACAACGCAAAGCTCATTGCGGAATGCATGGACGAACTCGGCATATGGTACACGGGCGGTAAAAACTCCCCGTATATCTGGCTGAAATGCCCGAACGGAATGGGCAGCTGGGAATTTTTCGACTATCTTTTAAACAATGCTCAGGTAGTCGGAACTCCGGGCGCAGGCTTCGGCAAAAACGGCGAGGGCTATTTCAGATTAACTGCTTTCGGCAGCAGGGAAGTTACTAAGGAAGCAACTAAGCGCATAAAAACGCTGCTCGGTAAATAAACTAAAAACGGTGAAATCTATGATAAGCAACGGAGAACGCGGGGCGGGTATACTTTGCCATATATCTTCCCTTCACGGAAAATACGGTATAGGCACGCTTGGCAAAGAAGCGTACGAATTTGCGGACTTTTTAAAGAGCGCGCACGTCAAATACTGGCAGATACTGCCGCTTACTCAGACCGGTTACGGCGACAGCCCGTACCAGTCGGTTTGCTGCAATTCCGGTAACCCCTATTTTATCGACCTCGAAGCGTTGATGGAAGAGGGGCTTTTGGACGAGGACGAAGTCAAATCCTGCGAAGCTCCCTCGGGCGACGTTGACTACGGCGCGCTGTACGAGCAGAGATACAACGTGCTCAAAATTGCTTACGCTCGCTTTAACGTAAAGGACGAGCAGTTCGTTCAGTTCGTAGAGAGCGGCGAGTTTGAAGATTACGCGCTGTTTATGTCGCTTAAAAGCAGATATTCGGGGTCGTTTGATACTTTCCCCGAAAGCTACAAATACTGCGACAACCTCGCTCTGAAAGAGTTTAAAAATACAGTATATAAAAGCGACTATCTGTACTGGCTTTTTATTCAGTATATTTTCAAAAAGCAGTGGAAAAAGTTAAAGGAATACGTAAACTCGCTCGGCATTAAAATTATAGGCGATTTGCCCTTGTACGTTGCGTACGATTCGTCCGACGTATGGGCGCGCCCCGAGCTGTTTATGCTCGACAGAGAGTTAAAGCCCACAAAGGTTGCCGGAGTTCCCCCCGATTATTTCTCGAAAACGGGTCAACTCTGGGGTAATCCGCTGTACAACTGGGACGTAATGGCGGAAGACAACTACGAGTGGTGGATAGACCGTATCAAAAAGGCTATGGAGCTTTACGACGTTATCCGCATAGACCATTTCCGCGGCTTTGACAGATACTACGCTATCCCTGCCGAGGACGAAACGGCTGAGGGCGGAGAGTGGCTGGACGGCCCCAAGGCAAGGCTGTTCTTCGAAGTCAAAAAGCGGCTTGGCGAAGTTCCCATTATTGCAGAGGACTTGGGCATTATGGACGGCGGCGTGGAAAGGCTGAGAGCGGCAACGGGCTTCCCCGGTATGAAGGTTGTGCTTTTCGCTTTCGACGGCAAGTCGTCAAACCCTTATTTGCCGCACAATATGAACAAAAACTCTGTTGCGTACACGGGCACGCACGACAACGCAACTTCTTTGGGGCTTTTGAACAGAATGACCGACGCGCAGTTCAAGGTGTTTAAAAAGCGCCTCCGCGCAGAGCTTGAAAAGGAAGCGGTTGTTCATCCTTTCGTAACCAGAGAGGAAGCGGCTCGCGCGCTCGTCGTTTGCACGCTCGCTTCGCCGGCAAACCTCGTAATAATTCCCGTGCAGGACTTGATAGGCCTCGGCGACGAAGCAAGAATGAACATTCCGTCAACGCCGTCGGGCAATTGGCAGTTCAGGCTTACAGAGCTTCCCTCGCGCTTTAACGCGGCGGTTATGCGTAAAATAGTAGAAGAATATAACAGATAATAAGAAATCGGCTTGGGATAATCCCAAGCCGATTTCTTATTAGTTGTCGAAAATTCTCGTACACAGCACGGTCATATCGTCGGTTACAACGTGGCCGGCCTTATCCAAAGCCCCGGCAAGAATTTTATCGGCAAGGCTTTGGGGATTTAACGGCTTCATTCCCTGTAAAAATTCGTACAGGTCGGTTGCCGAGGAAAACGCAGAGGTTATTCCGTCGCTCATAAATACCACTATATCCCCTGGGTTGAGCCGCTCGGTGCAGACGGTCGGGCGCAGGTTTTCCAAAATTCCCAAGGGGAGAGAAGCGCTCTCTAAAATTTTAATTTCGCCCTCGCGCATAATAATGCCGGCAGGCGAGCCTATCTTTACAAAGTCGGCCCTGCCAGTGTCCAGGTTTACCGCCGCAATATCAATGCAGGTAAACCGTTCGTCGCGGTTGAACGACAACAGCTTGTTTATCGTGTTCAAAACGTTGTCCTCGGGCATCTCCGCGCGGTAAAAGGCCTCTATTAAAGATATTGCCGCCTCGGAAACCTTGTGCGCGTACTCGCCGCTGCCCATACCGTCGGATAGCGCCATCAGAAAGGAGTGGTCGCTTATGCGTATTACCGAGTGCGTATCCCCCGAAACTTTTTCGCCGCTCTTTATAGCGTAGGCAACACCGAAAGCCGCGTCAAGACGGGGCGGAGCGCCGAAAATAAGGCAACTCTTTTCGCCGTCGAAGTCCAGCTTGTCCTTTAAAACGTACTTGCGTTTAAGCGTATCTGATATTACTTTCGACATAATTTTTACGTTGGGCTTGCCGAGTATAACCGCGCTCAGTCTGTTTCCGTTTTCGCCGTCTATGTAAATCTCCGGGCAGGAAATACCGCGCGAGGATAGCGCCTTTTTAACGCTTTCTGCCGCCTCGGAAAAACTGTCGCGGCGCGCGGAAAGCTCCACCGCGCAGCCTTTCATAACTTCGGCAACTCCGCGCGCCTGCTCGGCAAGCAGCTTTCTGCCCGAGCGCGCGTTTTCCGTTTCGGTCATATACCTGCGGTATTCCGCAAGCATACCGTTAAGTGTTGCAAGCACGTCGGCCGGGCGCGAGCAGTTCACCGTCATTTCCGAAGGCAAATCTATAAGGTTGACCTTGCCCTTGACCGCGCCGGCGTCAATTAGCTTTTTAAAGCCGTAGTAAACGTTAGTGTGCATACACCGCTTTTGCCGCTCGCAGTTTTTACAGCACTTTTCCTTTAAGTCGGCAAGCATACCCGCACGCGCGGCCTCGTCGTTTACGTTCTCGTCCAGGGCAAGAAATGCACACTCTATTTCTCGGAAAACTTCCGATATTCTGTAAAGCTTTTCGCCCGTCTGTCTGCGACTTCTTACAACCGCGGTCTCGGGCAGAACCTCTTTTACAAGCAGTCTGCGCTTTAAATTAGCATACCTTTCGCTTTTCGGAATTGAAGGGAGTACGCAGGCAAGAAACAGCAGCAGCGCGTATACTACTATGAGCGGCACGGCGCAGTTAAAGCATTTGTCAAAATACATAAACGCAGCCATGCAAAGTCCAGTTACAGTACCTGCCGCAAACCTACCTGCGCCGCTGAACAACAGCGCCGCCGTACTTATAATTATAAGTACTGTCAAAGGCTTTAAATCGAGTCCGGACATAGCCGGCGGCAGCGCAAGCAACAGCGCAACTATCAGAGACGCCGGCGAGCGCGTAAGCCGAGCGGCAATTACAATTACAAATGCGGCAAAGCAGTAGTAGAACGCCTTGCCTATAAGCGAGTACATACCTGCGCCGCATACCGCGAAAGTAACGCTGAGGCAAACGAGCTCGTCCTCTTTCAGGCGGCAGCGCTGTACCCGGAATAACAGTGAGTAAACCGACTTAAAGCAGAAAAACCCGAATATAAGTATAACTCCGGCGGCAATGCCCCTGAGCGCGTATTCGTTTGTAATAATCAGCTCGTTTGCGCCAAGCCAGGGCGCGAACACAACGTACGGAGCAAGCGCAATGACCGCGTAAATTAAAACCTCGAAGCGTATTTTCCGTTGAAATCTGCGGTATAAAAATACGATAATTCCGAAAAAAGCCGCCTGAAACAGACTTAAAAGGCTTAAAATAAGGTTTAAATTTACAATGGAAGCCAACGCAAAGAGTACGGGCGTTACAATAATATTAGTGCCGCACAGCAGCATCGAAACCATAAGCCCGAGCGATAGCGGCACGCCATTCAAAGCGCAGTTTGCAAAGACCATTGCAAGCGCGTATAACGCGTACATAAGTACGCTTTTAACGTTTATTTTTAACGGCATAGCTCAATTATATAATTGAGTAATACAAAAAATTTGTCTAATAACAACAAAATAAGCCGTATTTGATACAAAATTTATAGTTGCACAATGCAAAATAAGTGATATAATAAAGATATGAAACTCGAATCGGTTTTAATAAAAGTTGCAATTATTATACTTGCGGTTAAAGCGCTGTTTATATTGTCAACTGTTATAATAATATTTGCGGGAATACATCATGCCGGTTCCTCCGGCAAGGACGACCCTGAAAATGACGCTAAGGTCGACCGTACCGAGGCCATCTATACTCTGAACGACGGCGGCGGAAGCTACGCGCTGTCGCAAGTGGATATAAATGCTACGGAGTTTGTTATTCCGGCCGAGTACAACGGCCTCCCGGTCACGGCAATAAACAGAGACGCATTTTACTATGTTGACTACCCTATGGGTTGCGCCGGGCCGGACGTATACGTTGCCAAGCTCGATTCTCTTACGATTCCGTCAAGCATAACCGAAATTAAGTACGGCGCATTTTACAAATCCGATATCAAAAATATCCACTATGAAGGAACAATCGAAGAGTGGTGTTCGATATCCTTCGGTTCGTCGGTTTTCGGTGAAGAAACTTCATTTTATATCGGCGAAGAGGAGGTTACAGACCTCACTTTGCCCGAAACGCTCGTCAAAGTCGAAAGCCAAGCTTTCAGCGGTTATAAAAAGCTTACTTCCCTGAATTTAAACCTTGTTGATACAGTCGGCAGCGAGGCGTTTGCCTGCTGTCATAACCTTGAAAGCGTTACCGCGCACAATCTTAAACTTATAGAAAGCGCCGCATTTGAAGATTGCCCATTGCTCGAAAGCTTTGAAATCAACTCCTCACCGCTCGAAAAAATCGGCGAAAACGCTTTCTGGCGCTGTGAAAAACTGTATTCGTTTACCCTGCCCGAAAACTTTATTTCGGTAGGCGCAAAAGCTTTTTCGGGCTGTACGGGGCTTTACGATATATATAACTTTTCTAATCTTAACGTAATCGCCGGCAGGAGCGATAACGGCAATATAGCCGAAAACGCTTTAATCGTACATACCCAAAAAGACGACGGTCTTACTTTAAAAATCGACGATAACTTCGGCTGGGTATTGAGCGAAGAGCGCGGTCAGCTCGTTAAATATTTCGGAGAAGAGCCGGAGCTTATCCTTCCCGAAGATGTTGACGGCAAACAGTACGATATCCGTAGAAACACATTTTACA
>JAAUYR010000023.1 GCA_014805025.1 Clostridia bacterium | reverse complement strand
TTACGCTCGGGCCGTTCGGTCTGAACGGGTGCGCTTTGTGCCGGAGCGGAACTTAAATCGCGCTTTAAAGATTCGTAAGTGAAGCCCGTTTTGTCCCTTAACGATTTTAACAGGTCCTCCTGCTCGGCCGCGCTGTCGGCGCTCTTGATTATTTTAACCGCCTCGGCCGCGTACCTGCGCTTATCCTCGTTTTTTGTAAGGTCGAAATTCTTTGCAAGCGTGTTGAGCTTGAAATCGATAAGCGGCATAGCCGCGTCAAGGCATTTTTGATAGCCCTCTTGACCACGCTGTTTTATAACGTCGTCGGGGTCTAAGCCCTCGGGCAGAGGCACAACCTTGACGTTAATCGCCTCGCTCTTTAAAATTTCAAGGCCGCGCATATTGGCTTTCTGGCCAGCGCCGTCGCCGTCGTAGCTTATTAAAACGTTGTCGGTATAGCGCTTTATCAGCCTTGCCTGCTCTTTGGTGAGCGACGTGCCCATACTTGCAACTACGTTTCTGAAACCTGCCTGGTAAAGAGATATAGTATCCATATAGCCCTCTACCATGATTATTTCACTTATAGTTTGCTCTCTTTTGAGCTTTTTTAAAAGATTTATGTTGTAAAGCGTTTTACTTTTATTGAAAACTATGGTTTCCTTGGTGTTCTTGTACTTGGCAACGTCCTTTTTAACCAAAATTCTACCGCCGAAGCCAACAACCTCGTCCATAGCGTTAATGATGGGGTAAATTAATCTGCCGCCTTGCGCGTCGGAAAGCTTGCCGTCAACCTCGTTTACAGCGCCGCTGTCTACGATATCCTGCTTGTTGTAGCCCTTAGATAAAAGATATGCCGGCAAATCGTAAAAGTTTAAACTTGCGCCAAGCCCGAATTTGCGGACGATGTCCGAGGGAATTTTACGGCTTAATATGTACTCGATATGCGCGTCGGCCTTACCGGAGTTTAAATTCTTTAAATAGAAATGCGCGCTGTCGTTGAGTATTTTTAAAATCGCGTCGCGCTTGCGCTTTAACTCTACCGTTTGCTGACTTTCAAAACCCGTCTGCGGAATTGTGAGTTTTGCGCGGTCGGCAAGAATTTTAACCGCGTCCATAAAGTCGATATTTTCCATATTTCGGACGAACTTAATGACGTCGCCCGATTCGCCGCAGCCGAAACAATGATAGTACTGGTCGGCCTCGTTAATGGCGAACGACGGGGTCTTTTCGTGATGGAACGGGCAGCAGGCCCAATAGCTTCCGCCGCGACGTTCAAGCGAAAGATATCCGCCGGCAACCTCGACTATATTCGATTTTTCTTTTAAAGTTATTAAAAACTCTTGAAGTGCTGTTGCCATAATCAGTTGTTTTCGTCGATAAACGTCCAGCCCTTGGGCACGAAAATTTTATTGAACATATACACGGCGTAACGGTCGGTCATTGACGAAAGATAATCGCAAACAACCTGCTCTTTGCCGCAGTTTTGCATAAGATTAAAATAAGTTTCGGGCAAGGCCTCGGGATTTTTTATAAAGTACTCGTACATGGCGGTAAGCATTCTTTCCGCCTTTTGCTCTTCGCCCTTGGCCGATTCGGAAAAGTAGACCTTTTCAAACATAAACGAACGCAAATCCTCGCTGGCCTTTTCTACACTCTTTTCCATTTCAACTGAATTTTTGCCCTGCGAGTTCTTGTAAACCGAGGATATTGCGGTATTAATACGCTCGCGCGAGGTGTTGCCGAGCACGCTGCGAATATCTTTCGGAACGTCGTTTATCTTTAAAATTCCGGCGCGGACCGCGTCGTCCAGGTCGTGGTTTATGTAAGCAATTCTGTCGGCAACGGAAACGCACTTGCCTTCGAGCGTTGAGGGCTTGCCGCTCTTTTTATGGTTTAAAATTCCGTCGCGGACTTCGAAAGTCAGGTTGAGGCCTTTGCCGTCCTTTTCAAGAACGTCCACAACGCGCACCGACTGCACGTTATGCTCGAAACCCGTCGGGGAAAGTTTGTTTAAAATTCTTTCGCCGCTGTGTCCGAACGGCGTATGACCCAAATCGTGACCGAGGGCAATGGCTTCCGCCAAGTCCTCGTTTAAAGACAGCATACGCGCAATGCTTCGCGCTATCTGCGCTACGTCCAAAGTGTGCGTAAGTCTGGTTACGTAATGGTCGCCCTCGGGAGAGAAAAACACCTGAGTTTTGTTCTTTAACCGCCTGAAAGCTTTGCAGTATATAATTCTGTCCCGGTCGCGCTGAAATTCCGTGCGCATCGAGCAAGGCTCTTCCTCGCGAGCTCTTCCGCGAGTTTCAATGGACTTGCAGGCGTATTCGGAAAGGAAGGCTTTTTCAATTTCGAACGTTCTCTGTTTTAACTGCATAATGCCCCCTTTATAAATATTACGATTAATATTACGAAAAAAATTTGAAAATTACTTTTTTTTGTGAAAAAATTTATTAATTCTACAATTATTTTCCGAAGCCGCCGCCTACGGAAAGCACTTCGCCCGTGACGTAGGCGCACTCGGCAAGATAAAAGCAGGCTTCGGCAACGTCCTCTGGTGTGCCTATTCTGCCCATGGGGATAGTCGTGATAAGCTCTTCCATCTCTTCGCCCGTAAGGTGAGAATTCATTTCGGTGTCGATAACTCCCGGCGATATGCAGTTGACGCGAACGTTAGAGGGCGCAAGCTCCTTTGCAAGCGCCTTGGTAAAAGCTATAACCGCGCCTTTGGAAGCCGAATACGCGACCTCACAGCTTGCGCCGACCTCGCCCCATATCGAGGAAACGTTGATTATCGAGCCGCCGCCCGAAAATACCATTTTATCGGCAACCTCGCGACAGGTTAAAAATACGCTTTTTACGTTGTTATCGAAAATTTTGTTCCAGTCGGAAAGCGTTGTATCCTGTATAACTTTTATTTTGGATACACCTGCGTTGTTTACAAGAACGTCGAGCTTTTCGTAGATTGAGAAAAACTCTTTGAACATATTTCTTACCTGCATTTCGTCGGAAACGTCGGCGCGGAGCAACACCGGGCAAAAGCCAAGCATATTGAACTCTTCCTGAGTGGCGAGCGCCGAAGCCTCGTCACTGCGGTAGTTTAAAACCACCTCGTAGCCGCTCTGTAAAAATTTAAGGGCAATTGCTTTGCCTATGCCCTTTGTTCCACCGGTAATTAACGCAGTTTTCATAAACGTATTTCCTTGATTATTTTATCGGCGATTTGCTCGGGAGTAAGTCCGTCCGTGTCGACGGTAAGGTCGGCCGCGGCCTCGTATATCGGCGAACGCTTTAAAAGCAGCGACTGCATCTTTTCTTTTTTGTCGCCCGAAAGCAGCGGCCGCGAGGTATCCCCCTCTACGCGGTTTAAAAGCGTTGAAAGCTCTGCCCGAAGAAAAATTATTTTTCCGCCGGTTTTGAAAAGCTTTACGTTCTCTTCGCGCAAAAGACAACCGCCGCCCGAGGAAATAATAAGTCCGCTTTGACCGCTTACGGTCTTTACGACTTCGGTTTCCATATTGCGGAAAACCTCTTCGCCGTAAGTTGCAAATATGTCGCAGATAGCGCCGAACTTTTTGACGATTTCTTCATCGGTATCGACAAGCTTTAACCCGAGCTTTTCGGAAAGCACGCGTGACACTGTCGTTTTGCCGCTTGCAGGCATACCGGCGAGAATTATATTCATAATTTAAAACTCTCTATTGCAAGAATATAGCTGTTTTTGTTAAAGCCGCATATAACTCCGCGGCAGACTTCTGAAATTACCGATTTGTGACGGAACTCTTCGCGCGCGTGCACGTTGGACATATGCACCTCTACAACGGGGGTCTGGATAGCGGCAATAGCGTCGCGTATTGCATAGCTGTAATGAGTGAACGCGCCTGCGTTTAAAACTATTCCGTCGTAGCCGCCCTTTGCCGCGCTTTGAATTTTTGCGCAAAGCTCACCCTCGATATTGCTCTGATAAAACTCTATTTTATCGGCTTTGAAATGCGCCGCGATTTCCGCGTTGATTTCGTCAAGCGTCTTAGCGCCGTAAACGTCCTTTTCGCGCACGCCCGTCATATTGAGGTTTACGCCGTTGATTACAAGAAATTTCATTTTACTTTCTCCTTTAAGTATTCGGTGAAAAGCTTTTTAGCCTTACTATCGTCGGGCTTTAAGCCGGAGTAGATGCACTCGGCAAAGTACGCCTGGTAAAAAAGCATTGCCTCGCCGTTGATTATCTTTTTGCCCAAGCTTTCGGCAAGCTCCAAAAACTTGCTCTTGGGCGGAGTATAAATTAAATCGATTGCGTTCTCGCACAAGCCTATAAGTTTTTCGTCGACGGGGGATATACCCTCGGTCTTGTGCATACCCACGCCCGTTGCGTTAATTATTGCAAAATAAGGTCTCAAATGCAGTTCGTTAAGGCATATTACGGGGGGAAACTCGTTTGCGACAGCTTGGGCGTTTTGCGTGTTTTTATCGTAAACGTAAACGGTTGCGCCGCTATCCAAAAGCTTTTTGGCAACGCTTCTGCCTGCGCCGCCTGCGCCTAAAAGCAGAACGTCCTTGCCGGAAACTTCTACTCCCTCGTTTTTAAGCATAAGCGAAAACCCGAGCCCGTCGGTATTGTTGCCCGAGCGGTCGGAGCACTTAACGGTGTTTACTGCGCCGAAAACGCGAGCGTCGCCCTCAATGAGTTTAAGGTGAGGCATTACGGTAAGTTTATAGGGAATAGTTACGTTGAAGCCGTCAAGCGTTTCAAAAAACTCCTCAACACGGCTTTCGAACTCGGCTTCGGGAATGGAAATTTTCTGATAGTTGACTTTATAACCGAGCCGCTCCGCAATGAACGAGTGCATTTCGGGGCTTGTGGACTTTGAAACGTCTTTGCCTATTACCGCAAGATTTAAAGCTTTCATACACATTCCTTTAAAAGCGAAACGTAATTTTCAAGCGACAGTTTTAATTCCGCGCTTTGACCCAATGATTTGGGAACTATTAAAATAATATTATCGTCGTCGTTCTTTTTATCGAATTTTGCAAAGGCGGCAGCTTTTTCAATATCCTCGTAATACGGGGGCTTTTTTATTACCGAAAGAATGAGGTTTTTTAAGTCTTTTGCGTATTGCCCCCCACATATGCCCGACTTTTCGGCAATATACAGCTCGTAATACATACCGATAAGCACGAACTCGCCGTGGGATTTTTTACGGTAATAGAGCTCTAACGCGTGGCCTGTGGAGTGTCCTAAATTGAGGGTTTTTCTAAGTCCCGTAGTTTCGCGCTCGTCCTCGGTTACGACTTTTGCCTTATGGTTTACGCAGTCGTAAGTGATGTCTTCCAAAAAGTTAAAGTCTTTTAAATTGTTTTTATTGGCAACAAGTTTATTGAAAATATTTTCGTCAAGTCCGCCGTACTTTATAATTTCGCCCAGACCGCAGCGCATTTCCCGTTCGGGCAGGGTCTTTAAAAAGCGAGGGTCAACAATGACCTCTTCCGGCTGATAGAACGTGCCTATTACGTTTTTTACGCCGTCCATATCCACGGCGGTTTTGCCGCCAACGGAGCTGTCGACCTGAGCGAGCAGGGTCGTGGGTATCTGCGTTAAGTGCACTCCGCGCATATATAGAGCCGCCGCAAGGCCTGCGATATCCCCCACTACTCCGCCGCCGAAGGCTACTACC
Source organism: Clostridia bacterium (assembly GCA_014805025.1). Lineage (GTDB taxonomy): Bacteria > Bacillota > Clostridia > Christensenellales > Borkfalkiaceae > Coproplasma. The sequence continues at coordinate 4,121 of JAAUYR010000023.1, read as the reverse complement.
GTACAGTTACGGCGCATACCGGCTTTGAGCATTTCCTTTAAAATTTCTACAAGATATTTATAAGTTTTACTCTTTTCGCCGGCAGGAATTATTTTTACGGGAAAGTCGCCACCGAAGGTCTGCCACATTAAATGGCGGTAAATTGCAAACACGTTGGAATCGGTAACAACGAAAAACTGCTTTTCTTTAAGCTTGGGCGCGTACAAATCGAACGTGCCCTGACCGCAATGAATTACGCTTTCGGTTGCGGAGGTTTTAATTGTTATATCTTTCATTGTTTACCTCAAAAGAGCGTATCTTTCCAGAACTTCGCGCATGTTGTCGCCGCCGAGCCGCTCGGATACGACCTCTGCAAGCGCGAAAGCAGCAACGCTTTCCAAAATTATTTCCGCCGCGCATACCGCAGCAACGTCGCTGCGCTCGCCCGCGGCTTTTTCCGGTGCTTTGGTAATATAATCTACCGTATTAAGTCCGCGCATTAGCGTGGGTATGGGCTTCATTGCGGCGCGCAGAACTATTTCTTCACCGTTGGACATTCCGCCCTCTATTCCGCCTGCGTTGTTGGTTTTACGGTAAAAGTCGCCGTTATAGTAAATTTCGTCGTGCACCTTGCTGCCGGGGAGGTTAGCAGCCTTAAAGCCCATGCCGACCTCTACTCCCTTTATTGCCTGCACGCTCATCAAAGCTCCGCACAAAACCCCGTCGAGTTTTTTGGAGTACTCCATACAACTGCCAAAGCCGCGTTTAAGTCCCTTTATTCTTATTTCGATAATTCCGCCTGCGGTGTCGCCCTCCGCTTTGAGCTTGTCCAAAAGCGACATAGCTTTGCTTTGCAGAGATTTATCAAGCATAAACAGCGGCTCGCTTTTTGCCGCGGAAAGCTGTTCAAACGAATATATGTTGGGGTCTACGATACCGCAGACGCCTGCAACGTAGCCGGAAACCTCGACCCCGAGCGCCTTTAAGTAGCCGCGCGCGATACTGCCGGCGGCTACTCTAACAGTCGTTTCCCTTGCGCTGGCGCGCTCTAAAATATTGCGCGCGTCGGTCTGGTCGTACTTGAAAAGCCCCGTTAAATCGGCATGACCCGGGCGAACCCTTGTAAGAGTTTTTTTGCTTGTATCACAGCCCTCGGGTGCCATAAATTCGCGCCAGTTTTCGTAGTCCTTATTGATTACCGTAAACGCAAGCGGACTGCCGAGCGTAAGACGGTTTCTTACTCCGCTTAAAATTTCGACCTTGTCGCACTCGATTTTCTGCCTTGCGCCCCTGCCGTAACCGCTTTGCCGCAGCGCGAGATATTTATTAATTTCGTCAATATTTATTTCGAGGTTGGACGGCAAGCCCTCTATTATTCCCAAAAGCTGTTTGCCGTGAGATTCCCCCGCTGTGGTAAGTTTCATTTTTTCTCCTTTGAAACGGTATATTCACCGTCTTTTGCAGTATAAGTTATAGTACCGTTTAAATCTGTGCGGTAAAGCTTGTCCCCTACCTTTGCCTGTGCCGCGGCTATTGCCGTAAGCGACGGACAGCCGCGAGCGTTTTCACCGACGGAAATTACTGCGGTTTGGGGCAAGGTCTTTTGATAGAGCGGAGCAAAAACCGAATTTTGAGAGCCGTGGTTTGCGACCTTTAAAACGGTTAAGTTGTCGATTTTTATGCTTCTGCCGCCTACGTCGAACTCGTCAAGCAGTTCGTAGCTTGTTAAAAGCCGTTCTGCCGCGCTGTCGCTAATATCGCCCAAAAACAGAAATTTTACTCCCGAACATTCAAGAAAAATTACCGCCGAAGCGTCGCAAATATTTTGGTAAGTCGGGTTTTTGTTGAGGTTTTCGTATTGACCGTCCGGCATTGTATGCGCCGACGGAGAAAGAAAACACAAGGTATAATCCTGAGTAAATACGCCCGAGCCGTATTCGCAATAATCGAATTCAACGCCCTCTGCCTCTTTAAGGAATTTGCGGTAGCTGTCGTTTACGCTCGTTACCGTACAGTAAGGCATAAATATTTTGCCGACGTCTTTATATTTAATAATTTCGGCAAGTCCGCCGCAGCGCTCTTCGCTTACAGACGTAGAAATTAAATAATCGATTTTATCGATATTGCCGCGATTCAGATACTTTAAAATTTTGATGTTGTTTGTGCGGCTGCCGTTACCACCGTCAATGAGCGCCGTTTTGCCGTCCGGCAGGTCTATTAGAGTACAGTCGCCGTAACCGACGTCGATAAAGCGGACGCGCAAGGTCTGCCCGGGGACAATATCCTTAGAAAAATTAACGTAAGCGGACAGGTTTTTACGGGAATAAATGCGTTGGTTATCAGTATGGATATTACGGCAAGGCACAGAAAAACTGCAACGATTATAGAAATTATAAGTCTTTTTGTCAGTTTCTTCTTTGGTATCATCGGGTTTTACTTGAAAAAACCGTTATAAATGGCTTTTATGCATTTTTCGTAATCGTCGTTTTTAACGCCTACGATTATGTTAATTTCGCTTGAACCCTGGTCTATCATTTTAACGTTGATTTCGGCGGAGGCTATCGCATTAAACAGTTTTGCGCTGGTACCTACCGACGAGGACATTCCGTGACCCACCGTGGCTATAAGCGCGATATTTTCTATAACGCGCATTGTGTCGGGCGCAACGGCAACTTTGATGCGCTCCAAAACGCGCTCTAATTTGCCGCCTTCAAGCTCGTCGCTCGCAATAACAAGCGACATTGTGTCTATGCCCGAAGGTATGTGCTCGATGGGTATCATTTCGTCGGCAACGACGTCCAGAACCTTGGATATGAAGCCGACTTCCGAGTTCATTAAAGATTTTTCGATATAGATTACGGTAAAGTTCTTTTTACCTGCAATGCCCGTGACCGTCGTGCCCATGGGCGTATACCTTGAAACGGGGCAGATGAGCGTGCCCTCGTCCTCTGGACGGAAAGTGTTTTTAATTCTTATGGGAATGTTTGCCGTGCGCACGGGGAAAATGGAATCTGCGTGAAGCACGTTTGCGCCCATATAGCTGAGCTCCCTCAACTCCCTGTAAGATATGGTTTTTATCCATTTGGGGCTGTCTACAATTCTCGGGTCGCAGGCCATAAAGCCCGAAACGTCCGTCCAGTTTTCGTAAAGCGAGGCGTTTACCGCACGGGCAACTACCGCGCCGGAAATATCCGAACCGCCGCGCGAAAAGGTCTTTACCTTGCCGTTCGCGCCCTTGCCGTAAAAGCCGGGGAATACCGCGCGCTCCACTCCCGAAAGCGCGGCGGAAATTGCTTTATAAGAGCTTTTGCCGTCGAAAGCGCCGTCGCTGTCAAAGAAAATCACGTCCTCTGCGTCGATAAACTTTGCGCCGAGAACTTCGGCAACTATGCGCGCACTGAGGTATTCTCCGCGCGAAGCCGTGAAATCCTCGCTCTTTTCGGTGTTTATGCGCTCTTCCGTTTCGTCGAGCACGGAAGCAATATCAAAGTTTAAATTGAGCTCCTTTACGATATTGCAAAAACGGGTGCGCACGGGCTCGAAAGCTTTTTTGCAGTCGCCCTCTTTTATGAGTTTTTCGTGGCACGCGTATAAAAGGTCGGTAACCTTTGTATCGCCCGAATACCTTTTACCGGGTGCGGAAACTACTATAAAGCGGCGTTCCGCGTCGCTTTCGATAATCTTTTTTACGTTTTTAATGACGTTGCCGTCCGCCATAGACGTGCCGCCGAATTTACAAACTTTAATTGCCATAACTCTTTACTTTATTTTTCTTGCTTCCAGATAGTATCTCTTTTCGTTGCCCTCGCCCATTGAAAAAGTTTTTCTGGGCAGGTTGCCGCCGGTTTTTATAAGACTGAAAAAGTCGTCCTTTGCAATTGCCGGCAAAATTACGCCTACGCCGCTTTCTTTTGTAAATGCGGTAAGTTCGCTTTCGCCGTGAATATAGTCTACTTCGCCGCCGTAATTTGAAATGAATTCGGTTATATAGTTATCGAGGTCGCGAATTCCCGACGGAATATCCGTATTAAACGGTATTTTGCGTTTTTTACCCTCTACTACAATATACGCATTTTGTCCGCCCGAAGTTTTCAGACCGTCAATGAATTTTTGGGGGTTATCGGTCTTGACAAGCCTGTGGA
>JAAUYR010000022.1 GCA_014805025.1 Clostridia bacterium | reverse complement strand
TCACCCTGACGATCCGCCTTGGGATATGTTCGGCCTTCCGAGAATTATAACGGGCGCGGACAGTTATGACAAAATGCTTAAAGCCGTTCCAAACAAGCATAACGGTTTTACTTTCTGTACGGGAAGTCTTGGAGCAGGTCGTGATAACGACCTTGTAACAATGGCGCACAAATATGCGAAACGTATTTACTTTGCACATATAAGACAGCTGAAATATAACGGCGATAAAGATTTTACCGAAGCGGGACATTTAACAGGTGCGGGTAACCTTGATATTTACGGAATAGTAAGGGCACTTGTTAAAGCCGGGTTCGACGGTTACGTTCGTCCCGACCACGGTAGAAATATATGGGGCGAGGACGGAAAACCCGGTTACGGTTTATACGACCGTGCGCTGGGGGCAGCTTATTTAAACGGCTTATTCGAAGCAATAGAAAAAGGAGATAAATAATGAAAAAGATTGAATTACCTATCGGTGTGGATTTAAAAGGGAAAGTTGCGGTAATAACAGGTGCTGGCGGAATTATTTGTTCTTGCCTTGCCAAAGCGTTTGCGGCAGTGGGCGCAAAAGTTGCACTATTAGATTTGACGCTTGCCAAAGCGGAAGCGTATGCAAGTGAAATAGTTGCGGACGGCGGAATTGCAAAGGGCTATATGGCTAACGTTTTAGATAAATCCAGCCTTGCGGAATGTCATAAACAGGTTTTGAAAGATTTCGGCAAGTGCGATATTTTAATTAACGGTGCTGGTGGCAATAACCCCAAAGCGCAAACAGATAAGGAATATTTCGAAGTTGGAGATGTTGACTCTGAAACGAAGTCTTTCTTCGACTTGGACGAGAGCGGTGTGCAGTTCGTATTCAATCTTAATTTCTTAGGAACGTTGTTGCCGACGCAAGAGTTTGCCAGAGATATGGTAGGCAGAAAGGACTGCAATATTATAAATATTTCGTCAATGAACGCATTTACTCCGCTTACGAAAATTCCTGCATATTCGGGTGCAAAAGCAGCTGTTTCCAATTTTACGCAGTGGCTTGCAGTTCATTTTTCAAAAGCAGGCATAAGGGTAAACGCAATAGCTCCCGGCTTTTTCTCGACGGCGCAAAATAAATCGCTGTTATGGAATGCGGACGGAACTCCTACGGCGAGAACGGGTAAAATTCTTGCAGCAACACCTATGGGCAGATTCGGCGAAGTTGAAGAGCTTGTCGGCGCAACGCTTTTCCTTGCAAGTGAAAAAGCGGCGAGCTTTATCACGGGTGTAGTCTTGCCGATAGACGGAGGATTTTCTTCCTACTCAGGTGTTTGAGTTTTATGAACAACTATTCAGTAGAAGATATAAAGAAAGAGGTTAAACCGCTTTCAAAGAACGCCTTTCTACGTCCTTTTCAAAAAATGTACAGATGGTGGCTTTTAAAGTGGTACAGCTTTGCCGACAAACATCCAAAGTCTTCAAAGCTGATTTATACTATTGCTTTCTTCTGTATATTCAGTATGAGTACGGCAATTTTGCAATTCATATTGATGACGTTTTTACCGTATGCATTTGAGAGTTTGAATGCCGGGCCTTGGGGTATTCCATATTTGCCTTTGAAGGCGGCGGGGAATCAGCCTTACATATTTATCGGCGATGTACAAGGTTTGGGTTATTTCATAGCGTTTGAGCTTGCCACTTTTACGGCACAATGTATTAATTTCCCCTTGCAAAGGAATATCACTTATCATTCGCATGGTAACATTTGGTTTCAGGTAATGTGGTACTTCATTGGCTGGGTGTTGGTTTCAATGTTTACAAGTGCATTATGGGGCGTTCTGAACTGCTTTTTGCTTTATTGGAACTGTAATACTGTTCTTATCGGCTTGATTAAGACTATAGTTACCAGCGGTATTTGTCTTGTCGTTTTCTTCTTTATATTTTTGATTATCTTTCCCGATAATGAGAAAGTTGCGAAGAATAAGCGTAAGCATTATGAAAAACTCGTAAAGGCAGGAGCATCTGAAACGAAAATAGCTATTGCAAAGAAAAAAATGGAGGAAGCGGAACATAGAGCCGAAGTTTCCGGTATCGAAAATTCTTTAAGGCAGGCAAAAATAAAAGCAAGTTCAAGTGCAATGCTTTATCTTGCGTTACTTGATAATATGGATGAAACAGAAGAGAAAAAGGCTTTACTGAAAGAACGATACGAAAACGTAAATATTGCAATAGAAGAGAAATATAATGCGCAGCAGAGATTTGATAGATTAATTATGATTAAAGCCAATGATTCTTAAAAATCTAACTATGTAGGTTTTATAAAAGCTAAAAAAATAAAAATAATAATTCTAAGGATAAAATATGTTCAGCGGATTACATTTTGTATGGCTTGCTATATGTTTAATTATTATAGGCGGACTGCTTTTATGGTCACTATTACAGAAATGGAAATATAAAACGACGCTTTACGTTGCGGCGGGCTATTCTTTGGTTAGTGAGCTTTTGAAAGTGTTTTCACGAATAAAAGAATATGACGACTTAAAATGGGCAGGTGGTTTAGGCGGATTCATTGACGTATCAGCATTGCCTTTACACCTTTGCTCAATATTGATATTCATTGTGTTCATATTGGTTTTTACAAAGAACGAAAAGCTTAAATCTGCACTTTTGAGTTTCTATGTTCCAGTTGGCTTAGTCGGCGGACTGTGCGCAATTTTAATACCTAACGACGGCGTTTCTTTTGCAAGCATTAAGGTTTGGCAAGGATTTATATATCACTCTTGTACGATATGGTTTTCACTGTATCTGATAATAACGAAACAAGTCGATTTAAAATTAAAAGCGTATGTTCGTAACGTAATTATACTACTTGCTCTCGTTGTTATTATGATATGGGTGAACGGCGCATTGCAGATATATTCAAGAGAAGGTTATAACGATATAAACTATTTCTTCCTTGTACACCCGCCGTTAGACGGATTACCGGTGTTAAATCTAAAGCACGGCTATGCTGCTTACCTTGCAACTATTATAGCAATAGGTTTTATGGCGGTTACGGCTGTGCATATCGGTCCGGTTATCAAACAGTTAAAAATAATTATAAGAACACGTAAAAATAATAAATGCAATTAATGTTGATTTTTATTTCTCATTTTATCTCCTTATCATAAAAAGGCTGGAGAGCTTTATCGCTCTCCATTCTTTTTATGATATAAAAGTACGAATGTGTTTGCCGGTAATTTCTCTGATGTAAAATTAATTTGTCGCATAGCTGTCGCATAAAACTCTATTTGAGCTAAAAACGGCTATTTTTGCCCTATTTTGAGTCAAAAACGGTGTTAAATTGCTCATTTTTTGTATCTGTCAATGGCTTCAAGTCCTACAAGCGGAGCCATTCCGGTGACGATAGCAACGAGGTCCCACCTGTTCCCATACCGAACACAGAAGTTAAGCTCGTTTACGCCAGAAGTACTTGCCTTTTAAGGCTGGGAGATAAGGTAGTTGCCGGATTTCAAAAAAACAAAGCATCCACGAAAGTGGGTGCTTTATTTTTTAATTAGGTATTGCAAATATTTTATTCGGCATTTATAATATAATAAAGTAATAGGACAAGGTGAAAAAATGAATAATATACCGCAGATTAAAATTGGCATTGTTGCAGTTTCAAGGGACTGCTTTCCCGAAAGTCTTTCCGTAAACCGCCGCAAGGCACTCGTTGCCGCGTATAAAAAGAAATACGGCGACAGGGATATTTACGAGTGCCCCGTGTGCATTGTGGAAAGCGAAATACATATGATGCAGGCCTTGGAGGACTTGAAGCGCGCGGACTGTAACGCGCTGTGCGTGTATTTAGGCAACTTCGGGCCGGAAATTTCCGAAACTATGCTTGCGCAAAACTTTGACGGGCCCGTAATGTTCTGCGCGGCGGCGGAAGAGAATATCGGCGTGCTTTCCGGCGACAGGGGTGACGCTTACTGCGGTATGCTGAATGCGTCGTACAACCTTAAACTCCGCAACGTAAAGGCCTACATACCCGAGTACCCCGTGGGCGACGCGGAGTACTGCGCCGACCTTATAAACGGCTTTGTGCCCGTTGCAAGGGCCCTGGTCGGCTTAAAAAATTTAAAGATAATTTCTTTCGGGCCGAGGCCGTTGAACTTCCTTGCCTGCAACGCGCCCATTAAGCAGCTTTATAATCTCGGCGTTGAAATAGAGGAGAACTCCGAGCTTGATTTATTTGAAAGCTTCAATAAGCACGCGAGCGACAAGCGCATACCCGAAGTTGTAAAGGATATGCAAAAGGAGCTTGGCAAGGGCAACAAAAAGCCGGAAATCCTCGAAAAGCTTGCTCAGTACGAGCTGACCTTGCTCGACTGGGTAGAGGCGCATAAAGGCAGTAAAAAATACGTTGCAATAGCCGGCAAGTGCTGGCCGGCGTTCCAGACCCAGTTCGGGTTTGTGCCGTGCTACGTCAATTCGAGGCTGACGGGCAGAGGCATACCCGTAAGCTGCGAGGTGGACATTTACGGCTGTCTTTCCGAGTATATCGGCACTTGCGTTTCGGGCGAAAGCGTAACGCTTTTGGATATCAACAATACCGTGCCCTACGAAATGTACAAAAAGGATATAGAGGGCAGGTACGACTACAAGTTTACGGATACGTTTATGGGCTTCCATTGCGGCAACACCTGCGCGGCAAGGCTGTGCAGCCCGGAAATGAAGTATCAGAAAATTATGGCTAGAAGTCTGCCCGTAGAGGTTACGGGCGGCACGCTCGAAGGCGATATTGCCGCCGGCGATATAACGATTTACCGCTTGCAGAGTACGGCGGATAACCATCTTTACGCGTACGTTGCGCAGGGCGAGGTTTTGCCCGTTGCAACAAAAAGCTTCGGCAGTATAGGCGTTTTTGCCGTTAAAGAGATGGGCAGGTTTTACAGGCACGTCTTAATAGAAAACGGCTTCCCTCATCACGGCGCAGTTGCTTTCGGGCACTACGGCAAGGCGATATTCGAAGTATTCAAGTACCTCGGCGCGGAACGGATAGGCTATAATCAGACTGAAAAGTATAGTACGGAGAATCCATTTTAATGAAGAATTTTATCGGCATTGACCTTGGTACGAGCGGAGTTAAAATTCTGCTTGTCGACGCAAACGGAAAAATTTTAAGCGAGGTTTCGGAAAGTTATTCCGTTATGTATCCGAAAAGCGGCTGGGCAGAGCAGAACCCCGAGGACTGGTATTCGGCCGTTCTGCGCGGCTTAAAACGGCTTAACGCATCGGGCGTTTCGGGTATTGCGTGCGGCGGTCAGATGCACGGGCTTGTGGTGCTTGACGGCGAAGACAACGTGATTCGCCCCTGCATATTATGGAACGACGGCAGAACGGGCCGCGAAGTGGAGCTGTTAAACGACGTTATAGGCTGCGGCAAACTGACCGCAAACACGGGTAATATAGCGTTTGCCGGTTTCACCGCGCCAAAGCTGTTATGGCTTAAACACAACGAGCCAGAGAACTTCAAGCGCATATCCAAGATTATGCTGCCCAAGGACTACATAGTTTACAGGCTTACGGGGCAGTTTGTAACCGACTATTCGGACGCAAGCGGCACGCTTTTACTTGACGTAAAAAACAAGCGCTGGTCGCGGACAATGCTTGATATTTGCGGCATATCCGGGGGGCAATTGCCCAAACTTTGCGAAAGTTACCAAAACATAGGCACGGTAAAACGGGAAATTTCCGACCTGCTCGGCTGGGGAGAAGTAACGGTTGCGGCGGGTGCGGGCGATAACGCCGCTGCGGCGGTCGGCACGGGCACGGTAGGCGTGGGCGGTTGCAACATTTCGCTTGGCACGAGCGGTACTGTGTTTATTTCCTCAGACAGGTTTACGCTTCCGCAAAACAACGCTCTGCACTCGTTTGCGCACGCGGACGGCAGGTTTCATTTAATGGGCTGTATACTCTCTGCGGCAAGCGCAAACAAGTGGTGGATTGAGGATATATTGGGGGCAAACTACGATTTACCCGAAAAAATACGGCAATATCAGGGCAAAAACGAGGTGTACTTTTTGCCTTACCTTATGGGCGAGCGGTGTCCGCATAACGACGTTAAAGCGCGCGGCGCGTTCATAGGTATGACCCCCGAAACGACTAAGGAGCAAATGTCGCTTGCGGTTTTGGAGGGCGTTGCGTTCGCGTTCCGCGACTGTCTTGAACTCAGCGGAATAACTGTAAAAACTTCGACCGTGTGCGGCGGAGGAGCAAAATCGGGGCTGTGGCCGGAAATACTTTCAAACGTTTTAAACTTAGAGTTGCAGGCGGTTGAAACGGGACAGGGGCCGGCATTCGGCGCGGCGGTACTTGCAATGGTTGCCTGCGGAATTTACCCCGACGTTGAGGCCGCAACCGGTTTAATTGTTAAAAAGCATACGGTTGCCAAACCCGACAAGCGAACGGTTGAAGCCTATAACGAGCGTTACGAAAAGTTTAAAATGTTGTATCCGGCGCTTAAAAACTGTTTTTAAAGCAACATTTTATTAAAAACTGTATAAATATGGAAAGAGAAAAATTTGACAAAACAAAACTATTAAAGTATACTTGAATATACCAATTAATAAAGAGAGGTTGAAAATGTATAATCAAAACAGAAGCAAAGAGATGCGCCGTTTACAGCGGAAGCTTATTCCCGTAAACTTTATTGTGTGCGTACTCTGTATTGTTGCGGCAGTTACACTGTTCTTTACGCCGCTTCTCAAAATCGATTTCGGTAAAATACTGAACGATAATACCGTAATCGACTATGCCGTTTCCATGTTTGACAAGCAGGATGGCGAGACTGCCGACAGCGGAATTAAGCCTATGGACGTCATGGACGGTTCTGACGGCGAAGTCGAAGGCGAGGGCGAAGAAGACGGAAATTCCGGCGAAGGCTCGGGTTCTATTATGGACGGCGTTGACCCGTCAAAAATTATAAAGCCCGTTATAAAAGAGGTTTTCGCATCTATTAAGGGCGATTTATCCGTATCGGTATTCAATATCACCAAAATAACCTTTGCAACGAACTCCGGCGAAGCGCTTATCGATATGCTTGCCGATAAAGACGGTTTAATCGATAAAGTCGTTGTGAGCCTTGTAAGCACTATGAAGAACATAGGCAACAATACGGAAGTTACCGATGCTATAAACGAAATGGTAGTTGACATGGTTGCTACTCAGCTTATTAACAACCTGCCCGATACTTTCGAGGGCGAAGTCAATAAGCAACAGCTTGTCGATAAGATTAACGAGCTTAACAACGTTGAATCCTGCGATGAGGCCGTAGACGTCGTTATGGACTTTATCGAAAGCCTGCAAGAAGAACCGCTTGTTGAAGAAGACTATAATAAGCTTGCCGACCAGGTAAGGGAAATGTATCAGAAAACCGTTGAACAAACCAACCCCGACAATATTGAAGGTCAGGACAATTTCTCGGTTGAGGCTATGATTTGCGTTATGGCTTCGGGCATGGTCAACGAAGTCGGCGACCTTAACGGACTTTTGGAGCAGCTTTTGGGCGGCGCTAAAAACCAGGAGGGTGAAGACGGCGAGGAAGCTTATGCAAAAGTAAAAGCAGTGCTTACCGATGAACCCGAAGATGCCGACCCTTCCGAAAATGAAGGCGAGGGCGAAGAGGGCGAAGAAAAAGAAGTTACATATTATACTTCGTACAGCGAGCTTTTCGGTTCTTTGACCGGCGACCTTAACGAGGAAGAGCTTTCCACACAAGTAAGAGATACGTTAAAGACCCAGCTGGGCGGCTTTATCGAGAAGATAAACGAAATGAACGATTCTATGCATCTGTTCATGATAGTGTTCGGCGTATTGTCGTTCTTTATCGCACTGTGGATAATACTGTTCCTGTTTGCGTTCTTCCATATGCTTGCAAAGAATAAGCGTTTCACTATGTGGTACGTTAAGCTGTTTGGGCCGTATCCCGCAATAATCTTCTGGGGTATTCCTACGATTATCAAGCTGGCGATAAAGGGCGGCACCGTTACTATAAACGGCGTTGCGGCAAGCACTGAACAGTTGAACCTGCTTTCCGCAATACTCGGCGGCGTATCCTCTATGGCATGGATAAGCGGTTTGTGCTATCTGTTGCTTTGGGCGATATCCATTCTTTGGGCGTTCCCCATCAAGCACAAGATAAGAAAACTTAAAAAAGAAATGCGCGATTACGACTAATACTCAAAGATAAACGCGGCGCGGATTGCCTGGCAATCCGCGCCGCTTATTTTTTTAACATATCAATTGACAAAGTCGACAAATTTCGGTAAAATGTCTATAAAGAGAGAATAACCGGAAAGGAGTTAATAATGAGTATACTTTTATGCGATTCCAACTGCGAGCTTTGGCACGATAAAGCGGACAAGCTCGGTTTGAATTACATTCCCATGCCGTACTGTTACGGCGGCGAAGAGTACGCTTACGACCTTGGTAAAAACACCGATTTTTCAAAGTTCTACAACGCGGTGCGCGGCGGAGTTATTCCCAAGACAATGGCGCTCAACCCCGAAAACTATAAAGAGATTTTAACGCCGTTTTTCAAGGCCGGCGAGGACGTTTTATATATAAGCTTTTCCCACGCAATGAGCGGCACGTTTGCCCAGCTCGATTCGGCGCTTAAAGAGCTTAAAGAGGAGTTCCCCGAAAGAAGCTGCACGGTTTTCAACACAAATTCCATTTCGCTTGGCGCAGGCATACAGGTAGAGGCCGCGGCGCAAATGAAGAAAAACGGCGCTTCCGATAATCAAATACTCGACTTTTTAAAGGACTTTACAAACCGCGTTGCCGTTTACTTCGTAGTAGACGATTTAATGCACTTAAAGCGCGGCGGCAGGCTTTCGGTAACCTCGGCGGTGGCGGGAACACTGCTTTCCATTAAACCCGTTTTAACCGTTGCTGCGGACGGCGGACTTTCCGTTTACGAAAAAGTTTTGGGCCGAAAAAAGGCTATCCGCACGCTTGCCGACAAGGTCATAAAGGAGCTGACGGGCACCGAGTATACCGTTTACGTTATCGACGCGGACTGCAAGGCCGACGGCGACGAGCTTGAAAGGCTGATAAAAGCAAAGCGCCCCGAGGCGAAAACCGTAAGGCAAATCGTAGGCCCTGTCATCGGCACACACTGCGGCCCGGGCACGCTCGGCGTAGTATTCGTTGCGGACAAGCGTCCCGTGGCATTGGAGAACACAGATGATAGAGGTTAAACAAATTTCGTCCAAGCGCGACAAAAAGAAGTTTTTTAAGTTCTTAATAGATTTGTACCGCGGTAATCCTCACGCCGTTCCCAACCTGTATATGGACGAGTTTGCCGAGTTCGACCCCACCGTAAACGACGCATTCCGCTTTGCCGACTGCAAAATGTTTTTAGCGTATAAGGACGGCAAAATCGCTGGCAGAATTGCCGGTATATGGCACCGCGGCGCCAACGAAAAGACGGGTTTAAAACAGTTAAGGTTTACCCGTTTTGACGTTATAGACGATTTCGAGGTAACGAAAGCGCTGTTTGCCGAGCTTTTCAAGTGGGCGAAAGAGCTGGGTATGACCGAAATTATAGGGCCTATCAGCTTTTCGGACTTGAACGAAGAGGGTATGCTTATAGACGGTTTTGATAAGGACAGCACATATATCGAGATTTATAACTATCCGTATTACGTTGAGCATATGCAAAAGCTCGGCGCGTATAAAATAGTGGACTGGAACAGCTACCGCATAACCGTGCCCGACAAGCCCGACGAGCGGTTGCAGCGTTTAAGCGAGCTTATCGCAAAGAAAAACGGATATACGCTTTTGGACGTTAAATATCTTTTAAAGCACGACAAGCAGAAATTGAGCGGATATATAATGCAGTGCCTTGACGTTCTGGACGAGGCGTTCGCAAACCTGTACGGGACAAGCCCGTTAAACGAAAAGCAGAAAAAGCGCGAGATGGATACAATTTATACCGTGCTCGTGCCCGAGCTTGCCGCGGTGGTGTTAAAGGACGATAAAGTAATATCTTACGGATTTTTAATGCCGTCTATGAAAACCGTACTGCAAAAGGCGCGCGGAAGCATATTCCCGAGGGCGGTATTTGCATATTTGCACGCAATGAAGCATATCGAGGTTGCCGATATGATGAGCATAGGCGTAACCGGCGACGAAAACAACAAGGGCTCGGTTGCAATGATTATGAACAGTTGTCTGCAAGGGCTTATTAAGCTCGGGGTAAAGTATCTTGAAACCGGCCCGGAGCTGGAAACAAACGATAACGTTCAGAATCTTTGGAAGAATTACGACAAACAGCTTGTAAAGCGCCGCCGTTGCTGGGGTCTGAAAGTAGAATAAAATAAGCCGCGCGAGTGCAATGCACTACGCGCGGCTTTAATTTTTTAAAGTAGCCCCTCGTCATTGCGAGGGTGCTTGCACCCGAAGCAATCCAGAAGAAAAGTAAAAAGTAATAGTGAAAAAGTAAAAAAGGTGTAAATATAATAATTTACCGTACCTTTTCACAATTCACTTGAAATAAGAATACTGGATTGCTTCGGCAAAGCCTCGCAATGACGGGGTGGGCGCAGTGCCAAGCGGCTCGCAATGACGGGGTGGGCGCAGTGCCAAGCGGTTCGCAATGACGAAACGGGTTACTGCATTTGCGTTAGTGTGGTGTTTGTTGTTGGGGTTTGTTCACTGTGCGAATAGCGCTGCACTGCCAGTAGGCTTGTGCAAACTACGCATTTTCGCGGACGGCAATAATTTTGGTTTATTTTTCCGGTTATTTGTTGAAATTTAATTATGGGTATGTTATAATATTACAGAATGAGTAAAACTTAGGAGTTTTTATGAAACCCAAATACAAGAGAGTTTTAATTAAGCTTTCGGGCGAGGCGTTGGCAGGGCCTGTCGGACACGGCCTTGACGAGGCGGTTATATCCCGAGTTGTAGAACAGATTAAGGCCATTCACGATATGGGCGTTGAAATTGCTCTGGTTATAGGCGGCGGCAACTTCTGGCGCGGCAGGCAGGGCAAGCAGATGGACAGGACCACTGCCGACCATTTGGGAATGTTGGCAACGGTTATGAACTCGCTTGCAATGATGGACGCTTTGGAGCAGAGGGGTATACCCACACGCGTTCAGACGGCGCTTATCATGACCTCGGTTGCCGAGCCGTACATTTTGAGAAAGGCTTTGCATCACTTCGAAGCCGGCAGGGTAGTTATTATGGCTTGCGGAACGGGCAACCCGTACTGCTCAACCGATACCGCCGCGGCGCAGAGAGCCTGCGAAATTCAGGCGGATTTGCTGCTTATGGCAAAGAATATCGACGGCATTTACGACAGCGACCCCAAGACCAACCCCAAAGCTAAAAAATACGACCATATTAAATATATAGATATTATCAACAACGGCATAAAGGCCATGGACACGACGGCGGCTACGATGTGTATGGAAAACAATATCCCCGTGCTTGCCTTCGGCCTTGACGAAAAAGATTCTATAATAAGAGTGGTTTGCGGCGAGCATATCGGAACGATTATTGACAATAATTAAAAAGTTCACAAATTTTATTTGCTATTCTGCGCAAATAAAATTTCGTGATTTTTAGGGGCGTTGCCCCTCGTGCCGCAATCTTTAACGGCACACAAATATATAATTGCGGCACTTCACCCTACTGAGGCGGCAAAGCCGCAAATCGGGTGCGCCGGCGCAAAAGCGCGGTTTTGCTTGCGCCGTAAATAAAAAAATTCAAGAGGGAGACAATTATGATAGATAACGAACAGGTTGAGGAAATAATTTTAGTACTTGACGACAAGCTTTCAAAGACGGTAAGCGTGCTTAAAGAGGAGTACGCTTCGCTGCGTGCAGGACGTGCAAATCCGCACATCTTAGATAAAATTAACGTTGATTATTACGGCGCGCCCACGCCCATTGCGCAGACGGCGAGCATTTCCGTTCAGGAGGGCAGATGCCTTGTTATTTCGCCCTGGGACGCGTCGCTGTTAAAGGGCATTGAAAAGGCTTTGCAGACTTCGAATATCGGCATCACGCCGACTAACGACGGCAAGGTTATAAGACTTGCTTTCCCTCAGCTTACCGAGGAGCGCAGAAAAGAGCTGTGCAAGCAGGTAAGAAAGACGGGCGAGGACGCAAAGGTTGCCGCGCGCAATATCCGCCGCGACGCTATGGACTCGCTTAAAAAACTTAAAAACGACAAAACTCTTTCCGAGGACGAAGTTGCCGCTTGCGAAAAGGACGTTGAAAAATACGTATCCGACTGCGTTGCCGAAATCGATGCCGCGGTAGCCGCCAAGGAAAAGGAGATAATGACCGTTTGACAACGCCTGAAATTAAGCTGCCCAAACACGTTGGGCTTATAATGGACGGCAACGGCAGATGGGCGAAACTAAGGCATATGCCGAGGTCTTTCGGGCATAACGCAGGTATGAACCGCATGATAGGCCTTGCCGAACACGCGCAAAAGCTGGGTATAAAATACCTGACCGTTTACGCGCTTTCGACCGAGAATTTGTCCTCGCGGCCCCAGGAAGAGCTTGACGGGCTATTCACGCTGTTCCGTAAATATTTTAAAAGCAACGTTAAAAAGTTGGTTTCTAAGGGCGCTCGCGTAAAGATTATCGGCGACCTTACGGCGCTGCCTGAGGACGTTGCAAAGCTGCTTGAAGATAGCGAAAAAGCCTGTCCCGATACCGCCGGATTTACGCTTGTGTTTGCCATAAACTACGGCACGCGCTCGGAAATTTTAAGGGCGTGCAATCTTGCAGTCGAACGCGGCGAAAAGCTTGATAGCGAGGGCTTTGAAAAGCTTTTATATACGCACGGGCTGCCCGACCCCGACCTTATTATACGGACGGGCGGAGAGCTGAGGCTTTCGAACTTTTTAACATATCAGGCGGCGTATGCCGAGTTGTATTTTTCAGACGTTTTGTTTCCCGACTTTACCGACGGGGAATTCGATAAGGCGATAGAAGAGTTTTCAAGGCGCGAGAGGCGCTTCGGGAACGTATAGGAGTTATTATGGAAGATGTACAACCTAAAAAGCTTTCTTCGGGGAAGCAGAGGGCTATAACAAGCGTAATATACGTAGTCGTATGGTTATCGCTGTGCGCGTTGAAATGGTGCGTGCCGCAGGGCTGGGGCGCTTTCGGGTTCGATTTGGTATTCTGCGCGGTTGCGGTTTTAGGCTCGTTGGAATTTTTAAGGGCAATTGACCGTTCTCGCGGAGAAAACGAAAAAATTTCGTTGCCGCAGCGTATCTTTACTATTTCGTTTTGCGCGGTGATAGTTCCGCTGTACGTGCTTTGCGAGCTCACTATGGGTCAGGGTCTTTTGGCAATTGCCTGTGCGTTTGCAATTTACGCAATGTTCCTTTCGGCAACCTCGGTTTTCGACCACAAGAACAGCTCGGTTAAGAACACGGTATTCTGTATTTTCTGTATGCTTTACTGCGGAGTGCTCTCTTCAATGCTTTCGGGCGTAAACCATCTTCCGCAGAATTCTATGGCGGCGATACTCGTGCTTACTATGTGCCCTATGTTTACAGATTCGGGCGCGTTCATCTTCGGCAAATGCTTTAAACGCTTCGTTCCTTTGAAGCTTGCCCCCCAGATATCCCCCAACAAAACCGTTATCGGCGCGGTCGGCGGAATAATCGGCGGCATACTTGCGGCGGTTATTTCGTACCTTTTAATAAACTATCTCGGCGGCTTCAACGGCGTAGAGCTTACCTTCACAAGCGACAGAATACACCCCGTAGTATCCTTTATTTTAGTGGGTATGTTCACCGCGATAGTTTCGCAGGTAGGCGACCTGTTCGAAAGCGCGTTAAAGCGCGAGTGCGGCATCAAGGATATGGGCAACGTTCTGCCCGGCCACGGTGGAGTTTTAGACCGCTTCGACAGTATGCTGTACTGCACGCTCATAGTAATGCTTGCGTTCGGAACTATAATCATTTAAAAATCATATAAAAAATAAGACAACAAAAAGCCGCTTTTAAGCGGCGTTTTTGTCATTAAATAAAAATTTCAGGGTATAATAATTATGAAAAAGATTGCGTTAATCGGTTCTACCGGCTCTATCGGCAAACAGGTTTTAAACGTCGTAAGGCGGCACAGCGACAAGTACGAAATTGTTGCGCTTGCCGCAATGAACGACTCGGTTGAGTTTTCGCGGCAGGTAAAGGAGTTTCACCCGGAGTTTTCCGCGGCGGCGGCAACGGATAAAAAAGGCGCTTTGAGCGTTGCCGAGTGGAAGAGTGCAGACCTCGTTTTCAACGCGGCAGGCGGCTTTGCCGGCCTTGAATACAGTGTAAAGGCTATCCGCGCGGGTAAAACGCTTGCGCTTGCCAATAAGGAAACTCTGGTTTGCGGCGGAGAACTCATTATGCGGCTTGCCGCTGAAAAGGGTGTTGAGATTATCCCCGTGGACAGCGAGCACTCGGCAATCTGGCAGTGCCTGCACTTCGACAGGAAAGCGCCCTTCAAACGGCTTATCATAACGGCAAGCGGCGGAGCTTTCCGCGGAATGAAGCCGGACGAACTTTCAAAGGTAACTCCCGAGCAGGCGCTTAATCACCCCACCTGGAAGATGGGCGACAAGATAACCGTTGACAGCGCTACGCTTTTAAACAAGGGCTACGAGGTTATAGAGGCGCACGTTCTGTACAATGCGCCCTATTCCAAGATAGAAACGGTCATACAGCCGACGAGCGTAGTGCATTCCTTGGTGGAGTTCAAGGATGGCGCAATACTCGCGCAGATGGGCGCGCCGACGATGGAAGTGCCCATAGCTTTGGCGCTTTCCTATCCGCAGCGGCTTACGACCTCGGCAGAGCCTTTAAATTTTAAAACGGCGTTCTCGCTGCAATTCGAACCCTTAAACAAAAAAAATTATCCCTTGTTCGATTTGGCTTTGAAATGCGCAAAGGAGGGCGGCTCGCTGCCCTGCGCGCTGAACGCCGCGGACGAGGTTGCGGTGAAAGCGTTTTTAGAGCGCAAAATACCGTTCACCGCCATATATGACGTGGTTAACAGCGTAATTTCCACCACCGAGCGCGACGAAATAGTCAGCTTTAAGCAGCTTACGGAAATCGACCGTGCGGCGCGTTGGAAAGCGCAGAAACTTATTTATAAAATGCAATGAATCTTCTCTCTGTTTCCTCGGTACTGACTACGATAGGCTCGGTTATACTTGCGGTTCTGATACTGCTTTTAATGATAACCGTGCACGAGTTCGGGCACTACCTTGCCGGCAAGGCTTTAAAATTTAAGATAAACGAGTTTGCGATAGGCTTCGGCCCCAGGCTTTACAAACGCAAGTCAAAGCGCACGGGCGAGGACTTTTCCATAAGGCTCTTTCCGCTTGGCGGCTTCTGCGCGTTCGACGGTGAGGACGCCGAGGGTCAGAACGAAAACTCTTTTAACAATAAAGCGCCGTGGAAACGGATTATAGTTTTAATAGCAGGGCCGCTTTTCAATTACGTTACGGCGCTGCTGCTGATAATAATTTCAATGTTTGCGTTCGGTCAGCCGGTATTCAAGATAGGCGGAATTACCCCGTACGACGGCACATATGCCGAGGTTTACGCGGAATACTCGCTTGCCGAGGACGATATAATTTTAAAGGCCGAGGGCAAGGGCGTCTACCTTATTACCGATATGATGTCCGCGCTCAGCGGAAAGGTTGAGGGCGACGAGGTAAGCTTTACCGTAAGCCGCGGAGGCGAGGTTTGCGATATAACCGTTAAGCTGCGTTCGGACTGCGACTTTGAAAGCTCGGCGGAAACAAGCAAGCTCTGGCGCGCGCTGGGTGTGGGTACCGTGGAAAAGGAGGACGGCAAGCTTTACTGGGATATATCCTCGGTAAACTACCGCTTCGGGTTCTTTACGACCATAGGCCGCTCGTTCGTATATTCGTGGCAGATAGCCGGAACTATTTTCAAAGTTCTGGGCGAGCTGTTGACGGGGCACTTAGGACTTTCGGCTATGGGCGGCCCGGTTACAACCATAAAACTGACTTCGCAAATAGCTTCGCAAAGTTTACAAAGTTTCTTGGAAATTGCGGCATATATAGGGGTCAATCTCGCGGTATTCAATCTTTTGCCGATACCCGCGCTGGACGGAAGCAAGGTTGTTTTCTGCCTGATAGAGTGGATATTCAAAAAGCCCGTGCCGCGAAAGATAGAGGCGGTAATACACGCAGTCGGCTTCGCGCTGATTTTGGGCTTTGCCGTTCTCGTCGATATTTTGCAATTTGTGCACTGTTAAAAAAGCGCCGCGCGAATTTTCGCGCGGCGCTT
>JAAUYR010000021.1 GCA_014805025.1 Clostridia bacterium | reverse complement strand
GGCTTATTTTTATTTGGATATTGTCTTAACTATCATTTTATAGAATTCGCGCGAAGCGTTTGTCTGCGGATGGTGAGGGTCGGTTATCATACAGATATTGCGCTCGGGTAGCTCGTCTTGGAGCTTAACCTGAAAAACCTTACCCTGCGTTATAGCTTCCTGCGCCATACCGCGCGGAACAAACCCGAGCCCGAAGTTATGGCTTATCATGGGCACTAACAAATCTGCGCTGTCGGCCTCGATATCCGGCGTTACCGAAATTCCATTTTCGGCGAACACGTCGTCGATAAACTGCCGAAGCTGCATACTGTGCCTGAGGCTGACCAAGGGATAATCCTTTAAATCGTTTAAGCTCAGCGTTTTTTCTTTAAGCTCGGCAAAGTTATTGCCCGCAATAAGAATATCGTTGAAGCTTTTTATTTTTACCGTATTCAGCGGTTTGGAGGTATTGCACGGCGTTGAAACGAACGCAATATCGAAAATGCCGCTCTTTAACTTTTCAATGGTGCTGTTGTTCGAGCCCGTGTTTATTTTAAACTTCACGTTCGGGTGTTTAAGGTGGAAATCGTCCAAAACGTCAAAGAGATACTCGTACAGCGCCGTAACGGTAGTGCCTATATAAATCGTGCCGCTGTCCGCGCTTATCGAGTGGCTTATTTCGTCCTCGCCCTTCAAAAGCTGGCTGTGCGCAATGCGGACGTAATCGAAAAGCACTTGGCCCTCGTGCGTGAACTCAACTCCGCTTTTGGTTCTCACGAACAGCCTGCAACCAAGCTCCGTTTCAAGGTTCTGTATCGCGCGCGTTACCGCAGGCTGGCTGGAATACAGCTCTACCGCGGCACGGGTTATGTTTTTGTGCTTGCCTACGTAATAAAATATTTTGTAATACTCGTAATTCATTACTTTTACCTATGCGTTTTTGTTATGATAGATATATAATATTATCATTTTACATTATAATAATATGGTAGTATAATGTAAAGGAAAATGAAAGAAATTATTAAAAAAAGTTAGCTAATAACTATTTTCAAGGAGGAATTATGAATTACAGAGAGGCATCATTAAAGAAACACGGCGAATGGAAGGGCAAAATCGAAACGGTTTGCCGCGTTCCCGTAGACAGCAGGGAGGCGCTTTCGCTTGCGTACACGCCGGGCGTTGCGGAGCCGTGCATGGCGATACATAACGACGTTGAAAAGTCGTTCGAGCTTACGCGCCGCTGGAACACCGTTCCCGTTATTACCGACGGCACTGCGGTGCTCGGACTCGGCGACATCGGCCCCGAAGCCGGTATGCCGGTTATGGAAGGCAAGTGCGCGCTGTTCAAGGCTTACGGCGGAGTTGACGCGTATCCCTTGTGCATAAGCTCCAAGGACACCGAGGACATAATTAAAACCATTAAGCTTCTGGCAGGCTCGTTCGGCGGAATAAACCTTGAAGATATTTCCGCTCCGCGCTGCTTCGAGATAGAAACGCGGCTCAAAGCCGAGCTGGATATCCCCGTATTCCACGACGACCAGCACGGCACGGCGATAGTTTCGGCGGCGGCGCTCATAAACGCGTTGAAGCTTTCCGGCAAAAAGATAGGCGAAATAAAGCTCGTAATAAACGGCGCCGGTGCGGCCGGCATTGCAATTTGCAAATTCCTTTTAAAGCTCGGCGTAAAGAACGTTACAATGTGCGACCTTAAAGGAATAATCTGTAAAGGTAACGACTGGCTCAACCCGGCTCAGAAAGAGGTTGCGGAAATTACCAACCTTTCGCACTTAAAGGGCACGCTTGCCGACGCTATGAAGGGCGCGGACGCGTTTATCGGGGTTTCCGGCCCGAACTGCGTAACAAAGGATATGGTTCGCTCCATGGCCGATAAACCTATACTTTTCACCTGCGCGAACCCCATTCCCGAAATAAACCCTAACGACGCAAAAGAGGCAGGCGCATACATTGTCGGCACGGGTTCTTCGGAATACCCCAACCAGATTAACAACGTTTTGGTATTCCCGGGACTTTTCCGCGGCGCGCTCGACGTAAGGGCGAACACGGTGAACACCGAAATGATGATAGCCGCGGCTTACGGCATTGCAAACTGCGTATCCGATAAGGAGCTTTCAACCGATTACATTCTTCCTTACGCTTACGATAAAAACGCGCACAGGTCGGTTGCAAAGGCCGTTGCGGATGCGGCTGTAAAGACCGGAGTTTCAAAAATAATCAAAGGCTAAAACAAAACAGATAAGGCGGAAAATTATGAAAAGACAAAGAAAAGTCCTTATAGCCGTGCTGACTTTTATTTGCGTAATGTGTACGGTTTTTGCGTTCGGATGCGCGCAGAAATCAACTTATTACACCGTTACTTTTATGGACGGAGAAACGCAGATAGGTCAGCCCTTAAAGGTCAAGAAAGGCGCAAAGATAGCCGAATATCCCCCGGTTACGCACGAGGACGAGTACGATTACCTCGACGGCTGGTGCATGGATGACGGGCTTACAAAGGTATGGAACAAGGATATCGAAAGGGTTACCAAGGATATCACGCTTTACGCTAAATTCCTGCATATAACCGAGGCTCCCGGCAACGCGCAAATGGACGGCGTAGCTTTTTCGAATACGCTTACCTGGCTTCAACGCGGAGTGGAAGAGGGCGCTAAGTATTCGGTTAAGCTGTTCGAAAGCCAAAAAATTTCTCGCACCGATTACGAATATGCGGAGCAGGAATGCTACTCGGAAGAAAACTGCGAGGTTACCGTTAAGCACTACAAGGACGAGCCGGATATTTATATGGTTAAATGGACGGCCTCGGTTAAGCCCCTCGGCGGAGTTTACGGCGCGGAAGTTACAAGCGGCGACGACGCGGTGATGTTCGGCAAGCTTCTTTACAAGGGCGCCGGCACCGAAGAAAATCCCTATCTTATAGACGACGCGACCGACTTTGCGGCAATTAATACCGCAGACGTTCCGCAGGACAGTTATTATAAAATGTTGAGCTCTGTGGTGGTAAGGGCGGCTTCGAGCAAAGTTGCCGGCTTCACCTTCGACGGCAGGCTTGACGGCAACGGCAAGACCGTTACCATAGAAGCTTCCGACTGCGGTCTGTTTGACACCTTGGGCGAGCACGCCGAAATTTACGACCTTGCCGTAAGCGGCTCCGTTCCCGGAGTTTCCGGCAACTGCGCGGGCGTTATAGCGGCGGTCAATAACGGCAGCATAAACTACTGCAACGTTTCGGCAACGATTACCAGCGAGCTTGGTACTATCGGCAGTCTGGAAGTGCTTGAACGCGGCATAGTAGGGGGTGTAGGCGGTTTTGCAGGCATAAATAACGGCGAAATTTCCAACTGCGCGTTTACGGGCACGGCCCAGGCAAGCGTGGGTGCAGGCGGTATTGCCGCAGTCAACTACGGCAAAATTACGAGCTGCACAAACGGCGGAACGCTTGGCGCGGGCAACTCGAACGAGACGGGCACTTCCACAAGAAAATACAGTTATATGGGCGGAATCGTAGCAGTCAACTACGGCACGGTTTCAAGCTGCGCAACGACTAACTCGGGCAAGCTCCTTGCTCAGCGCTCGGAAAGCGGCGAAAGCCCCAACAATAACCTGGGCGGCATTGCGGCGTATAACGCGGCAGGCGCAACCATAACCGAGTGCTGGTTCGACGGCATCCGCGTTCACGGCAACAAAAACGTGGGCGGTATCGCCGGTGAAAACGCAGGCAGTATATCCTATTGTTTTGCCGCGGCAATTTACAAGAGCGGCAGCGGCCAGCACAGCTACGTGGGTGGTTATGCTAACGTAGGCGGCATTGCCGGACTTACGAGCGGCGAAGGAAAAGTTGAAAACTGCTTTGTTACCGCTAACGTTTTCGCGTACGGCGGCGCGGCTTATTCACTTGCAGAAAAGTGCGAAAACGGCGTATATATAGGGGGCAATCTTGACGTAAAAGACGGCGAGCAGCCCGTTATAGCGCCCGAAGGCAACGGCAACACGCTTGTTGAAGTAACCGACGAAGACAGAACGCAGTACGCTACAAAGAACTACGTATTGACCTTAACCGAAGAACAGCTTACCGCGCTTAACGGCGTTGCCGAGGACGGCAAGTTCGCAGGAACAACCGTAAGGCTTACTTGCGAGGGCTTTAAAACCGTTCAGGAGCATACCATAAGGGTAACGCTGCACGGACTTAATACGGTTTACGATATTAAAAACACTTCAAGCGATTCCTTGCCTCTCAGCAAGTTGAACGCCCCTGCCGCAGAAGAGGGTTATTACCTTGCAGGCTGGGCCATGAAAGAGGGCGGCGAGATTGTGCTCGGCACTAAGGCTGTGGGCTTTGCCGACCTTGACGAGCTCGGGCTTGAAACGATTAATCTTTATCCCGTATACGCCGAGGGTGAAGACCCTATGGATAAGGTGCTTGACCTTGCGGTTTACTCGCGTTACGTAAACGAGGATATGGTAAAAGAGCTTATAGCCGCATTCCAGACCTACTGCACGGAAAACGGAATAGAAGTAAACGAGTTTAAGTATTCAATGCTCGGTGGTTCGAGCACTTCGGTTAGTGCTTTCTGTACTTTGGTTACCCGTGGCGATTATAACGTCATGTTCGGACAAAAGGAAAATCTTACTATAGAAGTAATCGGCAACAAAGATACGTTATTGACGGTGAACGGCTCTGTTAGAAAAATTGCAAAAATTTCCGAGGGTACTGCGGCGAATGCGTTCTATGATTTCGTATTAAATAATAACGCTGCTAAAAAGATACTTTATCCCGGATATATAAGCGCGGAGGAGGCTTCCTCGATAGAAATCACGCTTATGAACGGCAACGAGCAGTTCGGCGAAAAAATTACCGTAACCAACGCAACCGACGCGAAAGGCGAAAAACTTAACGCGCCTACCCCGGCAGAGGGCTTTACATTCGTAGGTTGGGCGTTCACTGCCGAAGAGACTGAAAACGAAACGCTTTTAAGCGGCACCGTAACTTATGCGGACGTTGAAAATCACGCGACGGACGGTAAGGTCAGCTTGTATGCAAGATTTTCAGAAATGGTTATCGTGAGGGTTGGCTACTATACAAATTCAAAAAATGTTGTTTCAACAACAGATATGGACAAAATAAAACAAGAATTTGAAAAGCTTTACGATAACGTCAAGGTTGAATTTAAGGATTTCACATTTAGTTCTAGCAAAAATCCTATTACAAAAATGGTAACAACTATTAATGAAGCAAATTCTGACGAAGACAAGACTAACAATATAGATTATCTTATTAATTTCCCCAGTGCCGGAACAATTTTAACTGGCTTAAATTATAAGGTCAGCGCACAGGTGGGAAACTATAACAAATATATTGTTCAGGTGACGGATAACGAATATTCAGCGGCGTTCCACGAATTTGCATTGACCAATACTACGATTGCGGCTCTTCCGCAAACCGCATAAGGGGAAAAATTATGGAAAATGAAAACGTACAGAAAGTGCCGTTTAAGGAAAAGCTTAAAAACTTTTTCGTAAAATGCGGCGCGGTACTTAAAAAATTCTTTAATGATGTCATTAAAGATAAATCCAAATGGCTTATGGCGTTAGCTGTCTGCCTGATATTTATCGGCACGCTGTTTGCCTTTGCGGTAAACACAAGCTGGGGCACGGTACAAGTTTCTTCGTTCAAGCTTAAAACGGGCGAAAAGACCTGGGTCGTTGCCGACGTTTACAAGCCTACAAAGGCCATAAAGGTCGCGAAGGATAACAAAGTTCCCTGCGTTATCGTGTGCCCCGGCTATCAGCGTACCAAGGAAACACAGGCGGCCTACAACGTCGAGCTTTCCCGTCGCGGTTATGCGGTTGTCTGCCTCGACCCGTACAGTCAGGGCGAGTCCAGCTCCACCGACCAAAGCGCGGCAGCCGCAGGCTACGGCTTGTTCGCAATAATAGAGCACGTTACCCAAACGGACGAAAACGGCAACGGCGTAAACTTCGACTATATCGACTTTAACAACGTCGGCATTGCGGGACACTCCGCAGGCGGCAACGCGTGCATTTACGCAATGTCCAAGTACGGCACTTACAACAACCAAAAAATTCAGTCTGCGTACATATCGGGCTACGTCCGCAACGGCAACCTGACCGACAGCAACATGCGCGTGCTTAAAAATCTTCACTGCAACGTCGGGCTTGCTTACGCGAGATACGACGAGGGCGCGTACCAGAACGAGGGCACGAGCACCGTCGTTGATAAGGAGAATGCGACCTCGCTCGACTACTCGGATATGCGCTATACGATTTCGGCGATAAACGTCGTTAACTCGGGCATATATGCGCACGAAAACTCGGAAGAGAACTTCGTAACCGAGGTCGTAATAGACGATTATTACGGTTCTCCCGACGATTATTCCTTCCGCGTCGTGCACAACGAAAAGACCGTTCACGGCCTGCAACCGTACGATAACGAATCTATTGCGCACATGATAGAGTTCTTCGATTACGTTTTCGAGGAAGCTGTCGGCGAAAGCAAGCTTTCCACGGGCAACCAGGTATGGTGGGTCAAGGAGATATTCCAGGGTCTGTATCTTGCCGGAATGTTCCTGTTCGTACTTGCCGAGGGCGCGCTGCTTTTACGCACCAAATTCTTTGCTACGGCCGTGCACGAGCCGCAGCCCATGAGCCACAACGATTCGTGGGTTGATAAGCTGATATTCTGGGGTATATTCGTAGTCTGCGCGGTGTTCGCGTTGTTCTCGTACAACTGGATGGCAACGCTTTCGGCGGACGCTCTGACCTCGGGCGTAAGCGAGGCGGCCGGCGGTCTTACCTGGCTGTTCCCTCAGCGAATGACTAACGCGGTTATGCTCTGGTCGCTTGTGAACGGAGCGTTGGGTATGAGCCTGTTCCTTATAGCGCATTTCGTAAGACACAGAAAGCGCGGCGCAACGCTAATTAACCTTAAAGAAAAGCCGACCAACGTTTTAAAAATGTTGCTGCTCGCGTTTATACTTTTCTGCTCGTTCTACGCGATTATAGATATCCTGTATCTGATATTCCATATCGACCCTCGATTCTTCTTCGTATGCGCAAGGCCGTTTATGTTCAGCACAAGCTGGCGAATATTAGTGCTCGCGCTTATGTATATGCCGCTGTTCTTCCTGTTCTATTTCACGAACTCGGTAAGGGTCAACTGCTCTATGCGCAACGCGCGCTGGGGCAAAGTCGGCAGTATGGTTATCGCGTGCGTGGCGAACTCGCTCGGACTTATTGCAATAATCTTTTTGCAGTACGTCGTGTTTGCCGCAACCGGCGCGGTATGGCTCACTACGAACTGGCTGTACGTAAACCTGCTTTGGGGCGTCGTGCCTATGATGATACTGCTGCCTATTTTCAACCGTTACTTCTACAACAAAACCGGCAAGGTTTACTTAGGCTCGTTCGTAACCTGTCTTATATTCATAATGATGTCTATAACCAACACGGTAACTTACTTGCCTCTCATGTAAAAACCGAAGCGCGCCGCTTAAAAAGCGGCGCGCTTTATTTTTTATCCGTCAAAGCCTTGATAATTTTCCGCAGTGGTGGTATAATGCCTTTCAATTAAGGAGCAAAAGATGCAGTATCAGAATCCCGTTATTTTATCAGATTATTCCGACCCCGACGTTATCCGCGTCGGCGATGATTTTTATATGGTGGCTTCAAGCTTCAACCACGTTCCGGGAGTGCCCGTTCTGCACTCCAAAAACCTGGTGGAGTGGGAGCTTATAAACTACGTTCTGCCCGAAATTCCCTTCGAGCGGTTCAACGAGGTGCAGCACGGCCACGGCGCGTGGGCGCCCTCTTTGCGCTATCACGACGGCAAGTTTTATTGCCTTATTCCTTTCCCAGACGAGGGTATTTTCGTTTCGGAAACGTCCGACCCGTACGGCAAGTGGTCGCTGCTTCGTCCGCTGCTACTCGGCAAGGGCTACGAAGACCCCTGCCCCGTCTGGGCGGACGGGAAGTGCTACGTTGCCATTGCGTTTGCAAAAAGCCGCATAGGCTTCAACTCCAAGCTTGCGCTCTTCGAAACGGACGCCGAGCTTAAAACGGCGGCGGACGGCTACAAAATTATTTACGACGGGCACGACATTTCTCCGAATATCGAGGGCCCCAAGTTTTACACTCGCGGCAAATATTTTTACATACTTGCGCCGGCCGGCGGTGTCGGCACGGGCTGGCAGGTCGCCTTGCGCTCGGAAAACGTTTACGGCCCGTACCAGACCAAGATTATTATGGTGCAGGGCGGAACGGAGATAAACGGCCCTCATCAGGGCGCGCTTATCGACCTTGACGACAGCGGCGAGAAGTGGGCGTTTATGCACTTTCAGCAGATGGGCGCTTACGGCAGGGTGGTGCATTTGCAGCCTGCCGAGTGGAGAAACGACTGGGTGTTCTGCGGCGAGTGTCACGACGATAACCTGCCCGGCAACCCCGTGCAATTCGGGGAATACCCCGTAAACGTAAGCACGGGTTACGGCATAGAGCCCTCGGACGAGTTCGACGGCGACAAGCTTTCGCTTGTATGGCAAACCCCTGCAAACCGCGGCGATAACTGGTACTCGTTTAAGAACGGATTGCGCTTAAACTGCGCATATTACGGGGGCAATTCGCTTGCGGACGTGCCGCAACTGTTTATGCAAAAGATACTTTACAAGAACTTTTCCGCTAAGGCCAAGTGCAGGTTGAACCTGGAAAACGACGGCGACGAGGTGGGCTTTGTCGTGTTCGGGCAGGAGTATTCCTATATCTGCGTGGTAAGGCGCGACGGGCAGAACTATCTTGAAATACGCAAGGGCGAGATAGGCGGCGGCGAGGACGAAACGCTTGCAAAAAGTCAGCCGTACGACGAAAATTACGTTACGTTCCAGATGTCCGCAAAGTACGAAAATACGCACAGGCTCGCCTATAAATTCACCTTTGGCGGAAGTGCGTTCACGCACAAGTTTTACGCCGCTCCCGGAGTGTGGACGGGCGCAAAGATAGGCATATATGCCCGAAGTAACGCAGAAAGCCGCGGCAGCGCGACCTTTAAATTTTTCCGCGTGGTGTGCACGGACAGCCGCGTGAGCAAGGACTGATGAAAGCAAATAAGGAACAGTACACGCTGTTTA
This sequence comes from Clostridia bacterium, assembly GCA_014805025.1. Lineage (GTDB taxonomy): Bacteria > Bacillota > Clostridia > Christensenellales > Borkfalkiaceae > Coproplasma. The sequence goes on along the minus strand of JAAUYR010000021.1, from coordinate 76,504 downwards.
CGGCAAAGGCGCTTGCACTGCTGATAATACCTATATGTATCGAGTCGGCGCTGTCTATGTCGCTCGGTATGATAGACGGGCTTATGGCCTCGTATGCAAAGAGCGGCGCCGGCGATGATATTTTAACGGCGATAACCGACGTCGACCAGATTTCCAATTTGCTTATACATTTGTTTTCTGCATTCGGCGTGGGCGGCGCGGTAATAACCTCGCAGCTCATTGGCGCAAACAAGGTTGAGGAAGCAAACAAAAGCGCAAAGCAACTCATAGTTATAATGATTTTGTTTTCGCTGGTGATAACGGCGCTTTGCATGGGGCTCAACCACCAGCTTATAAATCTGCTTTTCGGTGACGCCGGGGAAAACACAAGACAAAATGCGTATACTTATTTTTATATAATCGCGGCTTCGTTTCCGTTCCTTGCCGTGTTCAACGCGTGCGCGGCGCTGCTCAGGGCACAGCGCAAAAGCATGAACACAATGATTTCGGGAATAATAAGCTTTTGCCTGAACGTTGGCTTCAACGCCGTTTTCATTTACGGCTTGAATATGGGAATTGCCGGAGTTGCGCTCGGCACTTTTCTTGCGCGTATCTTCCCGGCGTTTTTTACTATGTTTTTAATGACGCGGAAAAGTAACCTCGTCAGAATAAAAATTATAGAAAAATTCCGCTTTGACGGCGCGCAGCTTAAAAATATTTTAAAGCTCGGTATCCCCAGCGGCATAGAGAACAGCTTTTTCCAGCTCGGAAAAATTCTCGTAATAGTTTTTATCTCTATTGCAAGCTACAACGTTGTGGTTGACGGAGTGGTTACAAACTTTCAGACTTCGGCAAACTCGGTAGCTTATAACATAAATACCGTAAGCTCCATTGTCGGCAACGGCATAAATACGGCAATTTTGACGGTTACCGGTCAGGCCGTGGGCACGGGCAGCATTAATCAGGTCAAGTATTATATGAAAAAAATGCTGCTGATTTCTTACGTGGGTAACACCGCCTGCGTTGCGGTTACCTTTGCGCTTTCTCCGTTGTTGCTCAATTTTTACAATATTTCCGGCGAGGCGCGCGAAATTGCCTGGAACTGTCTTTTACTGTGCCTGCCCTTGCAGTTTATAACCTATCCGCTGTCGTTCGGGCTTCCGGCAATGCTCAAAGCAAATTCCGATATGCGGTACGTAATGTTTGCGGCGGTTGCTTCAATGCTTTTAATGCGCGTGGGGCTGTGCTATATTTTGACCTGCGACTGGGTCGGCGCGCGGCTTGGCGCTTTGGGGCTTTGGATAGGTATGGTCTCCGACTGGGGACTGCGCGGCTTGCTTTTCGGGGCGAGATTGCTTTCCGGCAGGTGGAAAAAATCTTCCGGTCTTTTGCGTGAAGAGCCGGCAGCGGAGGAGGAAAAACTATGTGGATGAAAATGCACGAAGAAAAGTATATGCGCTTTCCGGGCGGCAAGGCTAAGGCGGCAACGTTCAGCTACGACGACGGCGCCGAGGCCGATATCCGGCTTATGTCGATATTCGACAAGTACGGAATTAAGGCGACGTTCAACCTGAACAACCCCGAATTTATAAATAAGAAATGGACGCGCAGGCTGCCCGAGGACAGGCTTATAAAAACGTTTTCTTCCTGCGGACACGAAATTGCTTTGCACGGCGAAAGACATCTGTTTTTGGATAAAGTGCCTCTGCCCCAGGCAATAAACGAAGTGGTACAGAACCGCGTTTATCTCGAAAGCAAATTCGGACGAATAGTCCGCGGAATGGCTTACGCTTACGGCGGCTACAACGACGAAGTTGTGGCGGCTTTGAAGCAATTGGGCGTCATATATGCCCGAACTACCGAGGTTACGCACTCTTTCGATATTCCTCGCGACTGGCTTCGGCTTAAAGCTACTTGCCATCATACCGACCCGGTTATGCCCGAGCTTGTAGATAAATTTATAAGCTCGTCGCCCTTAGAGCAGACTAAGGCGAGAGAGCCGAAACTTTTATATATATGGGGGCATAGCTTCGAATTCGACGACAATAATAACTGGGATTTGATAGAAAACACCGCAAAAAAGCTTTCCGCATGCAAAGATATCTGGTTTGCGACGAACTCCGAGGTTTACGATTACGTCAAGGCTTACGAAAACTTAATTTGGTCTGTTGACGGCGAAAGGGTCAAAAACCCGTCATATATGGGGGTCTACGTTGAAATTCGCGGTAAAATATACGAAATCGGCGCAGGGGAAGAGATAGTATTCGACAAAGAAAATTAAAAACCCCCTTGCAATAAAATAGCAATTGTGTTAAAATAATCGAAGTAAATAAAAGCAGGAGCGGCTGTAACGCTTCGAGTGATAAGGAGAATTATGATTTTAGACAGTTTCAGTTTGAAAGGTAAAGTGGCTATCGTTACGGGCAGCAACACTGGCCTCGGCCAGGGCATCTGCCGCGCGTTCGTTGAGGCGGGCGCAAAGGTTATCGGCGTTTCGCGCAGACCCAGCACCGAAACGAAGGAAATGCTCGGCGCAAACTTCCACAACGTTATAGCCGATTTAAGCTCGTGCGAGGTGATACCCTCGATAGTTGAAGAAACGCTTAAAAAATTCGGACGCGTGGATATCCTTGTAAACAACGCCGGAATTATCAAGCGCCAGGACAGCATAGAGTTTTCCGAGGAGAACTGGGACTCGGTTATCAACGTAAATTTAAAGACGGTGTTCTTCCTGACCCAGGCAGTGGCTCAGCAGTTCGTAAAACAGAAGTCGGGCGGCAAGATAATAAATATTGCTTCGATGCTTTCTTACCAGGGCGGCATACGCGTTCCCTCGTACACGGCTTCCAAGTCGGCTATAAGGGGAATTACAATGACCCTTGCAAACGAGTGGGCTAAGTACGGCATAAACGTAAACGGCATTGCTCCCGGCTATATGGCAACCAACAACACCGAAGCTTTAAGGCAGGACGAAGAGCGCAGCGCGGACATTCTCGCGCGTATCCCTGCCGGACGCTGGGGCACTCCGGCGGATTTGGAGGGCGCGGCGGTGTTCCTTGCCTCGGCGGCCTCCGACTACGTCAACGGTTTTACGCTTGCGGTTGACGGCGGCTGGCTCGGCAGATAAAATTTAAAAATTTTTCGCGCCGGCGGACTACAAGTCCGCCGGCGCTATATTATTTTGTCGAATGTCCTAAAAGTATATAAATATATCCGTTTTGTATATGGACTTGCTTGTTTTACATTATTATAATAGTAATGTGTGATTATATAACAAAACGTGTGTAAAACTTACACGCAAAAATTAAGGGGGGAAATTAATGGCAGTAACAGTAAAAGACAAAATTAACGCGCTTGTGGACGAGCTGGAAAACGTAGGCATAGTGCCCGTAATCAAGCTTGATAACGTTGACGACGCGGAAAAACTTGCAAAAGCGTTGCGCGACGGCGGTATAAACTGCGCCGAGGTGACCTTCCGTGCCGAGGGTGCGGACGAGGTTATCCGCAGAATGACAAAGGCGTATCCCGATATGCTTGTGGGCGCCGGAACGGTTTTGACCTGCGCACAGGCAGACGCGGCGATAAAAGCCGGCGCGAAGTTCTGCGTAGCGCCGGGGCTTAATCCCGTTGTCGTAAAGCATTGCCTTGATAAGGGCGTGCCGTTTGCGCCGGGGCTTTCCTCGGCAAGCGAGATTGAGCAGGCTTTGGAGCTGGGGCTTGATTTTGCCAAATTCTTCCCTGCGGAGCAGGCCGGCGGACTTGCGTACATTAAGGCGGTATGCGGCCCGTACACTACGATGCGCTTTATGCCCACGGGCGGCGTTACGGCGGATAATCTCAATAATTATCTCTCGTACAAAAAAGTAGTTTGCTGCGGCGGAAGTTGGATAGTTCCTCCGGCGCTCGTAAACGCCGGCGACTGGGCGGGCATAACAAAGCTTTGCCGCGAGGCTATCGATAAAATGCTCGGCTTTACAATGGTTCACGTCGGACTTAACTGCGCTAACCCCGAGGAGGCGGAAGCCGTTGCCGACGAGTTCGGCAGGGCGTTCGGCTTCGAGAAAAAGGTCGGCAACAGCTCGGTTTTCTCGTCGACTTATATGGAGATGATGAAAAAACCTTTCCGCGGCAAGATGGGTCACATAGCTATTGCGACCAACAGTGTTAAGCGCGCCGCATATCAGTTGAAGCTCCGCGGCTTCGAAATTGACGAAACGAGCGTCAAGTACAACGCCGAGGGCGTTATGAATGTGGCTTATTTGAAGCACGAGTTTGGCGGATTTGCTGTGCATTTAGTTCTTAAAAAATAAATAGCTTCGTTGGATATATACTTCGCAATACTGTGTCGCGCTGCGGCAACCCTCAGTTACTTACGCTCTGTAAGCTCCTTCGGGTTTTCCTCGCGCTCCTTGTCTTGCTTATATCTATCCAACGGGGAAGAAACAACAATTTAAAAATTTAAGGAGAAAATAAAAATGAAAAAAATCGTAACCATGGGCGAAATTATGCTTCGTCTTTCAACCCCCAACAACGAAAAGTTTATTCAGGCCGACGAGTTCGATATCAACTACGGCGGCGGCGAGGCAAACGTTGCGGTATCCTGCGCCAACTACGGTCATAACGCGGAGTTCGTAACCGCAGTGCCCGATAACGAGCTTGGCGAGTGCGCAATAGCATCGCTCAGAAAGTACGGCGTTGAAACCTGCCACATTGCAAAATGCGGCGAAAGACTCGGTATTTACTACCTTGAAACGGGCGCGTCCATAAGACCTTCCAAGGTCGTTTACGACAGAGCACATTCATCTATTACCACCGCAACCGCAAAGGACTTCGACTTCGACGCAATCTTCAAGGGCGCGGACTGGTTCCACTTTACGGGCATCACTCCGGCCGTTTCCGACAGCGCGGCAGTGCTCACGGAAGAGGCTTTGAAAGCCGCTAAAAAACACGGCGTTACCGTTTCGGTTGACCTCAACTTCCGTAAAAAGCTGTGGTCGAGCGAAAAGGCTAAAAAGGTTATGACCAACCTTATGAAATACGTTGACGTCTGCATCGGCAACGAAGAGGACGCAGACCTCGTGTTGGGATATAAGCCCGGCAAGACCGACGTAACGAGCGGTGATTTGGAGCTTGCAGGTTACAAGGATATCTTCGAAAGAATGTGCAAAGACCTTGGCTTCAAGTATGCAATTTCTTCGCTGCGCGTAAGCCACTCGGCTTCGGATAACGGCTGGTCGGCTTGTATTTACAATGCGGCAACCAAAGAATTCTATCACTCCAAGACCTATTCGCTTCACCCCATAGTTGACCGCGTAGGCGGCGGCGACAGCTTTGCCGGCGGCGTTATTACGGGCTTCCTGGACGGAAAGGACTTCAAGTCCGCTCTTGAATTCGGCGTTGCGGCATCGGCTTTGAAGCACACAATTCCCGGCGACTTCAACCTTGTATCGCGCAAGGAGGTAGAGGCGCTTGCAGGCGGCGACGGCAGCGGCAGAGTTCAGAGGTAACATAATGAAATACGAATACAAAACGGAATTTGTTACAACGCACGAATTTAAGTACTGCGACGAGGCTGCGGCAAAAGTCGATAAAATTTTAAAGCCTTTGGGCGAAGAGGGTTGGGAGCTCGTATCCGCGTGCCCCAACACCGGAAGCTTTGGCTGGTGGCTGTTTTTAAAGCGCCCCGTTAAATAAATTTACGGCGCAAGCAAAACCGCGTTTTTGCGTGGCGCAACTCAATTTGTGCAAACCTGCACCTCGGCGAGGTGAATTCGCGCAACTATACGTGTGTTTGCCCTATTGGTTGCGCGAAGAGGGCGAGAAGCCCTCAAATCACGGAATTTTTGCTTCGCAGAATAGAAACAAAAATTCCGTGAGGAGGATATATGCAGATAGCATTTCGCACCCACGACCTGGGCGTTAAGGGACTTGAAAACGCAATAGAAAAATCGCGAAACTGCGACATATCCGCGGTGCAATTGGTCGTTTACAAGTTTATGGACGAGATAAAATACGCGCCCGGAGCGCTCAACGCGGACAACTCCGCGGCGATAGGTAAAGCTCTGAAAGAGGCGAATATTTCCGTTCCGCTTATCGGCGCGTATTTCAACCCCGTTCACTCGGATAAAGAAAAGGTAGCAAACTGTAAGGCAGTTTTTAAGGACTATTTAAAGTATTCAAAAAACCTCGGCTGCAATATCGTCGGCTCGGAGACGGGCAGCTTCAACGACGACAAGTGGACGTACAATCCGCTGAACCGAACCGAGGAAGCGCTTGCAACGGTAATTGAAACTTTTAAAGAGCTTGCCGCTTACGCAAAGAGCGTCGGCGCGTTCGTAGGAATGGAGGGCGCGGCAGGACACGTTTGCTGGAACGTTGCAACTTTAAAGCGCGCGGTGGACGCGATTAACGCGGACAATATCAAAATTATTTTCGATATCTACAACTACCTTGACGCGTCAAATTACCAAAACTACCTTGAAATTTTAGACGAGGGTCTCAAAACTTTTGAGGGCAAAATCGTAGTTTTCCATATAAAAGACTGCGTGTTCGAGGACGGCAAATTAAAGCAGGTTGCGCCCGGCAAGGGAATGTTTGACTTTGATAAAATTCTCAAAAAAATCAAGGCTTACGACAGGAACGCTTACCTCGTTTTAGAGGGAACGACGGGCGACGATATAATTCCTTGTTCGGAATTTATCCGCAATAAGTGGAACAACTTGTAATTAAAAACAATTTACGGCGCAAGCAAAACCGCGCTTTTGCGCCGGCGCACCCAATTTGTCGCTACGCGACCTCAGCGGTGTGAATTTGCGCAATTATATATTTGTGTGCGCTTAAAATTGCGCAAAGAGCGGCAGAGCCGCTAAAATCACGAAATTTTATTTGCGCAGAATAGCAAAGAAAATTTGTGAAAGGAGTTAAATTAATGAAATTCGACATTCGTTACGCAAACCATCCCGACGATTCAAAGCATTACGTTACGGACGAACTCAGAAAAAAATATCTCATTGAAAAGCTGTTCGAGGCGGACGAAATTCTTTTGACCTATTCCCATCAGGACAGAATAATCGCCGGCGGCGCAATGCCCGTTAAAGGCAGCCTGTCCCTCGGCACTTTCAAAGAGCTTGCAACCGATTATTTCCTTGAAAGGCGCGAAATGGGCGTTATCAATATCGGCGGCGCGGGCGTTATCACGCTTGACGGCAAAAAATACGATATAGGCTTTAAAGAGGGCATTTATATAGGTATGGGCACCAAGCAGGTTGAGTTCGCCTCCAAGGACGGCAAGCACCCTGCAAAGTTCTATATCAATTCCTGTCCGGCGCATAAAACCTATCCTACGGTAAAAATCGTTAAGCCCGTTGAGGGCAAACCTGCTCCCGAGGGCGTTAAGTACTGCGTTCAGAGGCACTTGGGCACGCTTGAAGGCATAAACAAGCGCACGATTAACCAGTTCATTATCGGCGACGTTTGCGAAAGCTGTCAGCTTGCAATGGGCATGACTGAGCTTGCCGAGGGCAGCGCCTGGAACACTCTTCCCAGCCACACTCACGAGAGGCGCATGGAAGTGTATATGTACTTCGAGCTTCCCGAAACCGAGGCGGTTATCCACCTTATGGGCACGCCTCAGGAAACGCGCCACATCATAATGCACAACGAACAGGCGGTTATCTCGCCGAGCTGGTCAATTCACAGCGGCGTAGGCACTCACAACTATACTTTCATTTGGGGTATGTGCGGCGAGAACCAGGCTTATGACGATATGGATAATATCAAAACTTGCGATTTAAAATAATTAAATCTCGTATATACTTCGCAATACGGCGTTGAACTGCGGCAACCCTCAGTCATTTACGCAAAGTAAACTCCTTCGGGTTTTCCTCGTTCGCCTTGTCTTGCTCGTATCTCCGAGATTTACGAAGACGGGGGTTGTTCCTTGTCTTAAATAATTTTAAAAATTTTAATAGGGGAAATATTTAATATGGCACAACTTTTATTTAAAGACGTAAACAAAGTGTATCCCAACGGATACCACGCAGTGCACGATTTCAATATGGAAATCAAAGACGGCGAGTTTATCTGCCTTGTCGGCGACTCCGGATGCGGCAAGTCAACGACGCTCAGAATGATAGCCGGCCTTGAAGACATCACCGCAGGCGAGTTCTATATCGACGGCAAACTTGCGAACCAGATGTCCTCGCGCGACAGAGGAATTGCAATGGTATTCCAGTCGTACGCGCTGTATCCGCACCTCACCGTGTACGAAAACCTCGCGTTCGGCTTGACGCTTGAAGGTATCGACGCGGACATTATCGAAGAAAAGGTACAGGCGACCGCAAAAATTCTCGGTCTTACCGATTACCTTGAACGCTTCCCTCGTGCGCTTTCCGGCGGTCAGTGCCAGCGTGTTGCGGTAGGCCGTGCGCTTATAAGAAAGGTTAGCATCTTCCTTATGGACGAACCGCTTTCCAACCTCGACGCAAAGCAGCGCGTTACCATGCGTTCGGAAATCAAGCAGATTCACCGCTCGGTAGGCGCAACTACCATATACGTAACCCACGACCAGACCGAGGCAATGACCATGTCCGACAGAATAGTCGTTATGAAGTCTGGCGGTTACGTTCAGCAGATAGGCACTCCGTACGAGCTGTACTTCTACCCGAAGAACCTGTTCGTTGCGGGCTTCATAGGCGAGCCTCCCATGAACTTTATCCGCGGCACGGTTGAAGGCGGAAAGCTTGTTGCATCCGGCCTCAATATCGATATTAAACCCATCGTTAAGGACGCTAAGGCGCTCGAAGGCAAAAAGGTAGTATTCGCGTTCAGACCCGAAGCTATCAAGCTCGAAGCGCAGCCTTCCAGCTATACCGTAACCTCCAAGGTCGAGCTTACCGAGCTTCTCGGCGATACGACCAACGTTTACGCAACCGTCGGCGAGGGCGAGGGCAAGACCAACGTTATCTTAAAGGTCAACCCTCACTACGCACCCAAGATGGGCGACAGCTTCAAGTTCGTTATTCCTCATACGGCTTCGTATCTTTTCGACGCCGAAACGGAAGAGGTTATTGAAAGCGACTTAAAGAGACATTAATATTTAAAATGCATATAAGCGTCGCAATACGGCGTCGCGCTGCGACAACCCTCAGTCACTTACGCGCAGTAAGCTCCTTCGGGTTTTCCTCGCGCTTCTTGTCTTGCTCGCTTCTCTGCATTTTTACCGCTTTGGGGCAAATTGCCCCCCTGATATGCGGCAAATAACCAATAAATATGGAGATTAACGATGGAATTAATAAGTAAAAAGCTTTTTGCAAAACCCGAGAGAAAGATTAAGATTATGCAGTTCGGCGAGGGCAACTTTCTGCGTGCGTTCGTTGAATGGATAATTCAGGACCTCAACGACAATGGCGCAATAGAGGCAAACGTAGCCGTAGTTCAGCCCATGCCGTTCGGCAGAGTTAAAGAGCTTGCCGACCAGGACGGTTTATACACGCTGCGCTTAGAGGGTATCGACGGCGGCAAAAAGGTTAAAAAGAGCCAGGTAATAAACGTTATCGGCGACTGCATCAACCCGTTCACGCAGTACGAGCATTATTTAAGCTACGGCGAAAGCGAGGATTTGCAGGTAATCATATCCAACACCACCGAGGCCGGCATAGCGGTAGACCCCACGGATACCGACTTCACGCAGTGCCCCAAGAGCTATCCCGGCAAACTGCTCGCGCTGTTAAAACGCAGATACGATAAATTCAAGGGCGACCCCACGAAGGGCCTTGCGATTATCCCCTGCGAGCTTATCGACGACAACGGCGACGAACTTTACAGGTGCCTGACCGAGCTTGCAAAGATAAACAAGATGGACGAAAAGTTCATTAAATGGATGCAGACTGCAAACCACTTTACGTCCACGCTCGTAGACAGAATTGTTCCCGGCTATCCCAGGAACGAAATCGAGGATATCCAGAAAGAAACGGGCTATATCGACAACAACGTTGTCAAGGGCGAAATTTTCCACCTTTGGGTTTTAAAGAAGGAAGCTCACGTTCAAAAGGTTCTGCCTGCGGACAGCACCGGGCTTAACGTAATCTTTGCCGACGATATTCACCCTTACAAACAGAGAAAGGTCAAAATTCTCAACGGCTCGCACACGGCAATGGTGCCCGTTGCGTACCTCTGCGGCATAGACACGGTCGGCGAAGCGGTAAACGATAAGGTTATCGGCAAGTACGTTCGCGACTTCATTTTCGACGAAGTCAACCCGACTATCGCGCTTCCTCAGGACCAGATGACGGCGTTCGCTAACAGCGTTATCGAAAGATATCAAAACCCGTATATCCGTCACGAGCTTATGTCTATAGCGCTCAACTCCACAACCAAGTTCAAAACCAGAATTCTTCCCACGCTGACCGATTACGTTAAGTTAAAGGGCGAGCTTCCTCAGCACGTTCTGTTCTCGTTCGCGGCGCTCGTAGAGTTCCATAAGGGCAAGAGGGGCAGCGAGGATATCGCGCTCAAAGACGACCCCGCGTACCTTGAAAAATGGAAAAAGCTCTGGTCGGAATTTAACGGCGATTACGAAAAACTCGCGCATGACGCGCTCGCCTGGAAAGAGGCCTGGGACTGCGACATGAACGAGATACACCCCGATATATGTGCCGTTGTCGCTAAATATTTAAGCGCTATCGACCGTAAAGGTATGAAAGCTGCGGTGGAGTGTTTCGTTGGCGGCTGTAAAGGCGCTTGCAAATAATTAAAACGCATATAAGCATCGTTATGCTTTGTTACGCTCCGTGCCGCCTTGCTCATTTACGCAAAGTAAACTCGCTGCGGACGGTACTCGCGCGCCTTGCCTAACTCGCTTCTCTGCATTTTAACGGCTTATAAATTTGTTAAAGGATTAGCTATGAGCAAAAAAACAATAATCATTAACCCACTCGATAACGTCGCTGTTGCGCTTTGCGACCTCAAAAAGGGCGACATATATGAGGGGGTAACGCTTACAGAGGATATTACAAAGGGTCATAAGTTTACTCTGCGCGACGTAAAGAAGGGCGAAAATATCATAAAGTACGGCAGCCCTATCGCGTGCGCCACGCAGGATATCAAAAAAGGCTCGCACGTGCATACGCACAACGTGCACACCAACCTTTCGGAAAACCTCGAATATTCGTATAACAAAATTCCGACGCCGCTTAAAAAGGTTGCGCCGCGCAAGGTCAAAGTATATCCGCGCGCAAACGGCGACGTAGGTATCAGAAACGAGCTTTGGGTAATACCCACCGTCGGCTGCGTAAACGGCCAGGCGAAACTTATCGTGGATACCTTCAAGGAGCGCTACGGCACCGAGGGCTTTGACGGCGCGTTCACTTACACGCACCCTTACGGCTGCTCGCAGCTCGGCGACGACCACGAGAGAACCAAGCTCATTTTGCAGAAAATAGTCCGTCACCCCAACGCCGGTGGCGTGCTCGTTCTCGGCCTCGGCTGCGAAAACAACCAGATGGCGCAGTTTAAAGAGGGGCTCGGCAAGGTTGACGAAAACCGCGTTAAATTCCTCGTCTGCCAGGAAGTGGAGGACGAGATAGAAAGCGGCGTAAAACTATTAAAGCAAATTGCCGACGTTATCAGGCACGACAAGCGCGAAGAACGCGACATATCCTGCCTCAAAGTGGGTTTAAAGTGCGGCGGCAGCGACGGGCTTTCGGGCATAACCGCAAACCCTCTCGTAGGTCTTTTCTCCGACTATATTGTGGCGGCAGGCGGCACGACAGTGCTTTCCGAAGTCCCCGAAATGTTCGGCGCGGAACAGCTCTTAATGAACCGCGCAAAGGACGAGGCTACGTTCAAAAAAGTAGTAAAGCTTATAAACGATTTCAAGGACTATTTCCGCCGCAACGGCCAGACCGTTTACGAAAATCCCTCGCCCGGCAACAAGGCCGGCGGCATAACCACGCTTGAAGACAAGTCGCTCGGCTGTACGCAAAAGTCCGGCTCGGGGCCTGTCGAGGACGTAGTTTTCGACGACGGCTTCGTAACCAGGAAGGGCTTGAACCTGTTGAACGGCCCGGGCAACGATATGTGCGCCGTAACCAACATTGCGGCGGCAGGCTGCCACCTTGTGCTGTTCACCACGGGCAGAGGTACGCCTTTCGGCGGATTTGTGCCCACGCTTAAAATTGCTACCAACTCCGACCTCGCCAAGAATAAATCAAACTGGATAGACTTCAACGCAGGCGCGGTGTTAGAGAGCGATTTCCAGACGCAGCTTGAAAACCTAATTGATTTAATTGTTGACACTGCAAACGGCAAGCTTGCTAAAAATGAATTGAATAATACAAAAGAAATTGCCATATTTAAAACAGGAGTAACACTTTAATGAAAGAATTTATGGATAAGGACTTTCTGCTTGACACCGAAACGGCAAAAACGCTGTATCACGAGCACGCGGAAAAGATGCCTATTATAGACTATCACTGCCACCTTCAACCCAAAGAGATTTACGAGGATAAAAAATTCCGCAACTTAGCGGAGGTCTGGCTGGGCGCAGGCGACAGATACGGCGACCATTACAAGTGGCGCGCGCTCCGCGCTCGCGGCTACGAGGAAGACAGTATTTCCGGCCCTGACGACGACTACAAAAAATACCTTCAATTCGTCGAAAGTATGCCATACTTCGTGGGCAATCCGCTCTATCACTGGTCGCATCTCGAAATGCGCAGGTACTTCGGGATAGACGAAATTATCAATAAAGAGAACGCAAAAGTCATTTGGGACAAGGCCAACAAGGTTCTTGAAAAACTGACCGCGCGCGAAATGATGTACAAGTTTAACGTTAAAACTGTGTGCACTACCGACGACCCCGTTGACAGCCTCGAATGGCACAAAAAAATGAACGAGGACAAAACGCTTAAAGTTCGCGTTCGCCCTGCGTTCCGCCCCGATAAGGCGATAAACGTTGAGCTTAGCTGGTTTAAAGACTGGGTAAATCAGCTTGCCGGCGTCGTAGGCAAACCCATCAAATGTTTACAGGACTTGTGCGACGCGCTTGCCGAAAGAATTAAATTCTTCGACGAAATGGGTTCAAAACTTTCCGACCACGCTCTGGACGTAGTTCACTACGCGCCGGCAACTTACGCCGAGGCCAACAAAATCTTTTTAAAGGGCATGAAAGGCGGCGCGATTTCCGAGGAGGAGCAGGATAAATACAAGGGCTACATACTGGTATTCCTCGGCAAGGAGTACGCAAAGTACGGCTGGGCGCAGCAGTATCATATAGGCGCACTCAGGAACAACTCCAAGAGTATGCTTGAAAAAATCGGCCCCGATACCGGCTTCGACGCTATCGAGGACGCGGTGTATATGGAAAAGCTTTCCGCGCTTTTGGGCGAGCTTGATAAGGACGGCAATATGCCCAAAACTATATTGTACTGCCTTAATCCGCGCGACAATTACGCTTTGACCGTGCTTGCAGGCTGCTTCCAGAAAGCAGGCGTTAAGGGCAGGGTACAGGTCGGCACTGCCTGGTGGTTCTTAGACCAGCAGGACGGTATGCGTCAGAACCTTGAAACTTTAATGCAGGTAGGTCTCGTTGCACAGTCGGTGGGTATGCTTACCGACAGCCGTTCCTTCCTTGCGTATCCCCGTCACGAGTATTACAGACGGCTTTTGTGCCAGATGCTCGGCCGCCTTGTGGAAAGCGGTCAGTATCCTGCCGAGGAGCTTCCCCGTCTCGGCAAGATAGTAGAGGACGTCTGCTACAACAACGCTGCGGAGTACTTCGGGTTCTAAGTTCACGAATTTTTACGGCGCGAGCAAGTTTTGCTCGCGCCGTTTACTTTATACAAATAAGCGAAGGCGTTGCATTCATTAAACCTGAGCGCTTTGCCCAACGTCATTGCGAGCCGTAGGCGAAGCAATCCAGCGTTCAGATTATTTATACCATACTTTTTACTTCTTCACTATTACTTTTTGCTTTTCTTCTGGATTGCTTCGGGTGCAAGCACCCTCGCAATGACGGGGTGGGCTGGATTGCTTCGGGTGCAAGCACCCTCGCAATGACGTGAAAGACGACCGAAACAGTGGCTGGCAATGACGAAACAGGCTGCGCGCTTTCACGCGCCGCTTTTTTTGTTAAAATTTATAATTATGCACAAAATTGTGTATATAAGTATAGATTATATGATAAATTGTATATTTTTATAAAATTTACCAATAAAAAAACTTGCGTTTTGTAATTATATGTGGTAACATAACACACAAATAAATTTAAGGAGAAGAAATTTATGAAGAAAAAAAGTACTTTACTCGTTGCTTTGCTTTCTTTGGTGTGCCTTGTATGCGGCGCAATCGGTCTGGCTGCTTGCGGCGATGATGAGGAAGTGGTAATCAAACTCGGCGAAACAAATATCGGTAAAGTAACCGCGGAAGGCTCAACTTACAGTGTTGAAGGCACGGTTGATACCGAATACAAATTAACCGCAAAAGTGGACGGCGAAGCTAGCGATGCCGTTTTAATTGAAGTAGGCGACGCACAGAATACGGAATTTGTAGTTTTTACGTATAAAGAGGGCTGCACCGCAACTTTTAAGGCAACTTCCGGCGACGTTGAAAACGTAACCGTTGTTATGGAAGCGTACACCGCGCCCGAAATTCCCAAACAAACCACTTTCGCCCTGACGGAAGAAACACCCGTGGTTGTTACTGACCTTAAAGCAGGCGATGAATTTTTCATAACTGTTAACACTCAGACAGGTAAAACTTATACCGTAGATGTAAACAGCGATGACGTATTGTTCGTTGGCAAGCTGGGAAACAACTATGCCGGTCCTGAGACTTTTGACGGTTCCGAATACGTGGGTTTTGATAACGTTGCAACGCTTAAACTGACCGCAGAAAACGACGTTGCAAGCGTAACCGTTACTCTTACAGTTGCAGACACTGTAATTGGCGGCGGTGATGAAGATGAATATGACGAAATTACGCTTGGTACTGCTTATGATGGGGATGAAACAATCTACAAATTAGTAATTACAACCGCCGGCAACTATACTTTTACTACAACTTCAAGTGAAGGCCTTTATGATGTAATGCTTGGTAAAGAAACCGATGGTGAAGGTGTACAAGATATTATCGAATTTTCTAACGAGAACGGTAGTAATTATCAATCAACTGAAACCAAACAACTTGCAGCCGGCACCTATTATATAATGGGTTATGGTGGTACGTTTACCGTAACACAGGCTAACGACTAATTATTATCAATAAATAACTTTACCGCCGCGGCGCAGTTGCGCCGCGGCGGTTTTTTCGTCCTCGCGGTTATTCGTCAAATTCGTTTTAATTATTACTTAAAATGCTTGTTACATTCATTTATAATTTCATTTGCCTCGGCAGAGGTCAGCTCGCGCGCCCACTTGACGGGAGAGGGGGTAAACTCGCAGTCAAGCCCGAAGTATTCGAACCTCGCCGTTTGGTCGCGGTTTGTGTCGTTCCATTTATCGAACAGCTCGCGCTTTATATGCTTGCCCAAGCGGCAATTTATAAACGTGCTTTTGCCAAAGTCGCGCCACGGCCGCGCAAGATATATCGTGTTATCCTCGACGTTTTCCGAGCGCAAAGTGCAGTCAATAAAGTAAAAACCGCATCTTTGCGTAAGCGAGTGGCAGGGCGCGGCAACGAAGCCCATATTGCGGTTATCGTGTACGGAAACTATCTCGCAGCCTTTAAAATACGCTTCCGCTCCGCCGAAAATAAAGTCCACCGTGCCGTAAATGCGGCAGTTTTTAAAAAGGTGCAGCGAAGTGCCCTGCATATACAACTGCCTTTCAGGAAGAAAATCGCGGTATCTTATAACCAAATCGTCGGGGAAGGGCATCATAAACAGCGTATCCTGGGTGGAGCGCAAATCAACGTTTTCCGCACTGAAATTTCGGCAGTTTACCGAAAGCGCCACGCACTGCCCGACTTTTTCCGGCGCGGTGTTGGAATTCTCCACGGTAAGATTTTCAAGCCTTACACGCTCGCCGGAAACGCACAAAGTATAGGTTCGGAAGGTAGTATACTCAACTCCGTTTTTGTCAATTTTTTTCGCGTAATCGTCGTAGGTTATAACGCAGGTTTCACGGTTTTCGCCTATCAGAATTACGTCATTCTTTGCAATTTCGACTTTCTGTCTATAAACTCCCGATTTCAAATATATTGTGGTCGGGCCGGATATATTATCCAATATATGCTGCAAATCGTCCTCGGGCGTGAGGTATAATTTTTTCATAAAACGCTCCTTTTTAAAGTAAGCTTATTATAGCACATATTTTTTTGTGAAACAATAAAAAAAGTATTGATTTTTAAAAAACGCCATGTTATAATGTGTAAGCTAGGTGTAAGATTATCACATTTTGGCCTATGCAAAAATGTGCGCAATTAAAATTATGCGAAAGAACGGTTCAAGATTAATTTCAATACGGCAATATCGCCTTACAGATTTGTTTTTGTTCGCGGTAATACTTGTCGTTGCCGAGGTTATCACGTTTTACGTTCCGAAGCCGGCATCGTCAACAATTTATTCGTTCAGCCTTGCCGTTCCCATAATTTTAATGGTAATGATGCGCTGGGGCTGGTGGTCGGTGTTTTTTGCCGCCGGCGACGGACTGCTTATAACCTTATTGCGTTTAAACAGCGAGGGCTACACCCCCAAGCTGTTTGCGATAAACGTAGTAGGCAACTTATTCATAATGCTTTTACTGCTTGCCGTAAAGTTTTTCGGCAAGGACAAAATAGCGGGGAAGTGGTACTTCTCTGCGCTGTTTGCCGTTTTGGGCTGGGTGCTGGTGTTTTTAGGCAAGGCGACAGTTTCGGCAATATGCGGTTTCAGTTTTGTGGGCGCGCTTGTAGGTCAGCTTTGGGATTTGTTATCGCTGGCTATCGCAATAATAGTGGTACTGGTCATGCGCCGGCTGGACGGAATGTTCGAAGACCAGATTAGTTATTTGAAACGTATCGATAAGGAGCGCAAAGACAAGATGCGCTACGACAGCTACGGCGACGAGCCTATCGATATCGACGAGGAAAGCCTTTCCATATTAAATAAGAAAGACGACGACCTTTATTAAAATTCAAAACACAACCGTGCAGGGGACGTCCCCTGCGTGCTTATTGGATAATAAGCACGCAAAAAACGTTAAATGTATTAAAAAATTACTTTAAACAGTAATTAGGATATGGAGGAAAAATATGTTCAAACTCAAATGTGACGACTTCCTTATCTACGACGAGGCGACGGGCAGCTATTCGATGTCGGCCGAGCAGCAGGTAAGGGACGAAACTGAGAGGAACAAATGGAAGTCCACGGGGTTCACCATCTTAAAGGACTGGCGACTGTACCTGATGCTCGTACCTATGATTTTAGTGTACCTGCTTTGGAAGTACGCCCCGATGACCGAGCTTACCGGCGCGTTCAGATACGGTGACTTCCAGTACGTTACCGACCGCCCTTGGGCTGGAATTGAAAACTTCCGGAATATCTACTTCGGTGATAAGTCGGCGGAGTTCTGGATGGCGTTCAGGAATACGTTTATTATAGCGTTTTACGGACTGTTGTTCGGCTTCCCTACGCCTATAATTCTGGCACTGTTCTTCAACGAGGTAAAGTCGAATATAGCTAGGTCGATAATGCAGGTTTGCGTATATCTTCCCAAATTTATTTCCACCGTTATAGTAACTTCGCTTACCCTGGCGCTTTTCAGTGGCAACAAATCGGGCGGCGAAGTCGGCGTTATTTCAAAACTTCTCGACGCAATATCGGCAGACCCCGTTCTTCACGACAAGCTTTCGGGCGGACTTGTTTACACGGTTGAGTATTTCAGGGCTATTTACATAGTAACCGATATTTGGGAGCATGCCGGCTATGACTCAATAGTGTTCTTCGCAGCGGTTATCGCCGTATCGCCCACTTCGTACGAGGCGGCTCAGATAGACGGCGCCGGCAAGATGGCGCAGATGCGTTACGTAGTGCTTCCCAGCATACTTTCTACGGTAGTTATAATGCTTATTATGAAGATAGGCGGACTTCTTTCCGTAGGCTACGAAAAGCTGTACCTGTTATGCCCCGGCTCGTCTTACGCCAACTACAATGTTGCAACCGTAGTTTCAACTTGGGCTAACGCAATGGGTGACTATACCACGCAGGCTTACGGTATCGCAGGCGAAATGACCAACAACCTTATAGGTATGATTTTGGTTATAGGCGCTAACACGATATCCAGAAAGGCTGCCAACGTATCGTTGTATTAATAGGGGGGGCGGAGTTATGAAAAGAAAAATTGAAGTCAGCGAGCTGATATTCAAAATCATCGCTTACGTATTTCTTATAATTTTTGCGGTACTTTGCGTTTACCCTCTCGTATTCGCGCTCAGCTCGATGTTCAGCGGCTTTAACGAGGTAGGCAATAACGAGGTTATTCTTTGGCCCACCGGCGATTTGCAGATAGAAGCTGCAAAATACGTTTTATCAAGTTCTAACTTTTGGGTAAGCTATTCTAACACCTTATTCGTAACCTTTATAGGTACTATATGGTGCTTAATATACTCAATACTCGGCGCGTACGCACTTTCCAAAAAGAGACTTTTGGGCAGACACGGCTTTAACTTCTTCCTTGTTTTCACAATGTGGTTCTCGGCAGGCGTTGTGCCCCAGTTCCTCAACTATCAGCAGACGGGCAGAATTATGGCTACGATTTTTGCAGGTAGCACCAATATGGGCGATATCGACCTTAAATGGCTTATCGTTCTTGCAATGGGTATGAACGCAACCAACATAGTTCTTTTAAGAAACTCGTTTGAGGGCGTGCCTTCCGAAATAGAGGAAGCGGCGCGTATAGACGGCGCTACCGAGTTGCAGATTTTAACAAAGGTATATATCCCCATGAGTAAGGCAACAATTGCAACAGTTGCATTGTTCTTCGGAATTTCCCGTTGGAACGGTTACTTCTGGGCGTACAAGGTAACGGGCGCGGCAGGACAAAACTATTCCTGGCCCGTACAGGTTTATATGCGTGACTTTATTCAGATAAATACCAACTTAACCGGAAAGTGGACGTCGGAAGCCGCTCAGATGGATTTAGGTAAAGGTACCTCGATAGCTTACGCAATGGTAGTATTTGCAATGATACCCATACTCGTAATTTACCCCTTCATACAAAAGTACTTTGCAAAGGGCGTAAATATGGGCGGCGTAAAAGAGTAATAAAGATTAAATTCGGGGGGGTTACCCCGTGAAGAATTTAAATATATAATAAGGAGAAAAAAATGAACAAGAACAAGAAAATTGTTATGGCGGTTGTTTCAACCGTTATGGCAGGCACAATGCTCGCTTCGATGGCTGCGTGCGGACCTAACAGACGTTACACTCCGCCTTCGGTTGACGAGCTTGAAGAAGGCTACCGTCCTCAAATAGACAAAGACGGCAGAATGACCTATTCCGAAGGCACTGAAATCGCTACCAGAATGGGCTACAATAATACTGAAACAGGTATAACCTACAACAGTAAACTGATTCAGACGGCGGCGAAAGATACTACCGCTTCGAGCGCAGTAGTTGCAGGTAAAACTTACGTTTCCGGCGACTTGAAACCCGCTTGGCAGGCACTTTCAGACACCCTTGGAATTACCGTTAAGGATGACTGGGTAGCTAATATGAAAAAGACGGGTGAAAACCTTGATAATATCAAGACTACCAACAACCTTGGTAATTACGGCATAATCACCGAGTCTTCCTCGATTATCTCCACCGAAGGTACGACTACCGATAACCTTCTTAACCTGAACCTTTATCTTGACTGGATGCCTAACTACAAGGCGTTCCTTGAAAGCAACGCAGTCGTTCGTATGGCGATTACCGCTGATACCGATACGGGTGCTATGTATATGGTTCCTTACTTCGACGGTAACGACGATATCGAAAAATACGTTTTAATGCGTAAGGATATAGTTGAAAAACTGCTCGACACCGCAGACGTTTCAGCAGCAACCGGCACGTTTGCAGGCCAGGCAGCTGCAAAGAATGCAGTTACGTCCAACCAGGCAGAAGTAACCGCTAAGGGAACGGCTCACTCGGTTGAATCATTTATGGGTAAAACCGCTGCGGAAAATTACAAAATTAACGTAACCGACCCTGCGGCTTTAACCGGTACGGCTACGTACGGTAATAACCTTCATAAAGTTGACGAAAGCAAGAAGATGAACGTAGTAGAACTTACCGTTGACTACGGCGCAGTTATCACGGCTTTGGGCAACAGCGACAGCGAGCTTTATAAAGCAGTTGTTGCGGCAGGCGTTGCAACTCCTCAGAAGGCTTCCGGTAACATCGTTGACATTCAGAACCAGATTATCGACGATACTCAGGGTGCTGTAACCGGCGCAAAACTTATCAAAGTTTTACAGGAATACATCAAGGTTGCTTATCATAAGACCGGCGAAACCGCGCCTTTCTATACCAAGCTTTCCGACGTATTCAACAGCGCATACGCTGCATGGGACGTTGACCTTTACGTAGCGCTCGGCAGATGTGCGGTATCTTCCAGCGCGCTTCTTGGCAACGCTTCCAAGGGTGAAACGGCTTACTTCCTCGGCTCGCGTTACGGCAAGACCGACAGAACGTACGACGTTGCTTCTATGGCAGGCGAATTATACGGCGTTCGCGGACTTACTTCCAGATATTCTTCGCTTTATGCGTATATCAATAAAGACGGCGGCATAGTAGACGCTCGTACCAAGACGGATATGTGGGACGCTCTTGCAAAAATGCACGCGCTTGCAGAAGAGGGCCTCTATTACACAGGTCTCGGTACAAAAGTAGACGTAGGTTCTATTGCGGCTTCCGGTAACGGCGGCGTTCAGATTTACAGCTCTACCGACTACGTTCAGACTCAGACCAAGAACGGCGGCTTTAAGCTTGTAACTACCGAAGACGGTTACAACTACGCGCCTATCCTTACCCCCGTTTCCAGATGGGATACCGACGATAACGGCTCGCACGAAACCGTTATGAGATTTACCGAGAGTTGGCGTGGCGTTAAAGACGGCGGTATCTGCGTACTTAAATCGTACGTTAAGGACCAGCCCGAAAAACTTTCGGCTATTCTTACCCTTATCGACTGGATGTACTCCAACGACGGTCAGATGGTATTGACCTACGGACCTTTCTCTGAAAAAGGCAACGTTACTACCGCTCAGGCGGCAACCGTTGACAGTACCGTTGGTACCTGGTACGGCACTCCCGTAAATATGGATATCAACAAGGCGTTCAAGGACGGTATCGTTGATACTCACGACGATAAACAGTACTACGTAACCGAAAAATATCAGGGTCAGTACTTCTGCTACGGCAACAAGCTTTACACCGGTACTTACTATAAGGGCAAGATGGTTCCCACAATGACCACTGCAAGCTACGACGCATTTATCGATACCGCTATCGGTAATGGTAACTTTACAAACTATGCTCGTCAGATTATCGGTTCCGCTCTTAACTTCGGTAACAAGGACCAGGGCTTCGAATATCAGTGCACCGCAACTTGCGGACTTGTAGGCGCAGATATCTGGGCTATTGCGGAAGTTAACGGTACTATCAAGCACACGCTTCCCGGCATTGATGCTAACAACTACTGGTACACCCTTGTGCCTACGCTGTTACCTTTCACAAAGGCTCAGTCCACGGCTATGTCCGACAATTATGCAAAGGTTTGTGCAGGTAAATCCAGTGCTGATAACTACTTCTATGCAAATAAGGAAGAAAACTACAACATTTTGACCGACGTTATGTACTACGGTTACGATACCAGCAAGACGATACACAGTGGTGGCGGCGGTGCGCTTCCTGGCGATGCTCAGGGCATAATATCGTTGCTTAACGAGTCCGGTCTTAACACCGTATCCGGCTTTATGACTTCGGCTTGGGATAAGGTTAAAACTTATTACAATAGCCTTACGAAGAAATAATTTCAACTGTAAGCTTTAAAGCTTAAAAACTAAAATTCTGTTTAACCAAACTGCGCCCGCTTTCGGGCGGGCGCAGTAAGGTTAAGCTTTTCGGGGAAATGATATGAAAACTCAAATGAGATTTCAAAAAATCTTTATGCTCGTATCGCTGATAATCGCGGCGCTCGTAGTAGTGTTCTCGCTTATCTTCTGCTCGGGCACTCTTTATCAGATGTCGCAACCCAGTATTTTCGACGTTGAGAAAAATAAGGAATACGTCGCTGGTGCGGGCGACCTGTTTTACGCTTCGCAAGGAGTAAGCGATACCTGCCTTATTTTGGGTATCGTAGTTATACTTGCGGTGTGCCTCAATTACATAATGGGCACTCATTCAAGGCGTAATTATTACGTAACTAATTATGTTGCAATCGGCGTGGTTATACTTGCGCAGGTAGTGGTTGCAATAGTTATAATTGCATTGGTAGCAGACTGCCAGAGTATTCTTAACTCAATTGATTTAGAAAAAGCACAAAGGGAATACGAAGAAATTTTACCCGGAATGTGGAAGGAAAGTACTTGGACTTTCCCCGTCGGGTACGCTATGGCCGGAATACTTATAGTAAACGCCGTAGGCTTCGTACTTAACCTTGTTTGGAAAATAAAGCTTATGAAGGGCGAAAAAGCTCTTTTAAGCCAAGGACTTGTAAAGGAGGTGGCGTAAGCTATGAAAAAATTAACTCCCGAGCAGGAAATTATACAGCACGATATACTGCGCTACAAGAGTAACAAACTCGCGTCGTCGCTGGCTCTTTTGGGGCTGGTGTTCAACTGCCTGTACTTTATGCTTTTGTACGCTTATACCGACAGCTATTTTCAGACCATAACCATAGGTTTTTCGGTCATATTAACGCTTGTCGTTCTTTTGATAACGTTCCTTTCGTCCGAGGGCGTTAAAGGCTACAACAAAAAGTTCACGTACGTACTTTTGGTAATTGCGGCTTTCCAGATACTCCGTATATTCGGATATCCTCTTTACGGACTTCGTCATCAGCTTTTAACCGCAGGCTACTTCGGTTTTTATCCCACGGCTGAACAGAGCTGGGTAGAATTCGTAATTTTAACCGTATATCTTTGCGCTTCGGCAGCTTGCCTTATAGCTTCCGCAGTACTTGGCTGGATACAGGCCACCAAGCACGAAAACTTCCAGAAGAAAATCGACAACGGCGAAGTTGACGTTATGGCGGCAATTAAGAAAATCGAAAGCGATGAAGAGGCGGCAAAGGCTCAGGTTGAGGCACAGCCTGTCAACACAGCAGAGGAGGTGCAATAATGCCTGAGGTAAATATTCAACATCTTGATAAAATTTATGACGGCGGAGTTCAGGCGGTTTACGACTTTAACCTCGACATTAAAGACGGCGAGTTTATAGTACTTGTAGGCCCGTCCGGTTGCGGCAAGTCCACGACCCTCAGAATGGTTGCCGGCCTTGAAGATATTTCCGCCGGCAAGCTTATAATCGACGGTAAGGACTGCACCAAGGAGCCGCCCAAGAACAGAGACATAGCGATGGTTTTCCAGAACTACGCTCTGTACGGACACATGACTATTTACGAAAACATGGCGTTTTCGTTGACGCTCCGCAAGGAGAATAAAGAGCTTATACATAGAAAGGTTATGGCTGCGGCCGAGATACTGGACCTGAAAACCCAGCTCAATAAAAAGCCCAAGCAGCTTTCGGGCGGACAGCGCCAGCGTGTTGCAATGGGCCGTGCTATCGTCCGTAACCCCAAGGTTTTCCTCTTTGACGAGCCGCTTTCCAACCTCGACGCAAAGCTGCGCGGTTCGATGAGACGCGAGCTTATACTTCTTCATAAAAAGCTTAACGCAACCATAATGTACGTAACTCACGACCAGACCGAAGCTTTAACTTTGGCGGACAGAATAGTTTGTATGTCTATGGGTCACGTTCAGCAGATAGGCGTTCCCATCGACTTGTACGAGCGCCCGGCAAACACCTTCGTAGCAACGTTCATAGGTCTTCCCCCCATGAACATGTTCGAGGGCAAAATCGAGGGCGGACACTTCAAGTGCGATTACTTCGATTATCCTCTGAACGATAAGCAGAAAGGCGTATTAAAGGAATACGAGGGCAAGCAGGTAATTTTGGGCGTTCGTCCCGAAAATATTACCCGTCCCGGCCCGGTAGCGCTTCACGTAACCAACAACGAAAATCTTGGTATGAACACTCTTGTTCACGGCAAGGTCGGCGGAGTTAAAAACATAGTTTGCAAGTTTGCGGAGTGGTGCAATTACGTAAACGGCGACGAAATCAAAATTGGTTTCGACCCCGAAATGACGCACTTCTTCGAGCTTCCCACAACGGACGACCAGGGTAAAGAAGTACCCGGCAAGGCTATAAGGTAAGGAGGGATAAAAAATGGCAGAAAACGAAACCGTAATGGAAAACACCGTTGAAACCGCACCCGAATCATCAAAGCCTTCCAAGGGCGCTAAATTTATCGGGGGCGTTAAAGAGTGGCTGCGTAAGTTCGTAGTTAAATTAAAACGCAGACCGATGAACATTGCATTCTTCGTGCTCATCGTATCCTCGCTCATTTACCTGTTTATGCTTGGTAGCATCTCGCAGGCCGGACTTGAATATCCCAAAACGGGCGTTCCCGTAGCGCTGTTCATAAACACGCTGTTCAGTATTCTGGTATTGCTGCTTTTTATGTACTCCTTCCCCAAGCGTGCTAAAAAGCCCAAAATCGTAATGCTGGTATTCACGTTTGTGTTTATGGCAGTTATGATTGGTATGGATATTCTGCTTTACGTTCAGTGGACAAACGCCTGGACCGAGGCACTTAAAATACTGAACGAATCGCAGAAAGCCGTCCGCGAAAAATACATTTACGGCGCAATAAACGGCGTGCTTGTTCACGCAATATTCGTTGCAATCGCGGCGTTACTCACCGCAACGTATCCGCTTTACGGCAAGCTTATCGGCAAAATCAACACCAGAAAAGTGCTTGAAGAAAACGTTATCAAAGAAGCGATTGATACAAGCGAAGAGGTTTAATTTTTATAAAACGATAACCGGCAAAAATTATTTTGTCGGTTATTTTTCCAAGAAGGACTATGGCTAAAAAGAAAAAGAATTTCAAAGAAACTACTATCGAAAACTTTTACGATTTAAGGGTTGACAAAATCGACGAGCTTGTCGCGGCACTTAAAGACGACAGCTACGAGCCGCAGGGCGATATATCTATGAACATATCCGACTGCACGGGTATAGACGACCCCAAAAACGTAACCCGTAGCGGCAAGCAAAAGCAGTTCGACCCTTACAAAACCGACTTTTTGGGGCGCATACCGACCTGGATAAAGGCGATTTTTGTAAAGTGGTGGTTTGCCGGAGTAGTTTGTTATTTTGTAATGTGGGGGCTTAGCGGCCTTGACGCGCTCGACCAGATGGTGCTGTTGGGCGCAGTGCTCGGCCTTATAGTAGACGTTCTTGTAAACCCCCTGTTCAGATATATGGAAACGGACAGAAAAGAATATAACGATTATATGATGTTTCCGTTCCCGTTCAAGGCATTCTGGACGTTTTTTACGAACATACTCTATTACGTTTTAGTTGTGACCTGCGTAATGTTCATATACGCCGGAATAACAAACCTTGTAATTCATATCAACGGTTCGGCCAGCGTTTGGACGGGCGTCGAGCCGCTGCTGTTCGGCGTTTACACGGTAGTTGTAGATATGATTTTTATCGGGATAAAGGACGGAATAGTCCGTCTTGTAAAGAAACGCGGGAAAAAGGAGATAGCGGCAAATGTTTAATAAGCTGTTCGTTTCAAGCACGACGGCGTGCTTCGAGTTCGCCAACAAAAACCCTTATTACAACACGCAGAGCTATAAGGTCATTCTCAACGGCCGCGAAATCGGCGGCGAGCGCAACACCAACGTTTTTTCGCTGTTCGACTTAAAGCCGGCAACGAAATACACCGTTAAAACTACTTGCGACGATACCGAGCTTACTTTCAAAACCGAACCGGAAACGGGAGTAATCTACGTTAAAGCTCTCGGCGCTAAGGCGGACGGAGTTTCCGACGATACGTTTATTGTTCAAAAGGCCATAGAAATGTGCCCCGAGGGCGGCAGAGTAGTGCTTGAAGAGGGCAACTATCTCGTTCGTCCCGTGACCTTGAAAAGCAATATAACCTTAGAGCTTAAAAAGGGCGCGCAGCTTCTCGGCGACCCCGACGAAGGGCACTATCCCGTAATTCCGGCGCGTATTTATTTGGACGGCAAGGAAGAAATTACCGCATCCTGGGAGGGCGACCCGTACGACTGCTATCAGTCCTTCGTTTCGGCGTATAAGCAGAAGAATATAAAAGTCGTGGGCGAGGGCGTAATTAACGGCAACGCCGACAACTCAACCTGGTGGAAGACCCCCAAGGGCAGAAAAATAGCCCGTCCGCGCCTGGTATTTTTAAACAAGTGCGAAAACGTAGTTTTCCACGGCGTAACTGGTACTAACTCGGCTGCGTGGAATTTCCACCCGTTCTTCTCTAAGAACCTTAAATTTTACGATATTAAAATAAAATGCCCGGCTAACGCACCCAACACCGACGGCCTCGACCCCGAAAGCTGCGACGGCGTGGATATAATCGGCTGTCAGTTCAGCGTAGGCGACGACTGCTGCGCGATAAAGAGCGGCAAGCTGTACATGGGCAAAACCTATCATACGCCTGCAAACAACCATACGCTGAGGAACAATTTGTTCCAAGACGGCCACGGCGCAATAACTTTGGGCAGTGAAATGAGCGGCGGCGTAAAAAACCTTACGGTCGGACAGTGCCTTTTCTGCCATACGGACAGAGGACTGAGAATTAAATCCCGTCGCGGCCGCGGCAAAAACGGAATAATCGACGGAGTAGTTTTCGAAAACATAAGAATGGAAAACGTTATTACTCCGCTCGTTATCAATATGTATTATTTCTGCGACCCGGACGGTCATACCGAATACGTTTGGTCGCGCAACCCCAAAACCCCCGTGGACGACGGCACGCCCTACCTTGGCAGGTTCGCCTTCCGCGATTTGGAATGCGTTGACTGCGAGTGCATGGCGGGTTACTTCGACGGGCTTGTCGAGCAGCCTATAAAAGAAATAGTTCTCGAAAACGTAAGTTTTAGCTACAAGGCGGATGCAAAACCGTTTTTGCCGGCCATGCTCGAAAACGTTCGCGAGTACTGCAAAGAGGGGCTGTACGTTGACAACGTTGAAAGGCTCGTGCTTAAAAACGTCAGGTTTGACGGCGTTGTCGGCGAAAAGATAATAGTTAAAAACTGCGGCAAAGTAATAGAAAAACAAAAGAGGAAAAAAATTATGGATTATTCGATTATTGAAAGATACATTGACAGGCTTATCGAGGACACCACTCCCGACGCACCCGTATGGAATATAGAGAACCTGCAACACGGCAAGAAGCCGGGCTGGAACTATATTGACGGCTGTATGATGACCTCGCTGTACACCATATACAAGCAGACGGGCGACAGAAAATATCTGGAATTTATCGATAAGTTCGTTGACTACTACGTTTTCGACGACGGAACTATCCGCGGATACGACGTTGAAGACTACAACGTAGATAACATCAACGAGGGCAGAGTACTGTTCGACTTATACCGCGACACGGGCAAGCAAAAGTACAAAAAGGCCATAGACCTTCTGCACCGTCAGATTATCGGTCAGCCGCGCACGCCTACGGGCAACTTCTGGCACAAGAAAATTTACCCCAACCAGGTATGGCTTGACGGACTGTATATGGCGCAGGTATTCTATACCCGTTACGAAACGGAGTTCAACCGCGGCGTGAACTACGCCGACATAGTAAAGCAGTTCCGCAACGTGTACAACAATATGTACGATACCGACAAAAAGCTTTACTATCACGGCTGGGACTGCACCAAAAAAGCGTTCTGGGCGGACGAAGAAACGGGGCTTTCAAAGAGCTTCTGGCTGCGTTCGGTGGGCTGGTACACGGTAGGCCTTGTTGACGCTATCAGCTATTTCGATACGAGCGCGCCCAACTTAAAGGCGGAGCTTATAACCATATTCAGAAAGACAATAACGGGCTTGGAGCAGTACATAGACCAAAAGAGCGATATGTTTTGGCAGGTCGTTGACCAGGGCGGCAGAGAGGGCAACTATCTTGAAACCTCTGGCAGCGCAATGATAGCTTACGCTATGATGAAGGGCGCGCGCCTCGGCTACGTTGAAAGGCGGTTTGCTTCCGTTGGCGAAAGGGTGTTCAACGGCATTTGCAAGCGCTATCTGACCGAAACGGACGGCAAGCTCAACCTCGGCGGTATCTGCCTTATGGCCGGCCTCGGCCCCGAGGATAAGCCGCAGCGCGACGGCACGTTCGAGTATTACATTTCCGAACCCGTAGTTGAAAACGACGCGAAGGGCACCGGCCCGTTCGTAATGGCTTATACAGAAATAAGACGGCTCAGAAAGTAAATTAAAAAGCTCCCGAACAAAAATGTTCGGGAGCTTTTAACTGTGAATTGTTTAAAGCAATAAATTTAAATCTAACCGTTGTATATTTCGCGCAAAGTTAAAAGATTATCGTGCGTTACCAAGCCACTATCAAACGCTTCTTGTAAGCTATAAAATTCGCCGTTGCTATATACGGTAAAAGTTTTGATTTGTGAATGATTAAACACAACACCGTCAACAACCTCAATAGACAATGCGTCAGGATAATATCCGTTTAACATTAAAACATGCGTACCTTCAAATTCTGCATAGCAAGTAAAACTTATTTCACTTTCGTCAACATTGTGTAGTTTTGCATAATCCGTTGTAATTGTCTTATGCCCATTTTCGGTGCAAGCTGTAAATAAAACAGCTATACAGCAAATTAAAATTGTTAAAGAAAGAATATTTAATATTTTTTTCATAAACATATCTAACTTTTTACTACTTCACTATTACTTTTACTTTGCTTCTGGATTGCTTCGGGTGCAAGCACCCTCGCAATGACGGGATACGACTTTCATTTCGTTTTGACTGTGTATTCGGTAACTCCCAAAATGGTTTCGCCGTCGATTTGCGCCGCGACGGGTTTATCGAACTTGACGGTAACCTGTTTGCCGCTCAATACTTCAACCTGCTTGGTCTTTTTAACGTGCTCGCCCTTGAAAATGGAGGGGAAGACCATCAGCGTTTTTATTTTGCCTGCCTTGTACATAAGACAGCAGGAAACTTTGCGTTCTTCGTTTAATCTGTCCTGCGCCGGGGTTGCGTACATTCCGCCGCCGTAGCATCTGCCGTTCATGGTGGGCGCTATCCAGCACCTTTTATAGGTCTTGGTAACTCCGTCCACGGTAACGGTTGCGTTTGCCGGCTTAAACTTGAACAACAGTCCCTTAATTGCAATAGAGGTATAATTGACCTTTTTGCCCTTGGCTTTAAGCTGGTCGGCAACCTCGCAGCACCAGCCGTCAATGCCGTAACCGACGCCGTTAATAAACTTGTATTCTTTGCCGTCAATAATTACGACGGGCAAATCTTTTAAATATTCGTCAATGCAGACGGGCGCATCGCCGAGCTTTTTGCCGATATCCGTCCAGAAATCGTTGCCGCTGCCTGCCGCGTAGTACCATACGCTGTTTTTAATATTGTCAACGGCGTTGATAAACTTGTTAAGCGTTCCGTCGCCGCCGACAAGCAAAACTTTATCCGATTTGTCAAAGCCGTCGATAAAAGTTTGCAGGTTCTCGATTTCGGTAACGTTGTAAAATTCAAGCTCGTCCTCGACGAGAGCTTTTAAACTGTTTTTAAGTTGGTTTTCGTCCGAATGCCCGGCAAGGGGATTATAAAGTACTTTAAACATATTTTCTCCGTAGTAAATTTTTTATTATTATATCACAATATATCAATAAAGACAAATTATTTACTCTGGTATTCACTGGGAGCCATTCCGTAATACTTTTTAAACACCCTCGAAAAATACAGCGGCTCGGAAAAACCGCAGGCCTCGGCTATCTGCGAAACGGTGTAACCCGAATACCTGTTGGTTATTCCGCTGTGCAAAAGATTTGCCGCAAGCTCCATTCTCTGCTGTAAAAGGAACTCGTGAGGGGTTGCGCCCGTTTCCTTTTTGAAGAGCTTGCGAACGTAGTCGTAGTTGAGCGGCAGTTTTTTAAGCGCGTCGTCAAGGTAGTAGGTGGGGTTGGAAACGTTCTTTATAATATCCTCGCGCACGATAGCGACCACGGGCGAAAACTTATCACGCGCCGTGAACGCCGTTACGTACGCCGCTAAAAGATTTCCGAGTGCAGACAAAACAATTTGGCTTTTGCCGAAGTATTCGCGCGCGGAGGAGGCGGCGCTGCGTATGCTTCCGAGGTTGTCGTCTGGAATTAAAGTAACTTCCTTTACGGGCAAAAGCGCCTGTTCAAGTAAAATCAAAGTCGCGCTTTTAAAAGCAAAAGTATACTTAACGTTTGGCGGTACCAAAACTATTTCGCCGCCGTCGTCGTCGGGCACTGCAATTTTAAAATACTTATCCGTTTTTTCGCCGCCGGCGGCTTCAAGCTCGCCGACGAAAACTATTTTGTTCATATCCGTATTTTAACATAATATATCCGTTTTGTCTATATATTTAAAAATTTATAGACAGTGTGTTGACAAGTTTTTAAAAGAGTTGTAAACTAAAACAAAAAAACAAAGGAGAAAACTATGTTTGAATTCAATAAACTCTGCAACGAGTACGAAAAGCTCAACTCGTTGGAAAGGCAGGTATTGCTTGCCGAAAAATCCGTTAAGGTGCTTGCAAGCTTAAAGGAGCTGGACTTGCCGTTTGCCGACCCCGTTGAAACGCTGGCGGCGTTTATAGTGGGCTCGGTCGTATCCGACGGAGTTATCGACGAAATGAACTATCTCGGCATTTATCCCTCGCTTAAAGAAGCGTTCGGCGAAGAGTTCGACTTTGCTACAATCAAAAACGCATACAAGGTATCAAAGGACGTTAAAAAGGCCGTGGCGCAGTACACCAAGGACTTACACAGTATTTTAAGCTACGTTGACGAAGAGCTGGGCGTGGATATAATATCGCTGTGCCTGTTGGTAACTTCGATAGACGGCAAAATTTCGCTTAAAGAAAAGAAGTATATAAAGCAGCTTTGCAGCTGATAAAAAAATAAAACCGCCGTCCGGCGGTTTTATTTTTTATTATAAGAAAGACTTTAACTTTTCTTCGAAGCTCTCTTCAATTTCTATTAAGTCCATAAGCAGTTTTTTGACTTCCTCGTCCATAACGTGCTCGCTTTCGGAAAGCGAGGTTTTAAGCGAGGTAATACCCTGAACCGTGCCTTTAATCATCATCTGTGCGATGTTCGAAGGTGAGTTATCCGCAGCCGTACCCATCTTAATGGCGCTCCACATCATTGCCTTTTTCATGGGGTTGGGCTCCTTAAGCTCCAAATCGTACTTGCGCGCAATTGACGCCGCTTCGCTGCAAATTCTTTCGTATTCTTCGTGTTCGCGTAAAATTTCTTCCTTGATGGGCAAATCGTCTATTTCGGGGAGAATATCCGCGATACTCGTTAAACCGAGCTGTGCGTTGCGGTAAATTTCGGCGAGTATTTCGCTGTCTTTTTTAATTTCTTCCATAATTCCTCCGTTATTACAATTTATTTTGCGGCGTTTGGCGAAAAATATGCAAAAAAAGTTGAATTTATTAAAGTATAAGTCTATAATTATAGACATAAGGAGATTTACTATGAAAAAGAGAATTTTAGCAACAATACTGGTTGGCGCAGTGGCGGCTACGACCGTTATGGGTCTTGCGGCCTGCGGCGGAGCAAGCATACCCAAGGGCGAACAGGTAACCGAAGAGGCCTGGAAAAACGCGTTTGACAAAACCACGGAATTTACTAACTACACTTTAAATTCGTCGAGCGATTTAGATATCAATTTAAAGGGCACGGTAACTGCCAAAGGCAGCAAAAAAGTAGAAGTTAAAAGTACTGTAAGCACTTCTTCTAACCAGCTGTTTCTTTACGATAAAGACGGACATACTTCCTACGCCGAATATACGACGGAGAGCAAGGGCAAATCAACCGCGGACGACGAAGAATCAAATTATTCGAGAAAAACTACCAACAAGCAGTATTACACGCTCTGCGAAAGCAATTCGCTTATCGACACTTATTGGAGAGCAAGCTATTCCAAGAGCGAAACCAAGACCGAAGAGGGCGAGAATTATACCGAAAATTACTGGTATGCAAACGAATCTCTTTCGTTTTCGTCTAACCAGGCAGCGTACGTGTTCAACGATTATTTCTACGACAGCAACGACAAGGATACCGCAAAGCGCGCCAAGCTTGCAAATCTGTACGACAAATTCAAGTATTCCGGCGGCGTTTATAAGGCAACCTTATATTACTATCAGGAAGTCAGCGAAGATTACAACCTGTCCGATTTGCTTGAATGCAAGGTTACGGTAAGCATTAAGGACGGTTGCGCAGTAGGCTACGGCATAAAAATCAACGTTAAAAACGCAAACCTCTACTTAAAGGATTATTACGATATTAAGTATTCCTACAAGCTTGACGCAAAGTGCGGCATAACCGACGTTAAGAGTACCGACGTTTCCAAAAAGGCAACAAAGGATATAACCAAGGTTATAGACAAGGCCAAGGCAGACAAGGAAAAAGATTAAAAAATATTTAAAACCGCCCGTCAAACGGGCGGTTTTTTCATTATAAGTATAAAAAAACGCTTGACTAAAAATTCTTCTTATGATAAATTTGATAACGAGCCGCTCGGAACGGGCTTTTTTAAGTGCGCAATTCGCGCCGCCTATGCCTTTGGCAACAACGTATCCGGCGAGACTGGTTTGAGGAGGTATTATCACACAATGTACGCAATTTTTGAAAACGGCGGCAAGCAGTATAAAGCTTGCGTGGGCGATACGGTCAAGGTTGAAAAACTCAACGCCGCGGTAGGTGCTACCGTAGAATTCCCCGTTCTGCTTACGTCGGGCGAAAAGGGTGTAGCGGCAGGCGCGGAGGTTTCCGGCCTTAAAGTGACTGCGGAGGTCGTTTTACAGGGCAAGGATAAAAAGATTATCGTATTCAAGTACAAGCCCAAGAAAAACGAAAGAAAGAAGCAGGGTCACAGACAGCCCTATACGCTTGTAAAGGTTACGGCTATCGGCGAGGAAGCGGCTAAAAAGCCGGCTGCAAAGACCACCGCCGCTAAAAAACCCGCAGCAGCTAAAAAGCCTGCGGCAAAGAAGCCCACAACCGCAAAGGCCGAAGCTACCGAAGCTAAGGCTGAATAATCAGGAGGATTAAATTATGATTTTTATCAAATTATTCGCCCATAAAAAAGGTACGGGCTCTTCGCACAACGGCAGAGACAGTAATCCCAAAATGCTCGGAGTTAAGCGCGCGGACGGTCAGTTCGTGCTTGCGGGAAACATTCTTGTAAGACAGCGCGGCTCTAAATTCAAGGCAGGCAATAACGTTGGCATGGGCAAGGACGATACCTTGTTCGCGCTTATCGACGGCACTGTCAGGTTCGAAAGAGTAGGCAGAGACGGCAAGCAGGTTTCTATCTACCCCGTTGCAGAATAATTTAAAATTAAAACGAGGGTGTTTTTGCCCTCGTTTTTTTATAGGTTTTTATGATTACCGTTTCACCGCTTAACGACAAAACACAAAAAGAATTCGAAATGCTCTTTGCCGCATATTACGCCGAGCTCGGTTGCGACGATGACGTTCCGCACCTTCTCAAAGAATATATTTTGCCCGACCTTCTGGCAGGGCTTATAAAAATAGATATGTTGCAGGAAGGCAAAGTTTACGCCGGCTTCGTCATTTACCAGACGGACGATATAGACAACGACTGGAACTTTAAAGAGGGCTGGGGGGACATCCGCGAAATTTACGTTGCGCCGGCTCGCCGCCGAAAAGGCTACGGAAAGTTCCTGTTATATACCGCCGAAATGAAGCTTAAAGAGAGCGGAGTATCAAAAACTTACGCGCTGCCTGCAAGCGGCACGGAAGACTTTTTCACGGCGTGCGGTTATAATAAAACCGAAGATTACTGCTTAGAGCTTGACTGCGCGGTTTACGAAAAAACCGATTTGAATAATTGCGAGTGCAAAAATGGAAAATAAAGAATTTGTAATAGAGAACGGACTGCTCACCGAGTATAACGGGCAGGCGGAAACGGTGGTTATTCCCGACGGGGTGACGGCGATAGACGACGTGGCGTTTTTCGATGCGACGTTCAAAAAGCTGATAATACCCGAGGGGGTAAAGACCATTGCCGAGCTTGCGTTTAATCACTGCGAAAACCTTGAAGAGGTAACGCTGCCTTCTACCCTCGAAAGCTGGGACAGGGCTTTTTACGAGTGCGAAAAGCTTGAAAAGGTAGTGCTTGCCGAGGGCTTAAAAGCCGTACCCGAGGGCGCGTTCTGGTTCTGCGGCAAGCTTAAAAGCATTAACCTGCCGCAAAGCATTAAAAGAATAGAGGGGTTCGCGTTTGCAAACTGCTTTGCCTTAGAAGATATAAAGTTGCCCGAGGGGCTGGAATATATCGGCGAATGCGCCTTGGAGTGCCTGTCTTTAAAGTCGGTAATTATCCCTGCGGCCGTTACGGAAATAGGCGACAACGCGTTCAGCGGCTGCGATAAGCTTACGGAGGCGGTCATTCCTTTGAGCGTTCAAAAGATGGGCGGCTCGGTATTTTTCGGCACGGGGGATATAGTGGTGCATTGCGCCGCCGAGAAAAAGCCCGTGGGCTGGGATAAAAACTGGGATAAGTGGAAAGGCCTTATATTTACAAAGCGACTTAAAACCGTTTGGGGTTTTAAAGGATAATAAAAATTCCGCCGGACACGGCGGAATTTTTTTAAACTAATTTTACGGCGTCTGTCGGAATATCGAACGGGGTGGGGCGGATATTAATCTGCTCCTCGTTATAGGTGCGGTGCGGCACGGCGTAAACGGTTGCGCCGTTTAAACGCGCGTTCAAATCGTTAAGACATTCGCGCCACTTCAATAAATAATTTAAGACGTCGGCGTTCATATCTATGCGCAGCTCCTTTTGACCGCTTAAAACAAGCTCCATAAGCTTTGCGCGCAAGCCGAAAATAATAAACTCGTGCGTCAATCCGCGTCCCGTTCCCTTGCAGTGCTTGCAGGGCTTTACGAGCAGGCTCGCAGGGCTTGTACCAGTGCGCTTACGGGTGAACTCCACAAGCCCGAAGCGCGACATCGGCGCAACCGCGCACTTTGCTTTGTCGGTGCTTAAAGCGCGTTCAAGCTCTTCGCACAGCGCCTTTTTATGCGCCGCGTTGTGCATATCAATGAAATCGACCACGACTATGCCGCCGATATTCCTCAGCCGCACCTGCCGCGCAATTTCGCGAGCGGCCAGAACGTTGGTGTAGTATACCGTGTGTTCCAGGCTGTCGTCGCCCGTATACTTGCCGGTGTTTACGTCAATAACGGTCAGCGCCTCGCACTTTTCTATTATGAGATACGCGCCGTTTTCCAGCTCGGCGCGGTTGGAAGATACTGCCGTAATCTGCTCGGCTATACCCGTTTCTTCAAGCATATCCCTGCCCGTATCGTGAAGTTTGACGGGCAAGCGCCTTTGCGTAGGATACATTTTGACAATTTTGTCTATGCTTTCTTTAAGCGCTTTATCGCCGACAATAACGCTTTCTATATCGTTTGAAAGCGTGTCGCGAAGAACGCGCACGGGCAGCGAAAAGTCGGTATGCAGAAGCTCGCCGACGGCCGCGGTTTTAAAAGCCTGTTTAACTTCCGCATATAAATTTTTAAGGTATTTGAATTCCGTTTCAAGCTGCTCGCGCCTTGCGTACGGGGCGGCGGTGCGCGCTACAAGACCCTCGTTTGGGCTTTTGAGGCGCTCGGCGCAGAACGCAAGATTTTTACGGAGTTCGTCGTCGGCAATTTTACGGGAGACCCCGATAAACGGAGTTTCGGGCATATATATGAGGCACTTTCCGACAAACGAGGGGTGCACGGTTACCTTCGCGCCCTTCTTGCCGACGGGGGCTTTTGTAACCTGAACGAGAATTTCGTCGCCCTCTTTAAGCTCGGGGAATACCGCGGAAGGCTCGTCGCCGTACCTGTCGCAGTCGGGCAACTCTTCGGCAGAAAGATAGCAGTTGCGCTCCAAACCGCAGTTTATGAACGCGGCCTGCATTCCCGGTAAAACCGTTTCAACCCTGCCCTTATATACGTTGCCTATAATACTGCCGTCGGAAATTTTTTCGTAAGCGAACTCGCTCAATAAGCCGTTTTCGGTAACGGCGGAAATTATATAGCCGCAGTGGCAGTCAAAGTAAAGCGTTTTCTTAGACATAACGCTGTCATTATATTACAATAAAGCAAATTTATCAATAAAAAAAGCGCCAAAAACCCAAGGTTTGTTGACAACGGCGGCGCGGCATTGTATAATAAAAACATATTATTAAGGAGATAAATTAAATATGAAATACGAATTTAAAGGCATAACAGGCGAGGAAATTTCCTTCAAGCTCAACAGGGTAAGACTCAACCCCGAGGACAAGCTGGATATCAAGCCCCAGTTCTCGCGCCAGGTGCGCAAGGTAAACGGCAACGACAAGCTCAACTTTTTGGCGCTGTCCGTTAAAATAGAGAGCACCGAGGAAGAGCCCAAGCCCTTCAATATCTTCGTGACGATGGTCGGCGTGTTCGAGGTGGAGGACGTTAAAAACGACGCAGAAGAAAGACGCTTCGTTATCGAGGCTACCAAGCTCGTTTACCCGTATTTGCGCGCGGCAGTTACCAACCTTACCGCAAGCGCTTATATCGCGCCTTTGAACCTGCCCGTAATTTCCGGCCCGATTTTCCCCGAGGACAGAGACCAGTACGCGTTCTCCGTCGGCGGCGACAATTTGAACTAAGTAAAACAATAAAGCCCCCCGACCTTGCAAAGGTCGGGGGCCTTTTATTATTTGGTTAATCTTCGTCGTCATCGGATTTCTTTTCTACGCCCCATACGACCTTTACGCGCTTTTTAAAAAGCCCCGTGCGGTAAACGTCCCAGTTATTGTTCCAGCCTGAGGGCTTTTGTTTAGCTTCGCAGTAGACGGTAATATTCTCACATCCTAAAAATATATTCGCGCCCATTTTACTTACGTTCTCGGGTATGGTTATGCTTTCAAGGCTTGCGCAGTCTTTAAACGCTTCGTCTTTGATTTGCGCCAAATCTTCGCTAAGGGTAATGCTTTTAAGATTTTTACATCCGGCAAAAGCCCAGTCGTAAATAAAAATAAGCCGAGCCGGGCACTCGAATTCAACGAGGGAGAGGCAGTTTTCAAAACACTTTTCGCCGAACGACCAAATGGTGTTGGGGAGATACAACTTTTCTAAGCTCTTGCAATTTGCAAAGCAACCCTCGGGGAAGTCGTACGAGCCGCCCTGTCTTACGGTAACCGTTTTAATATCGTAACCCTCAAACGCGAAATCACCTATTTTGTCGGCGTAAGACGGAATAGTTACATCCCGAGCCGTGCCGGTATAGTCTTCAAGGGTGGTGCCGTCCATTTTAAAATCCGTATCGGCTTGTGTAACGCAGGGCTTTTCGGTTAAGCTGTCGCAGTCTTCAAAAGCGGAGGCGGCAATTTCCTTTACGCCGTCGTGAATAACTACCGTCTTCAAATTTTTGCACTCGTAAAAGGTGTCGTAATCAATTAAAGTTACGCTCTTGGGTATTACTATTTTTTCAAGACTTACGCACTTCTCGAACGCGGAAGGGCCTATCTTTTTTACGCTGTCGGGCAGACGGATTTCTTTTAAATCCGTACAGCCGTCAAATGCGTGCTCGCCTATCTCTTCAAGCCCGTCGGGCAGAATTACCGTTTTAAGGTTTTCGCAATCGTCAAAGGCGTACTCGCCTATCTTTTTAAGCCCACTTGCAATTTTTACGCTTTCAAGGCCTTTACACTCCGAAAAGGCAAATTCCCCGATTTCGTCTACGCTTTCGATATTTACAGAAATAAGCGAGGTGCATTCCTGAAATGCGGACTCTTCTATTCTTTCAAGCTCTGAGGGGAAGCGAACCGTTTTCAGGTTTACACTGTATGCAAAAATGCACTCGGGCAAAACCTTTACGCCGTCGGGAAGTATCAGCTCTTCCATTTCCGAAGTATCTCCGAAAGCGTCTTCGTCAATTTCCGTTACGAAAGTGGGTACTGCAACTTTCTTTTCGTCGCCTTTATAAAGCACGAGGTAAGTCCCGACAATATCAAATAAATCTTCGTCGTAGCTTTCGCAAGCGTGGGGTGCTTGCGCGGCGAGCGTCGGTTGCGCCGCTTTGCCGAACTTGCCGGCAAGGTACTCTTCGCGCGTTGAAGCGAATGCGCCGTTGCCGCAGCTTTCGCACTTTTTTATATTGTCGGGGCATTCAGCTCCGCATTGTAAACAGTATTTCATAGCAAAAACTCCTTGATTATTCCTTAAATAATTATAGATATTATTTCAAAAATGTCAATAACGGCGCAAAAAACGGTTGACAAGCCCCCTTTTGTGTGTTAAACTCAATTAGCACTCGAATGGGGGTGTAATTTTTTTGTACGGAGTTTTTCCAAAATGGCTAAGAAAGCAGACGTAAGAACCAAGATAACTCTTGAATGTACGGAGTGCAAGCACCGCAATTACGACAGTTATAAGAATAAGCGTAACGACCCTGACAGAATTACGCTTTCCAAGTATTGCCCTTTCTGCAAAAAGCACACCGAGCATAAAGAATCGAAATAAGCCTTTATAAGGAGTTATTATGGCAAGTCAGGCGGATAAGAACGCTAAAAAGCCCAACATATTCGTAAGAATGGGCAGAAAACTTAAAGAAACTTTTTCCGAGCTTAAAAGAGTTACCTGGCCCTCGTTTCCGAAGGTGGTCAGGGGAACTTGCGTCGTTTTAGTAGTGGTAGTGGTGTTTACCGTAGTCGTTACGGGTATAAACTACGGCTTGCAGGCGCTTTTGAATTTAATTACGGGTATCGGAGAGTAAACTATGGCAACGATGGTGGCAGATACCGAAAATCCCTGCTGGTACATTCTTCATACCTACTCGGGCTACGAGGCAATGGTAAAGGACAGCTTGGAGCGGCTTATTGAAAACAATAATCTGCAAAATATGATATTCGACGTCAAGATTCCCATGGAACAGACTATCGAAGAAAAAAACGGCAAGCGCAAGGTTGTTGAGCGCAAGCTTTTACCCTGCTACGTTTTCATAAAAATGATATATTCCAACCAGCTTTGGTACTGGGTAACCAATACGAGAGGCGTTACGGGCTTTGTAGGCCCTCAGGGCAGACCTATCCCCATGAAGCAGGACGAAATCCGCAAAATGCGCCTTGAAGAAGTTGTTGTGGAGGCCGGCGCGTTCGCAGTCGGCGATAAGGTCGGCGTGGACAGCGGCCCTCTCGAAGGCTTCGAGGGTGTAATTACCGAGCTGAACGTAGCCGCACAAAAAGCAAAAGTCAACATTCAGATGTTCGGCAGAAATACCGACGTTGAAGTTGAGTTTATTCAAATTCGCAAAATAGAAGAGTAAAACGCATATAAGCGTCGCATAACTTTGTCGCACTCCGCGCCGCCTTGGTCATTTACACAAAGTAAACTCCCTGCGGACGGTGCTCGTGCTCCTCGTTCTGCTCGCTTCTCTGCATTTTAAATAAACAAGTTAAATCAGTGGGAGAATATTTCAAATTTTTAAGTTATATTCGTTTTAACCACACGGAGGATATAAAAAATGGCAAAAAAGATTACTGCGGTAGTTAAATTGCAGCTTCCTGCCGGTAAAGCAACCCCCGCGCCCCCCGTAGGTTCTACGCTCGGCCCGCACGGCATCAACATTCCCGGCTTCACCAAGGAGTTCAACGCAAAGACCGCCGCACAGGCAGGACTTATCATTCCTTGCGTAGTAACTATCTATCAGGAC
Source organism: Clostridia bacterium (assembly GCA_014805025.1). Lineage (GTDB taxonomy): Bacteria > Bacillota > Clostridia > Christensenellales > Borkfalkiaceae > Coproplasma. Next base: position 36,516 of record JAAUYR010000021.1, on the reverse strand, counting down.
AGAAGCTTCACGTTCGAGCTTAAAACGCCCCCTACGCCCGTGCTTATCAAAAAAGCGCTCGGCTTGGAGACTGCAAGCGCACGTCCCAACAGGGATAAGGTAGGCAAGCTTACCAAGGCTCAGGTTGAAGAAATCGCAAAAACCAAAATGCCCGACTTGAACTGCACCGATATCGAAGCGGCTAAGTCTATGGTTAAGGGTACTGCGCGCTCTATGGGCGTTACGGTAGAGGAGTAAGGAGGACACATATGAAACTTGCTAAAAAGTATGCGGAAAGCATTAAATCATACGACCGTTCCAAATCTTACGACCTTAACGAAGCGGCTAAAATAGTTATCGATACCGCAAAGGCTAAATTCGACGAAACTATCGAACTTCACGTACGTTTAGGCGTTGACCCCCGTCAGGCAGACCAGCAGGTTCGCGGCGTGCTCGTACTTCCCAACGGCACCGGTAAAACCAAAAAGGTTTTAGTCGTTGCAAAGGGCGACAAGGCGGACGCGGCTACGGCGGCAGGCGCAGACTACGTCGGCGCGGAAGAAATGATTCAGCGTATCCAGAAGGATAACTGGTTCGACTTCGACGTTATGATTACCACCCCCGATATGATGGGCGTTGTAGGTAGAATTGGCCGTATCCTCGGCCCCAAGGGCTTAATGCCCAACCCCAAGAGCGGCACGGTTACTATGGACGTTGCCAAGGCGGTTAAAGAAGTTAAGGCCGGTAAAGTTGAATACCGTCTTGATAAAACCGCAATTATCCACGTAGGTATCGGCAAGAAGTCGTTCGGCGTTGAAAAACTCACCGAAAACTTCACCGCGCTTATGGACGCAATTGTCAAGGCAAAGCCTGCAACCGCAAAGGGCCAGTATATTAAGAGCGTTACTTTGACCTCTACGATGGGCCCCGGTGTGCGTGTAAATTACAATAAAGGCTAAAAAACGGTTGACTTTATAAAAATTAACCGTTATAATCGAACAGTAAATTAAATTTGCTGCCGTAGAAAGTGGGCGTCGCAAGACTTAATTATCCCACCGAGGTTGCAGGAATAATAAGTTTTAAATGCGTATTGTGCGCTGCTTGTTCCCTGTTGCCGTGCGGCAACAGGGAATTTTTCGCTTGATATGCGGAAAAGGAGGTAAAAATTTGTCAGCTAATTTCGAAGCTAAAAAAGTAGTAGTACAGGAAATTACCGAAAAAATCAAGGCTTCTAAGTCGGTTGTTTTGGTAGATTACAACAAGCTTACCGTTAAGGAAGTATCCGACCTCCGTCAGAAATGCAAAAAGGCGGGTTGCGAATACAAGGTATACAAAAACACGCTTGTAAGAAAAGCTTTTAACGATTTGGGATATAAGGATTTCGACGCCGACCTCAACGGCCCTACCGCCGTAACTTTCGGCTCGGACGAAACCGGAGCGGCTAAGGTTATGATTAACGCCGCGAAAGACCTTGAAGGCAAAATCGTTTTAAAGAGCGCTTTCGTTGACAACGCGTACGTTGACAAGGCCGGCGCCAAGGCGCTTGCGGCTATACCTGCAAGGGAAGAGCTTGTCGCAAAAATGCTCGGCTCGTTGCAGTCGCCCGCTACAAATCTTGCGGGAGTACTCAACAACGTCGTTGCAGGGCTTGTGCGTGCGCTTAACGCTGTGGCACAAACAAAGCAATAATTACAGTGAAACGGTTGGCGCAACCTCATAGCGCAAAATTAAAAAATATAATTAAAATATAAAAATAATCAGGAGAATTAAATAAAATGGCAGACATCAAAAAATTAATCGAAGAAATCAAAACTTTGACTTTACTTGAAACCAGCGAGCTTGTTAAGGCTCTCGAAGAGGAGTTCGGCGTTAGCGCCGCTGCTCCCGTAGCAGTAGCTGCTGCACCTGCAGCAGGCGCAGCTCCCGCAGCAGCGGCAGCTGAGGAAAAGACCGAGTTCAACGTTGTTCTTAAAGACGCAGGCGCTAAGAAAATCGACGTTATCAAGGTTGTACGCGCATTCACGGGCCTTGGCCTTGTTGAAGCTAAAACCGCTGTTGAAAAGGGTGGCGTTCTTAAAGAGAACGTTGCTAAAGAGGATGCAGAAAAGATTCTTGCTGACCTCAAAGCAGCCGGCGCAACCGCAGTTTTGGAGTAATTCAATAACAAAATCAAACCGCTCGCAAGCGTCGCTTGCGAGCGGTTTTACTTTATTTAAAAAAAATTGTCGGGCGCAAATTAAAACGCTTGACGAAGTCAACAATTAAAAGTAAAATAAAGTAGTATAATTATCACGCTAAACTGGAACAAAATTATGGCTATCAGCAAAATTAAAAGATTTATAACGGGTTCGCTTCTTGCAGGCGTCGTTGCGTTTTCGGCAGCGGCATCGGCCTGCACTATCGAAACTTCGCACCCCAAGGCGCGCATCACTTTCGAGTTCAACAACAAGGAGTACGTAGTAGACTATACCTTGTACAGAAATATGTATCCCCAGACCGTGCGCCACTTTATCGAGCTTTCGCGCGAGGGCTTCTACGATAATATGGTCGTGCACGACTACGGCACGGGCGACTGGCTTACGGGCGCGTATTCGTACAACGCCGAGCAGTACGCTCAGTATTCGTCCGGCGGCGACACAATGTCGGGCTACTTTACCGATAACTCCAAGGAGAGCGTTTATTACTCGCTGTTCGAAAACGGCAAGCTTACGCCCTCGGTGTATTCCAATACCGATTACAAGACCGATAAAAACGGCAATATCGTCCGCGACGACGACAATAACCCCGTACGCGTTATAAATTCGGAGTATGCGCTTCCCGTGCTTATGGGCGAGTATCATAACAACATCAACCAGGTTATAACCAGCGGTGCGCTGAGTGCCGAGGTCGGCAGCCTTAAAATGTTCTACTATAAAAAGGAAACTACCCAAAAGGTATTCGTAACTCCGACTTCCGACCAGATTATTCAGGCGGACTACAAGTCCAACTGCGCAACTTCGGTATTCTCGGTACAGGTAGGTTCTTCGTCGTATTCGTCAACCGAGTACTGCGTATTTGCTCAGGCCGACGACGTTGACGACGTTACAGAGCTTGCCGAAGCGGTAAACACCTACCTTGAAGAAGCTTACGGTACGGGCCTCAGCGACAAGACGGTTACCACAACCGTGTACGTTGACAGCATAGAGGGCTTCTCAAAGGAAGACAGCGACAAGAATATCGAAAGAACGTTCAAGGCAGTTAAAACGCCCATAATTATCAAGAGCGTTAAGATTACCAAGAATTAAAGGTGCACAGATGAATTTACTCTCGATAGAAATTACGACTACGCAGTGGATAATCGCCGGAGCGGTTGCAGCGGCGGCGTTACTGCTGATAATAATTCTGATTATAGTCGTAAACGCCAATAAGAAGAAAGCTAAAAAATCGGCAACGGCAAAAAAGCAGGAGCCCGTTCAGGAAAAGAAGCAAGAGGCTAAGCCGGTCGAAGAAGAAAAACCCGTGCAAAAGCCTGCCGAAAAACCTGCGGCAAAGCCCGTTGCGGCAAAGCCGGCAGAGGCAAAACCTGCCGCGGCTGAAAAACCGGCTTCTAAAACCTATCATATATCCAAGCGCAAGGACGACAATATGTGGCAGATAAAGGCTGCCGGCGCAAGCAGGGCTACGAAGCTTTTCAAGACCCAGAAGGAAGCGATAGACTATTGCAAGACCCTTGCGGAAAATCAGGACGCTAACGTTATGATACATAAAGAGGACGGTTCGTTCCGCAAACTGACATATTAAAATTCTACACCCGCGAGATTTCTCGCGGGTATTATAAAACGAGGTGAAATTATGACTAAAATCGATATTTTTTCCGGCTTTTTGGGCGCAGGCAAGACCACGCTCATCAAAAAGTTAATCAAGGAAGCGTTCGCAGGCGAAAAACTTGTTTTAATTGAAAACGAGTTCGGCGAAATCGGCGTTGACGGCGGTTTCTTGCAGGACGCAGGCGTTAAAATAAACGAGCTTAACTCGGGCTGTATATGCTGCTCGCTTGTCGGCGACTTTGCAAAGGCGCTTCAACAGGTTTACAACGAGTATCATCCCGACCGCATTTTAATAGAGCCGTCGGGCGTGGGCAAGCTTTCCGACGTTATCCGCGCAGTTGAAAGCGCAAAACTCAAAGACTGCAAAATTAATTCCTACACCGCCGTTGTGGATGCGGCTAAGTGCAAAATGTATATGAAGAACTTCGGCGAGTTTTTCAACGACCAGATTCAGACCGCGGCCTGCATAGTGTTCAGTCACGCTGACGTTGCCTCGGCGGACAAGCTGAATACCGCCGTAGCTCTCGTGCGCGAAAAGAACCCTCACGCAACCGTAGTTACCACGCCCTGGAACGAGCTTAGCGGCAAGGATATACTTTCGGCAATGGAGCATATCGATACCCTCGAAGGCGCGCTTGAAGAGCTTGAACACGAGCACGAGCATCACTGCTGCCATCACGACCACGACCATGAGGAGCACGAACACCACTGCTGCCACCACGACCACGACCATGAAGAACACGAGCACGAGCACGAGCACGAGCACGGCGAATGCGGTTGTGGCCATCATCACCATGACCACGACCACGAGCACGAACATCATCACCACCATGCCGACGACGTATTCGCAAGCTGGGGCGTTGAAACGGGCAAGAAGTTCACAAAAGAGGGGCTTAACCAAATGCTTTCGGCGCTTTCGGACGCGGTTCGGTTCGGAACTGTGCTCCGCGCAAAGGGCATAGTTGCAGGCGAAAACGGCAAGTGGCTGCACTTCGACTATATTCCGGGCGAAATCAATATCCGCGAGGGCGGAGCTTCGTACACGGGCAGACTTTGCGTTATAGGCAGTAAAATAGATAAGGAAGAATTAACAGAACTTTTTGGGGTGTAAAACGCAGATTAATACGTTTGATTGGAGGTTTGTCGGGGTATCTGCTAAGAAATTAAGATACCTCGTTAACGTAAGGTTATGGAAGAGATATCCGTTTATATGTTTCTCGGTTTTCTGGAATCGGGCAAAACTCAATTTATTCAGGAAACGCTCGAAGACCCGAGAATGGAAAACGGCGAAAGGACAATGCTTTTGGTCTGCGAGGAAGGCGAGGTTGAATACTCGCCCGAAAAGTTTGCCGTACAAAACGTTGCGGTTGTAACGCTTGAAAGCGCGGAAGAGCTTACAATGGAAAACCTCGAAGCGCTCACCAAAAAGCACAAGGTACAGCGCGTAGTGGTAGAGTACAACGGCACCTGGCTGTTGCAGCAGTTTTTCGACGCAATGCCCGAAAGCTGGGTCATTAACCAGATAATGACGTTCTTCGACGCGACAACGTTTTTGAATTACAACGCAAATATGCGCCAGCTTGTTTTCGACAAAATTCAGATGACGCAGATGGTCGTATTCAACCGCTTCAAGGGCGAGTTTGATAAAATGGACTTCCACAAGGTAGTGCGCGGAATTTCGCGCAGACCCGACATCGTGTACGAATATTTAGGCGGCAAGCCCGAGTTCGACGAAATAGAAGACCCTATGCCGTTCGACAAGACCGCACCCATTATCGAGATAGCGGACAGGGATTTTGCCTGGTTTTACCGCGACATGGCGGAAAACACGGCGGAGTACGTCGGCAAGACGGTACGGTTCAAGGGGATGGCGGCGGTATCGCGGAAAGTTCCCAAGGGCTATATAGTTTTGGGCAGGCATATAATGACCTGTTGCGAGGCGGACATTGCCTACGACGGTTTTGCGGTTAAGCTCAACGACCTTGTAAAGGGCGTGCAGACGCGTGACTGGCTTACGGTAACGGCAAAAATCAAGATAGAATACAACTCGGCTTATCAGTCGGAAGGCCCCGTATTTATAGCGGAAAAGGCTGAAAGAGCCGAACCACCCGAAGAGGTAGTCGTAACCTATTATTAAAAATGTCTAAATACGTTTACGAAAAATTTTATATAGAAGAGCCTGCGGACGCCGGTATTCCGGTTTTCGAGAGCGACAACAGCAAGGCGGAGTTCGACGGTAAACAGCTGCACTTTAAGCAGGTTATGTCAACGCCTACGGGTATATATCTTTTTGCCGTTGCGGTGTTTCTCGTATTCTGGTATCTGTACAGCTTTATAGCCGCAGCCGTCAATTATGAAAACTGGGTTCGGCTTGCGGAGCTTATCCCGTCGTTTTTTCTGCTTGCGGTAATCGAGCTTATACTGTTTGTGACTATGTTCGGGCTTTGGGGCAAGTTAGCGCGCTTTGCGCTGAGAACCAACACCGTCCACCGCGAGGACAGAAGGCGCATTGAAGCGCAGGTTGAAGAGGCGGACAGAAACGCGGACAAAAAATACGCGCTGTATATCTATAAAAAATACATAAATATAATCAACTACGGCAAGTCGCGCTGGCTGAACCGGAACGTAATTAAACGCGTAACGCTTCAAAAAGCCGGAAGCGCATATCGCACGGCGATATATTCTATACGCGGCGAATGGGAGTACTCCAACGCAGATATAAAAAAAGAGGAAGTCTATAAGCTTAAAGAGATTTTCGGCGATTTGCTGGAAGTGGAAAAGCCGAGAAAAGTCAAAAGGGAAAAATTCAAGGAATACGATTACGTTGACAAGTACGAGTCCGAACCTAACGCTTTAAAGGAGACTTTTACGGGCAACCACCTTGCAGGGCTGATTATGGGGTTTATCGCCGCCGCGGTCGGCGTAGTGGTGATAATGCTGCACTTTAAGATAAATCAGCAGATACCCTGGGGCATAGGCGCGTTTTTCGTCGGTGGCGGAGTTTTGGTTATGTTTACCGCTTTCGACAGCTTTGCGTTAGTTAAAATATTTTTAATACCCTGTCTGTTCGGCGCGTTTTTTATTGTAGGGCCGGTATTTCTGCTTATTGCTATTTACGGAGATACGGGTACGCCGCTGCCGATTTCCTCGCTGCACGAGTTTTTATCGTCGTTCTCGCCGATATTTGCCGGTATGTGCTTCTTTATGAGTATAGGCGTATTGATTTTTATAAGCGCGTTGACGCAATTAATTAAATATATAAAATACAGGGTTTAAACGTTCCGTTTAATCAAAGTATCTTAAATTCTTTTGCTTAACACAAGCAACTCTCAAATCAAACGTTCCGTTCACAGCTTTGCTGTGGGCGGAATTTTTAAATTGCCCCTTGTAAAATGACAAAACCTATATTATAATAGAAATATAAGGGGAAAATATTATGAACATAACATCAAAAGAGATACGAAACGTGGCGGTAATAGGCCACAGCGGCGAGGGCAAGACCACCCTTTGCGAGGCAATGCTTTTCAACGGCGGCGTAACGGACAGAATGGGCAAGGTCGAGGACGGCACGACCGTAATGGACTTTGACGAGCTTGAAAAAGCCAAAAAGCTTTCCGTTTACACTTCGGTTGCATACCTCGTCTGGAAAGGCGTAAAAATAAACCTTTTGGACTTGCCCGGCTTTTACGACTTCGAGGGCGAGCGGCACGAGGGGCTTGCTGCCTGCGGCGCGGCGGTGCTCGTCATAGGCGCTAACGGCGTTCTGCCGGTCGGCGCGGAAAGCGTGGTGGAGTACTGCTTGAAGCTCGGCAAACCGCTTGTAATTTTCATAAACGGAATGGACAAAGCCAACGCGGACTACGCGGGCACTGTGCACGCGCTCAGGGAAAAATACGCCGGCAAGCTTGCGCCCATTCAGATACCCATAATGTCGGACGGCAAAATGACGGGCTACGTCAACGCCATTCAGGAAAGAGCCTACAAGTTTTCCACCCAGGGGCCGCAGGAAATACCCGTTCCCGACGAGCTGAAAAAATATATGGACGAAATGCAGGCCTCGCTTATGGAGACCGCTGCGGAAAACGACGAGCTGCTGCTGGATAAATACTTCGAGAACGGCGCGCTTTCCAAAGAGGATACCGTTCACGGCGTTCGCCGCGGCATTGCAACGGGCAACGTTATACCCGTAATGTCGGGCAGCGCGCTTCAAAACCGCGGCGTTATAAATCTGTTGGACGAAATAGTGCGCTATATGCCCACCGCAAACGAGCGCAGAAACTCGCTTGCAACCGACCTCGCCGCCGACGAAATGATAAACGTCACCTGCGAAGAGGACGGGCCTTTCGCCGCGCAGGTTTTCAAAACCGTGTACGACGCGTACTCGGGCAAAATGAACTATATTAAGATTTTCCGCGGCCGACTGAAAACGGGCATGACCGTTTTAAACGCAAACACGGGGGTTGAGGAGCGCATAGGTCAGATATTTGCGCTCAAAGGCAAAAAGGCGGAGCTTGTAACCGAGCTTTCCGCAGGCGATATCGGCGCGGTAAACAAGCTTGCAAGCACCGATACGAACCATACTCTTTGCGCCGTCGGCACGAACCTTGTTTTCGACCCCATACGTTTTCCGCGCCCCTCAATTTCGCTTGCGGTTACTACCGCGGTCAAGGGCGACGAGGACAAAATGGCGGCAGGCTTTGCAAGGATGCGCGAGGAGGACTATACATTCTCGGTTGAAAAGCGCGCGGACACCGGCGAGCTGATACTGAGCGGTCAGGGCGAGGTTCACCTTGAAATGCTCGCTAAAAAGCTGAAATCGAGATACGGCATAGAGGTGAAGCTTTCCGAGCCGAAAATTCCTTACCGCGAGACTATACGCGCCGTAGCCAGCGCCGAGGGCAAACACAAAAAGCAGTCGGGCGGACACGGACAGTACGGACACTGCAAAGTGCGCTTCGAGCCGTGCGAGAGCGAGTTTGAGTTCGCCGACGAGGTTGTGGGCGGCGCAGTACCCAAGCAGTACATACCGGCGGTTGAAAAGGGGCTTAGGGAATGCCTTTCGCGCGGAGTGCTTGCAGGGTACCCCGTAACGGGAGTGAGGGCGGTGCTTTACGACGGAAGCTACCACGATGTGGACTCCTCGGAAATGGCTTTCAAGGCGGCGGCCGCGCTTGCGTTTAAAGAGGGAATTAAAAACGCTTCGCCCGTGCTGTTAGAGCCGGTTATGAAGCTGAAAGTTGCCGTTGACGGCGAATACCTCGGCGGAGTTATGGGCGATATATCCAAGCGCAGAGGTAGAATTTCCGACAGCTCGACAGAGGGCAACGTAACGACGGTCGTTGCCGAAGTTCCGCTTTCGGAAATTACAAAGTACGCAACAGACTTGCGCGGACTTACTAGGGGGCAAGGTAAATTTTCTACCGAGTTTTTGCGGTACGAGGAGCTGCCGCCGCAATTAGCAGAAAAAATAATAGAAAAATAAATAAAGCGCCCCACGGCTTTGCCGTGGGGCGTTTAAGATTATTTATTTAATTCAAGACCAAGCAATTCTTCAAGGGTAACACCGTAAAAGTTGGCCAACAAAACACACTGCTGTATATTTGGAATACCTTTATCGGCCTCAATCCAACTTAAAGTATTTTGCGGAATGCCCGTCGCCTGTGCAACTTGTGTTTGCGTAAAATTTAAAGATTTACGTATTTGTTTAATTTCTTTGCCGTACATAGTTCTACTACAAAATATCAAAATATTGCTTAAAGTAATTGACTTATCAAAATCTTGATACTATAATGCCCATATCAATATTTTGATAAAGGAGTTTAGAATTATGACTTCAATAATAGAAGATTTTTATTATTATGAATGCGACGTATGCGAGGGGATAAGCAATACGGAGAAGTATAATCAAGACAAACAAGAATTATTAGACCTTTGCGATAAGCTTGACAGTACCTTAAATGAAAAGCAAAAAGAAATGTTGTCGAGAATTAATACATTATACGGAGAGCTTGAATTAGAGACGGAAAAGACCGCATATAGGGTTGGTTTTAAAAGCGGCGTATTACTCGGTATGGAAGTTTCAAAAGATAATTACACTTAAATTAACAGATTTTTTGTAACTATTTTTCAAAAAGTCTGTTATATTTCATTTTAAAAAGGGTATAAGAAAATATAATAGTAGTTTTTTGGCGGTTTTTGCATAGTTTTCAAAGGACTAAATACGGGGTTTTTTAAGGAATTTTGTCAATATATTGTGGCTTGCGGCAAGGTTTTTCGGGGTATCCTCAAAACGGGCAAAAACGGGGTAAAACAGGGCAAAAAAGTTAAAAAAACCGCAAAAATAGGGCTTAAATTCCGTTGACAAAAGCTTTTTGATTATATATAATAGTCAAGCGTGTTCAATGGGTGCGTATTGGGTTGAGGCGTAAAGTTACTGCAAAAGTGCGAAAAAAGCTCTCGCAACAGATAATTTGCGCTGACAAATGTAGGGGCGCGACCCCTGCGACTAACCGTGGCTTTAAAGCGACACCAAACGTTTGGTGTTTTTTAGTACTCAAAGCCGCGATACACACGGTTAAGTTGACACAGCTAAAAAATTTCAAGTTAGTACAGGAGTTCACAAATGGCAGGACAGAAAATCAGAATCAAACTTGCAGCTTACGACCACGAATTGGTTGACCTTGCAGCTCAGCGCATAGTTGAAACTATGAAGAAGAGCGGCGCGAAAATTTCCGGACCTATTCCCCTTCCCACCGAGAGGGAGATAGTAACGATTCTTCGCTCGCCTCATAAATACAAGGACAGCCGCGAGCAGTTCGAACAGAGAACTTATAAGAGAATTATCGATATCTATACCCCCAACGCGAAATTGCTCGATACCGTGCACCTTCCGGCAGGCGTAGATATCAAAATCAAGCTCTGATTATTCCATATATATAATAAGTCAATATAGATAACCAACGGATTTATGCCGACGCGAAAGCGGCGCTACTTAGAACGAGTTATCTGAAAAAATAAATTTTTTAAGGAGAACTTTATCAATGAATAAAGCAATCATCGGCCGTAAAGCTGGTATGACCCAGATATTTACGGCGGAGGGCAAGGTGATACCCGTAACGGTTATCGAAGCAGGTCCCTGCCCCGTAGTGCAAATCAAAACTGTCGAAAAGGACGGCTACGCCGCTTTGAAACTCGGTTTTGACGAAGCAAAGGAAAAGGCTTTGACCAAGCCCGAACTCGGACAGTTCAAGAAAGCCGGCGTTAAGCCCTGCAAAGTGCTTAAAGAGTTCCGTCTTGAAAACACCGCTTCCTATCAGGTTGGCAGCGAAATCAAGGCAGACGTATTTGCAGCTGGCGACAAGGTAGACGTTCACGGCGTATCCAAAGGTCACGGCTATTCCGGCGTTATCAAGAGATGGAATCAGCACAGGTTGAAGGAAACCCACGGCGTAGGCCCCGTTCACAGAGAACCCGGTTCTATGGGCGCGAACAGCTCGCCTTCGAGGGTATTCAAGAACAAGCGCCTCGCAGGTCAGTACGGCGTTGAGAACGTAACCGTACAAAACCTCGAAATCGTAAGGGTGGACGTTGAGAGAAACTGCTTACTTATTAAAGGGTCTGTTCCCGGCCCTAACGGGGCTGTCGTTACCATAAACGACACCGTTAAATAAGGAGGTACCAAAGTATGCCTAGTATTAAAGTGTATAAAATGGACGGCACGGAAGCCGGTTCGATGAAATTAAGCGACAAGGTGTTCGGCGCTGAGTACAACGAAGCGCTCATTCACCAGGCGGTAGTTACCCGTCTTGCAAACGAAAGGCAGGGCACAAAGTCGACCTTGACCCGTACGGAAGTAAGGGGCGGCGGCAGAAAGCCTTGGAGACAGAAAGGCACGGGTAATGCGCGTCAGGGCTCTATAAGGGCACCGCAGTGGATAAAGGGCGGCGTTGTGTTCGCACCCAAGAGCCGCGACTTTTCCAAGGATATGAACAAAAAGGCAAAGGTTGCCGCACTTATATCGGCGCTTTCCAAAAAGGTTGCAGACGGCGAAGTGGTCGTTGTGGACAGCCTCAAAGTTAAGGAAGGCAAGACGAAAGAAATGGTAGCGTTCCAGAAGGCGTTGAAGCTTGACAAGTCCGCCGTTATCGTTATGGACAACGACGACAAGAACGTAATTCTCGCAGCAAGGAACATACAGGAGCTTTCCACCCTTCCCGTAGCGCAGATTTCCACTTACGAAGTGGTTGCCAACGCAAAGGTCGTTCTGACCAAGGCTGCGGTTAAGAAAATAGAGGAGGTCTACGGAGAATAATGTTTGCCGAAGATATAATTTTAAAACCTCTCCTCACGGAAAAAGGTTACGACGGTATCGCCGACAAAAAGTATACGTTCATCGTTAAAAAGTCGGCTAACAAGACCCAGATTAAGCATGCGGTTGAAAAGCTGTTCGGCGTTGAAGTTGAAAGCGTAAACACCCTGAACTGCAAGGGCAAGCTTAAAAGAATGGGCAGAAACGAGGGCTACACCCCCGATTACAAGAAGGCAGTCGTCCAGCTTAAAGCTGACTCCAAGGCGATTGAGTTCTTCAACTCGTTATCGTAAGGAGCAAGGAGGCACTAATTATGGCAGTTAAAAGGTATAAACCTACCTCCCCCGCGCGCCGTTTTATGACGGTAAGCGCTTACACCGAGCTTACGGGCGACAAGCCCGAAAGAAGCTTATTGCACGATAAGCGCAAATCGGGCGGCAGGAACAATCAAGGTAAAATTTCCGTTCGTCATATCGGCGGCGGCAACAGAATTAAGTACAGAATAATAGATTTCAAGCGCAATAAGGACGGCATTCCCGCAACGGTTAAGTCCATTCAGTACGACCCCAACCGTTCGGCGCACATCGCGCTCCTTGCGTACGCAGACGGCGAAAAGAGGTATATCCTCGCGCCCGTAGGCCTGAACGTAGGCGACAAAGTCCTTTCGGGCAGCACTGCGGACATCAAGAGCGGCAACGCGCTTTGCCTTGCGGATATCCCCGTAGGTACCGTCGTTCACGCAATCGAAATGCAGCCGGGCCGCGGCGCGCAGATAGCGCGTTCCGCAGGTATCTCCGCGCAGATTATGGCAAAAGAGGGCGCTTATGCGACCATCAAGATGCCTTCCGGCGAAATGAGACTTATCTCGCTTAAATGCAAGGCTACTATCGGACAGGTAGGCAACCTCGAACACGAAATTATCCGCGTGGGTAAAGCCGGTAAAACGAGACACTTCGGTATCCGTCCCACCGTCCGCGGTTCGGTTATGAACCCCAACGACCACCCTCACGGCGGCGGCGAAGGCAAGAGCCCTGTCGGCCATGCAGGCCCTATGACCCCTTGGGGCAAGCCTGCGCTCGGCTATAAGACGAGAAAGAAGAAGAACCCTACTTCAAAGTTCATTTTGAAGAGAATTAATTAAGGAGGAATAGACAATGTCAAGAAGCGTTAAGAAAGGACCTTATGCCGAAGAAAGACTTATGGCAAGAATCGAGGCGATGAACGCTGCCGGCGAGAAGAAGGTCGTTAAGACCTGGTCGCGCGCGACAACGATATTCCCCCAGATGGTAGGACATACTATCGCGGTTTACGACGGAAGAAAACACGTTCCCGTATACGTAACCGAGGATATGGTAGGCTGCAAGTTAGGTGAATTCGCGCCCACCAGAACGTTCAAGGGACACGCGGCTAAGACCGCCAAGAAGTAAGGAGTTGAATTATGGCAAGCAATATGAATAAAAAGGTTGAAAGAATTGCCGCCAATAAGGATAACCGTCCTTACGCAACGGCTAAATACCTCAGAATTTCCCCCTACAAAATAAGAACGGTTCTCGCGCTTATCCGCGGCAAGTCCGTAGAAGAGGCGGAAGCAATCTTAACTTATTGCAACAAGGGCGGAAGCTTAGAGGTTAAAAAAGTACTTTTATCCGCGGCGGCTAACGCCGAGCACAACAACGGAATGGACAGAAGCGACCTTATCGTTGCCGAAGCTTTTGCTAACGGCGGCCCTCATTTAAAGAGAATGCAGCCCGTTTCCAAGGGCCGCGGCCACGCCATTCTGAAAAGAACCAGCCACGTTACCGTCATACTCGACGCGAAGAAGGTATAAGGAGATAAAATTATGGGACAAAAAGTTAATCCTCACGGTTTGAGAGTCGGCGTAATTTCCGCTTGGGATACCCAGTGGTACGCTGATAAGAAAAACTTTTCCGCTTTTATCAAAGAGGACAATGAAATCCGTACCTTCTTAAAAAAGAAGTATTACGACGCGGCTATAAGCAAAATCACTATCATAAGAGCTGCTAACAAAATCGAAGTAGGCATCTACACCGGTCGTCCCGGCGTGCTTATCGGTAAGGCAGGCTCCGAGATAGAGGTTATCAAAAAAGATTTGGCTAAGCTTGCAAAGGGCAAGGCCATCATAATAAACGTTAAAAAGGTCGAAAAAATCGACCAGGACGCTCAGCTCGTTGCAGAAGCGGTTGCTTCGCAGCTTGAAAAGCGCGTATCGTACAGAAGAGCGGTTAAACAGCAGATAGCAAAGGTTGCAAAAACCGGCGTTAAGGGCGTTAAAATTACCGTGGGCGGACGTCTCGACGGCAGAGAAATCGCCGGCAGCGAAAGCTACCACGAGGGTTCTATACCTCTTCAAACCATCCGCGCCGACATCGATTACGGCTTTGCGGAAGCGCACACCACCTTCGGCGTACTCGGCATTAAGTGCTGGATATACAAGGGCGAAGTGCTTGATACGGCTAAACGTCTGATTATTTCGGAGGGAGGCGAAGAGTAATGTTAATCCCCAAGAGAGTTAAAAGAAGAATGCAGCACCGCGGCAAAATTCGCGGCAAGGCTCAGAAGGGCAATAAAATCGCTTACGGCGAGTACGGCCTCGTAGCTCTGGAAGGCGGCAGAATTACTTCCAGACAGATAGAAGCAGCCCGTATCGCAATGACCAGATTTATTAAGCGTGGCGGTAAAGTATGGATAGACATATTCCCCCACAAGCCCATAACCAAGCACCCTGCCGAATCCCGTATGGGTTCAGGTAAAGGCTCGGTTGAGTATTGGGTAGCAGACGTAAAACCCGGCAGAGTAATGTTTGAAATGGCGGGAGTAAACGAGGAAATCGCGCGCGAGGCAATGCGCCTTGCAAGCCATAAACTTCCCGTTAAGTGCAAGTTCTTGGTAAAAGAACCCGAGCAAGTTGAAGAAGGCGGTGAGGCTAATGAAGGCTAAGGAAATAGTAAATTTGAGCGACGAGGAGCTTTTGAAAAAGCTTCAAGAGCTTAAAACGGAACTTTTTAATCTGCGCTTTCGCCACGCGAGCGGTCAGCTTGAAAATCCCATGTCGATAAACCTCGTTAAAAAGGATATCGCAAGGGTGAACACGGTTATCCGCGCAAGGCAGTTAAAGGCGTAAAAAGGAGCAGAAGTTATGGAAAACAGGACTACACTCAGAAAAGAAAGGGTTGGAATTGTCGTATCCGACAAGATGGACAAGACGGTCGTTGTTGCCGTTGTAGAAAAGTCCAAACACCCCCTGTATAAAAAGACGATAACCCGTACCACCCGTTTCAAGGCGCACGACGAGGAAAACGCGTGCGGCGAAGGCGATAAGGTTCGCATCGTAGAAACGCGCAAGCTGTCGAAGGATAAGAACTGGCGCGTTGCCGAAATAATAGAAAAGGCTAAGTAATTAAAACTAATATTCAGGTTGTACGATTGCAAACCTATTACGGAGCAATCCTCTGCAACGGTTGTAAGTTTTAGCATAAATTCAAATATGCCGCAAAAGGCAGGCGGAATTTATTTCCGCCGGAACAGCCTTTAAGGCAACGGAAAGTAATTTTCCAAAACAAAATACGCCGAAAAAACGCAAGGTAAAATTTACTTTTGCCGTTAAGCGTTTTTACGACAAAATTAAATATTATCGCGGCAAATCGCAACGAAGTGAGATTTGCGCGAAAGGAGTTTATATGATACAACCTCAGACAAGGCTTAAAGCTGCCGATAACAGCGGCGCAAAAGAGCTTATGTGTATAAAGGTGCTGGGCGGTTCGTTCAGAAAGTTTGCCAACATCGGCGACGTTATCGTTTGCTCGGTTAAGACGGCAGCCCCCGGCGGCGCGGTTAAGAAA
The DNA here is from genome assembly GCA_014805025.1 of Clostridia bacterium. Lineage (GTDB taxonomy): Bacteria > Bacillota > Clostridia > Christensenellales > Borkfalkiaceae > Coproplasma. The sequence goes on along the minus strand of JAAUYR010000021.1, from coordinate 20,563 downwards.
GGCGAAGTTGTTAAAGCCGTAATCGTGCGCACTAAGAAAGGTATAAGACGCGACGACGGAACGTATATCACGTTCGACGATAACGCCGCGGTTATAATCAACACCAACAAAGAACCTCGCGGAACGCGTATTTTCGGACCGATAGCAAGAGAGCTTCGTGAAAAGAACTACATGAAGATTATCTCGCTCGCACCCGAAGTGCTGTAATTAAAGGAGAAAGACCATGAACGTAAAATTAAATGATACGGTAGTCGTTATCACCGGCAAATATGCAGCTAAAACGGGCAAGGTTATCGCGGTTTCACCCAAGAGCAATACCGTAACCGTAGAGGGCGTAAACATTCACAAAAAGGCGCAGAAAGCAAGAAAAGCTAACGAAGTTTCTCAGATAGTCGAAAAGGAAGCTCCCCTCAACGCATCAAACGTAATGGTTTTGTGCGAGGCTTGCGACAAGGCTATAAGGGTTAAACACTCCGTTGTAGACGGCAAAAAGGTTCGCGTTTGCCCCAAGTGCGGCGCAGTGCTCGACAAGGGCTACTCCGGCAAGGCAACGGGCAAGGCGGCTAAGAAGGAAGCGCCTGCAAAGCGTGTAAGAAAGCGCGCAAAGAAAGAAGAAACCGCGGAGACTGCTCCCGCGGAAGACAATAAGGCTGAATAAGGAGGTGCGCAATGGCTACGAAGAAGAAAGAAACTACTGAAAAAGTTTACGTGTCGCGTGTTCTTGAAAACTACGACAAGCAAGTAAAGCCCGCACTTACCGAAAAGTTCGGCTATAAGAACCCGATGCAGGTTCCCAAGCTTGTTAAAATAGTAATAAGCTCGGGCTTAGGCGATATCAAGGACAATGCAAAGTCCATTCAGATAGCTCAGAACGAGTTAAAGCAGATTACGGGACAGCAGCCCGTGCTGTGCAAGGCTAAAAAGTCGGTTGCAAACTTCAAGGTGCGCGAGGGCATGACCATAGGTTTGAAAGTTACCCTGCGCGGCAAGATGATGTACGACTTCTACGATAAATTAACTTCCATTGCTCTTCCGAGAGTCCGCGACTTCCGTGGCGTTCCCTCCGAAAGTTTCGACGGCAAGGGCAACTACTGCATGGGCGTTAAGGAACAGCTCATCTTCCCCGAAATTCAGTACGACCAGGTCGAAAAAATCAGGGGTATGGATATCTGTTTCGTAACAACCGCAAAGTCAGACGAAGAAGCGAGAGAGCTTTTGAGGGCGATGGGTATGCCCTTCAAGAAGTAAGGAGTAGAAAATGGCTAAGAAATCAATGATAAACAAGCAGCAGAAGCCTGCTAAATACTCGACGAGAGCGTACACCCGTTGCTCCATTTGCGGCAGACCGCACGCGGTTTTAAGAAAGTACGGTGTTTGCCGTATCTGTTTCAGAAACCTCGCTTACAAGGGTCAGATACCCGGCGTAAAGAAATCGAGTTGGTAAGAGGAGGAGAATTAAAATGACAGACCCTATAGCAGATATGCTCACACGCGTTCGCAACGCGATTCGTGCAAATAAGGATGTGGTTGAAGTTCCCTCATCCAATATGAAAAAGGCTATCGCCGAAATTATGCTCAAAGAAGGTTACGTTGCAGACGTTAAGCACGTAGCGGACGAGCACAACGGCAAAATAGTATTAACTTTAAAATACGTTGGCAAGAAAAAGTCGGTTATCAACGGCTTGAAGAGAGTTTCCCGTCCCGGCCTCCGCGTTTATTCGGACGTTGAGACCATGCCCAAGGTTATGGACGGATTGGGAATTGCAATACTTTCCACCAACAAGGGTATTATGACGGATAAGCAGGCAAAGGCGCAGAACGTCGGCGGCGAAGTGCTTTGCTACATCTGGTAAGGAGGTAATTTTATATGTCAAGAATAGGTAAATTACCCGTAGCTCTGCCGGCAGGCGTAACCGTAACGTTCGAAAACGGACTTATCACGGTTAAAGGCGGCAAGGGCACGCTCACCCAGAAGGTTGTGGGCGATATCGATATCAAAGTAAACGGCGCTGAGGCAGAGGTTGTTAAAACTTCCGAAGCTGCCGACGCTAACGCAAAACACGGTTTGTACCGCGCACTGCTTCACAACATGGTCGTAGGCGTTACCGAGGGCTACAAAAAGAGCCTCAAAGTAAACGGCGTCGGCTGGAAGGTTGCAAAGCAGGGCAACAAAATAGTACTTAACGTAGGTTTTTCGCACCCCGTAGAGTTCGTTGAACCCGAAGGCATTAAGTTCGAGTGCCCCAACCCCAACGAAATCGTAGTTTCGGGCATCGATAAGACCGTCGTAGGTCAGACCGCTGCAAACATCCGCAAAATAAGAGTTCCTGAACCCTACCACGGCTACGGAATTGCGTACTCGGACGAAGTTATCGAGCGCAAAGAAGGTAAGACGGGAGGCAAGGGCAAGAAGTAATTTCGTACGCCCACGCGGCGTAATGCAAACAATAGCCGCTATGCGGCAGCTTGCTTGAAGGAGATACAATGATTAATAAGATTGATAAAAACGAAGAACGTTTAAAGAGGCACGCTCGCGTCCGCAGAAAGATTTCGGGCACGGCGGAGACCCCCAGAATGTGCGTTTTCCGCAGCTTAAACCATATATACGTTCAGATTATCGACGACGTTAAGGGCGTAACGCTTTGCGCCGCGTCGACCGTAGAAAAGGACGTTAAGGGCAAAATTGCCAAACTGAACAAGACGGACGCAGCTAAGCTCGTCGGAAAGACGGTTGCCGAAAAAGCTAAAAAGCTCGGCATTGAAAGCGTAGTGTTCGACAGAGGCGGCTACATTTATACCGGTCGCGTTCAGGCATTGGCAGACGGCGCAAGAGAAGCCGGACTTAATTTCTAAGGAGCGTATTATGGAAGAAAAGAAAGAAAGACCTGCAAGAAGAACAAACGACAGAAGAAGGCAGGAAGACGACGGCTTAATCAAAAAGCTTATCCAGGTTAACAGAGTAACCAAGACCGTTAAAGGCGGCAGAAATATGCGCTTTGCGGCTCTCGTTGTCGTAGGCGACGGCAAGGGCTCGGTAGGTTACGGTATGGGCAAATCCAAGGAAGTTCCCGAAGCTATCGAAAAAGCTAATGCACAGGCTAAAAAGAATATGAGGAAGGTTGCGCTTCAAGGTACGTCCATTCCCCACACCGTGCTCGGCGTATTCGGCAGAGGCTCCGTGCTTATGATGCCCGCATCCGAAGGTACCGGCGTTATTGCCGGCGGCCCCGTGCGTGCGGTTATGGAAGCCGCAGGCGTTAAGGACGTAAGAACCAAGTCGCACGGCACTTCCAACCCCATCAACTGCGTAAAGGCTGCGGTATGCGGACTTTTCGATTTGAAATCGCCCGAAGAAATTGCGGCGGCACGCGGTATAAGCGTTGAAGAGCTGAATCGATAAGGAGGCAAAGTATGGTTAAAGTAACTTTAATTAAAAGCACCAACGGCGAGATTAAATCGGTTAAAGATACCGTTGCCGCTTTGGGACTTAAAAAAATCCGCCAGTCGAAAACCTTGGAGGAAACCCCCGCAAACCTTGGTCAGATTAAAAAGGTTGCGCACCTTGTAAAGGTTGAACAGGTTTAAGGAGAGTTCCTGAAATATTTGCGCCGAAAAACGCAAGGCGGAATTCATTTTCGCCGTTAAGCGTTTTACGTCCGCAGCAATCTCGTGCAAAATCGCAGGCTTGCCGAGATTTTCACGAAATAAGGAGTTAACTATGAGAATAGATACTTTGTCGCCCGCTGAGGGCGCAAGAAAGGAATCAAAAAGACTCGGCAGAGGTATCGGCTCAGGCTTGGGCAAGACCTCCGGCAAGGGTCATAAAGGTCAGTGGGCGCGTTCGGGCGGTGGCGTTCGTCCCGGATTCGAGGGCGGTCAGATGCCGCTTGCAAGAAGAATCCCCAAGCGCGGTTTCCACAACAAATGGGCTAAAAATTATACCATTATCAATTTAAGCCAGCTTGAAAGCGTACCTGCGGGCACGGTTGTAGACTTCGGTTACGTTCGTCTTAACGGTCTTGCTAAGGAAGTTAAGGACTCCGTAGGTCTTAAAGTGCTCGGCACGGGCGAAGTTAAGGTTGCCCTTACCGTTAAAGCGGCTAAGTTCTCGGCTACGGCTAAGGAAGCTATTGAGAAGGCCGGCGGCACTTGCGAAATAATCTAAAACGCATATAAGCGTCGCAATACGGTGTCGCGCTTGCGGTTCCCTTGGGTCATTTACGCAAAGTAAACTCCCCGTCGGGAAGCCTCACGCTCCTTGTCTTGCTCGCTTCTCTGCGTTTTATTGAAGTGGGATAGCCCCACAGAAATTCACTGCAAATACAAGCCGCAGAATAGGCTAATATTTGCGTGAGGAGATTTGTTTATGTTCGAAACAATAAAAAATTGTTTTAAGGTCAAGGAAATACGCAAGAAGATTTTTATAACCTTGTTACTTCTGCTTATTTTCCGTTTGGGCTGTTATATTCCCGTACCGGGCATTACCACCTCGACGTTCAGCGAACAAATCACGGGCAATGAATTTTTGAACGTGCTTTCGTCCATTACGGGCGGTTCGCTTCAAAACGCCACGCTGTTTGCGTTAGGTATAAGCCCGTATATCAACGCGTCGATTATAATTCAGCTTTTAACGGTCGGCATTCCGGCTTTGGAAAGACTTTCCAAGCAGGGCGAGGACGGCAGAAAGAAAATTGCGCAGATTACCCGTTACGTAACCATAGCGCTTGCAATTGCGCAGGCAATAGGTATTATCGTCAACTTCGGTATTCAGGGCAGTTCGTTAAAGCTTGCGCTTTTCGGCAGCACGGTTATAGGCGAAACGGGTGCAAAGTGGATAGCCGGTATTTTCCTTACGGTAGTGTACACGGCCGGCGCAATGCTCGTTATGTGGCTGGGCGAAAGAATAACCGAATACGGCGTATCCAACGGTATATCGCTTATAATTTTCGTTGGTATTCTTTCCACCGCGGGCCTGACTTTGGTCGACAAATTCATTAAAGCATTCACGGGCGAACCTTCCGTACTTTGGGAAGTTTTAGGCTTCGTACTGCTTACCATCGTAGAGTTTGCCGCTATCGTTACGGTCGACTTATCCGAGCGCCGCATACCCGTTCAGTATGCAAAACAGGTAAAGGGCAGGAAGATGTACGGCGGACAGTCCTCGGTTATTCCCATCAGAATTTCCGGTTCTGGCGTTATGCCGCTTATCTTCGCGTTTGCGATTATATCCTTCCCCAACATGATTATAAGCCTGTTCTGGCCCAACAGCAGCGCGAACGACGGCATAACCCAGTGGTTCTCCGGCTCGGGCGCTTGGTACGGACAGCTTATCTATATGATAGTTCTGTGTCTTCTTATATTTGCATTCGCGTTCTTCTACGCTTCTATGCAGTTCAACCCCGAGGACGTTTCAAAAACTATCCAGCAGAACGGCGGCTTTATCCAGGGTATTCGCCCCGGCAGACCTACTGCGGACTATTTAAAGAAAATTTCCAACAGAATTACCCTGTTCGGCGCAATTTACCTTTCGTTGGTTGCGTTTATCCCCTCGATTTTGTCGATGGTATTGACGTCGCTGAACGTCGTAAGCGATACCGCGCTTCTTTCGGTATTCTCCACGACGGGTATTCTAATCGTCGTATCGGTTGCGCTCGAACTCGATAAGCAGCTCGAATCGCAGCTTATGATGAAGAATTATAAGGGCTTCTTAAAATAATAGTTTGATTTGAGTGATAGCCTGTCAAACGGTAAACAAATTAAGAAACGAGGTTAAGCGGAACGCTTATGAATATTATATTACTTGGCGCGCCGGGTGCGGGCAAAGGCACTCAGGCGAGCAAAATAGCAGATAAGTACAAGCTGCTGCACATATCCACGGGCGATATTTTCCGCGCCAACATCAAGGGCGGCACGGAAATAGGCAAACTCGCTAAATCGTATATAGACGCCGGCAAGCTCGTTCCCGACGAAGTCACCTGCGACATTGTCAAGGACAGACTGACCTGGGACGACGCAAAGCACGGTTACATGCTCGACGGTTTCCCCCGTAACGTTTTTCAGGCGGAGGAGCTGGATAAGTTTGCAAAGATAGACCTTTGTCTGAATATCGACGTTGACGAAGCGTTGCTTATGGACAGAATTTGCGGCAGACGCGTTTGCGCTTGCGGCGAAAGCTATCACGTATCTACGCTTAACGGCGCAACGACCTGCGCAAAGTGCGGCGGCGAGCTTTATCAGCGCGCGGACGACAACCCCGAAACGGTCAAGTCCCGTCTTGAAACTTACAATACGCAGACGGCGCCTTTAATCGACTATTACAAGGCGCAGGGCAAACTCAAATCGGTGCGCAGCGGCAAAGGCAGCCCCGACGAAGTGTTTGTTCAGATTTGCAAAATACTCGGTTAAGCGGAACGCTTATGGTAACTGTTAAAAACGCGCAGCAAATTGAATATATGCGCGAAAGCTGCCGCATAGTCAAGGAAACGCTTGAATTCGTCGGCAAAAACATTCGCGCCGGTATGACCACCAAGGAAGTGGACGAACTCGTTTACAGGTATATAACCTCCTGCGGAGCGTATCCTTCCGAACTCGGTTACGAGGGTTATCCGGCAAGCTCGTGCGTGTCCGTCAACGAAGTGGTAGTCCACGGTATCCCCGGCGACAGAATACTTTTGGACGGCGACATCGTCAGCGTGGATATAACAGCCGAAAAGAACGGTTATCACGGCGACGCTGCAAGAACGTTTTTAATAGGCGAGGTTTCCGAAGAAAAGCGCAGGCTTGTAAAGGTTACCGAAGAATGCTTTTTCAAAGCTATCGAGGGCTTGCAGGCCGGAACTCCGCTGTATGATATCGGCTACAAAGTTCAGACCCACGCCGAAGCCAACGGCTACGGAGTGGTAAGGGCTTTGACTGGGCACGGTATCGGCAGTGAAATGCACGAGGACCCGTCCGTTCCCAACTACGGTAAAAAGGGTACGGGAATGCGTCTTAAAGCCGGAATGACTATCTGTATAGAGCCTATGATAGCAATGGGCACGTACAAGGTCAACTTCAACCGTGAGGACGGCTGGACGGTAACTACTGCGGACGGAAAACCCGCGGCGCACTACGAAAACACCGTACTTATAAAAGAGGACGGTGTGGAAATTCTGACGTTGTGAGTAATTATGAAAGTTAAAACCCCTGCCGTCGGCGGCATTTGCGAAAGCTTACAGGGCAGAGATAAAGGCAGATTTTATTTGATTTCGTCCGTTTTGGACGGCGGCAAAGTCGCGGTTGTGGACGGAAACTTCAAAAAACTTGCCTCGCCGAAAGTAAAAAACTTAAAACATCTTAAACTTCTGCCGGAGAAAGCCGAAAGCATTGCCTTGAAGCTTACCGAGGGCAAGCAGGTTTACGACAGTGAAATTTACTCGGCGTTAAAAACGTACAATTATCCAAAACCCGACGAGGGCGAAAATTAAAGGAGAAAATTATGAAAGTAAGACCTTCTGTAAAACCTATGTGCGACAAGTGCAAGGTAATCAAGAGAAACGGCAAAGTGATGGTTATTTGCAGCAAGAATAAGAACCACAAGCAGCGCCAGGGCTAAGTATGTTCACGAAATTATCGCGCTATTCTGCGCGCGATAATTTCCGTGATTTTAGCGGCTCTGCCGCTCTTGGCGCAATCTTAGGTGCAAACTTATTATATAATTGCGCCAATTCACACCGCTGAGGCGCAGGTATGCGCAAATTGGGGCGCGCTAACGCAAGGAAACCTTGCTTGCGCCGTAATTAAAGTAATTTGCTTCTCTGCGTTTTAGGCTGCCGCAATTTATGAGGTATTTATGTCAAAGGACGACGTTATTGAAACAGAGGGCAAGGTAATAGAGTGCCTTCCCAATGCAAACTTTAAAGTAAAGCTTCAAAACGGTCACGTTATAACTGCGTACATTTCGGGTAAGCTTCGCCTTAACTATATCAGAATTATAGAGGGCGACAACGTCAAGCTCGAAATCAGTCCGTACGATTTAACCAAGGGCCGCATTGTTTGGCGCAGTAAAAACTGAGTTCACGAATTTTATTTGCGCAGAAGCATAAGAAAATTTGTGAGAATTTTAGAAAACAATTCCGTTTAAATTTTGCGCTACATTCCAACTTTTCGGCGCAGGGTTTAGCACGGCTTATATACATTCAAAAATTTTAACGGAGGAATTAAATCAAGATGGCACGTATTGCCGGTGTAGATTTACCCAGAGAAAAGAGAGTCGAAATCGGACTCACCTATATCTACGGTATCGGTCTTAAAACTTCGCAGAAAATCCTTGCCGCAACGGGCGTTGACCCCAACACGAGAGTTAAGGATTTGGACGAGACCACCGTATCCAAATTGAGAGAATACATTGACCACAATATCAGGGTTGAGGGCGAACTTCGTACCGAAGTTTCACTCAACATAAAGAGGCTTATGGAAATAGGCAGCTATCGCGGAATCCGTCACAGAAAGGGTCTGCCCGTTCGCGGACAGTCCACCAAGACGAACGCAAGAACCCGTAAGGGGCCCCGTCGCACGGTAGCTAAGAAGAAGGGCGCTAAGTAAGGAGGTAGTATATGGCACAGCAACAGAAAAAGCAAACCGTTACAAGAAAACGCAGAGAGCTTAAAAAGGTTGACAGAGGTCAGGTACACATTCAGTCCTCCTTCAACAACACGCTCGTAACCGTAACCGACGCACAGGGCAACGCAATAAGCTGGTCGTCGGCAGGCAGCCTCGGCTTCAAGGGTTCGAGAAAGGGCACGCCGTTTGCCGCTCAGCAGGCAACCGAAACGGCTGTAAAAGCAGCAAAAGAACACGGACTTCGCTCGGTTGAAGTTTACGTAAAAGGACCGGGTGCGGGCAGAGAGTCGGCTATCCGCGCAATTGGCGCGTGCGACGTGGAAATTACTTTGATTTCCGACGTGTCTCCCATTCCCCACAACGGATGCAGGCCGCCTAAGCGCCGCAGAGTATAAGGAGGTAGAAAGTTATGGCAACTTACAGAGAAGCAAAATGCCGCCTGTGCAGAAGAGAGGGCGGAAAGCTGTTCTTAAAGGGCGAAAAATGTTATAACGGCAAGTGCCCGTTTGAAAAAAGACCTACGCCTCCCGGTGCGCACGGACTTTCACGCAAGAAGGTTTCCGAATACGGCAAGCAGCTGAGAGAAAAACAGAAGGTTAAGAGAATTTACGGCGTACAGGAAGGTCAGTTCCGCGCTTACTACGAAAAGGCCGACAGAATGAAGGGCATCACCGGTGAAAACATGCTTTCGCTGTTGGAGCGCAGACTGGATAACGTTATTTTCCGTATGGGCGTCGGCGCAAGCAGGTCGCAGGCAAGACAGCTTGTAAACCACGGTCATTTCCTTGTGAACGGCAAAAAGGTAAACATACCCTCCTATATAGTTAAAGCGGGCGATATTATCACCGTTAAAGAGAGCAAAACTTCCAATAAATATTTCGAGGCGGTTAAAGCCAGCAAGGTAAACACCCCCAAGTGGCTCGAATTCGACCCCGAGAAATTGCAGGGAAAGATTTTAGCAAATCCCGAAAGAGAAGATATTGACAGTCAGATTGCAGAGCATATGATTGTCGAGCTGTACTCCAAGTAACGAGAATAAAAAGGAGGAAGTTTTATGATCGAAATGGATATGCCCAAAATCGAGGTGGAAGAAAGCGAGGACCGCGCTTACGCGAAGGTTGTCGTTGAACCTCTTGAAAAGGGTTTCGGTCTTACGATAGGCAACTGCCTTAGGAGAATACTGTTGTCGGCGCTCCCCGGAGCTGCTGCGCAGGGAATAAGATTTTTAGACGGAAGCGTTAAGCACGAGTTTTCGGCTGTTGCCGGCGTTAAGGAAGACGTTGCGGAAATTATCCTCAACTTAAAGACGCTTGCTATAAAAACCGCCGTTACCGATAAAGATTACGTCAAAGTAGTTCACCTCTACAAGGAAGGCCCTTGCGAGGTTAAAGCGTCCGATATAAGCGACGACGCCGAGATAGAAATTATCAACGGCGACCAGCATATCTGCTACGTAGACGAGGGCGGCAAAATAGATATGGAAATAACCATAGGCAGAGGCAGGGGCTACAAGGGCGCTGACCATACCCGTACCGAGCTTTTGGATTACATTCCCATCGACAGTATCTACACGCCCGTTAAAAAGGTCAACTATGCGGTTGAAAACACCCGCGTAGGTCAGAAGACCGACTTTGACAAGCTTACTTTGGAAGTGTGGACCAACGGCGCGTTCTCCGCAAAGGAAATCGTTTCTTTGGCTGCAAAGATTATGCAGGACCACATTTCGCTTTTCGTTGATTTGTCCGACTCCATTAAGGATATGGATATTCTCGTTAAAAGCGAGGACGACAAGCAGGCAAAAATTCTTGCGATGGCAATTGAGGATATGGACCTTTCGGTGCGTTCCTACAACTGCTTGAAGCGCGCAAACATACACACGGTGGAAGACCTTACGAGAAAAACCGAAGACGAAATGTTGAAGGTGCGCAACCTTGGCAGAAAGTCTTTGGATGAGGTTATTTTAAAGCTTCAATCGTACGGACTTACACTTTCAAACAAGGAGGACTAACATATGCCCGGCAAATTGGGAAGAACGGCGCAGCAAAGAGAAGCGCTTTTAAGAAATCAGGCTTCCGAGCTTTTGTGGTACGGCAAAATTACCACTACCAAGGCAAAGGCTAAGGAACTTCAACCGTACGTTGAAAAGATTATAACCAAGGCTATCAAGGTATACGACGACAATATCGAGTTCGACGTTAAAAAGACCGACGCTAAGGGTAAGGAGATTACCGTTAAAAACGTTAAGGACAGCCCCAAAAAGCTTGCGGTTCGCCGCGAACTTATGGGTAAACTCCGCGATTTGCAGGAAGTTAAGCCTTTCAGCGAAAAGAAGTCGGACTTCAAGGCAAGGACTGCGGATATCCGTCATCCCCTGATGGAAAAACTCTTCAACGAGATTGCGCCCAAGTACGCGCAGCGTGCGGAAGAGCTTGGTCAGGGCGGCGGTTATACGAGGATTTATCTGCTCGGCGAACGCCGCGGCGACGCTGCCGAAGAAGCTATTATCGAATTAGTTTAAAAAATTAGAAAGCGGCGCAATTTGCGCCGCTTTTTTATATGTAAGTACAGGTTTCAACAAAAAGCTTGAACGCTGTTTTTACGCCCTCTTTGAAAAAGAGGGTCGTTTTTTCAAGCTCCATTTTGCAGTGCAAAAGTCCTATGTCGAACAAAATTTTATGCCGTTCCTCTTCCGTTAGGTTGGGGGTGCATCTTGTAATTATCTTGTCTATTTCGTTTTGCAAATCAATATACTGTTTGCTGTCTTTTATAACTTCGTGTAACCCGTTGCCACCGTCAAGTAACATTGATAAAATTGAATTAGTCATAAGCACCTCCAAATACATATTTGTACATAGTATAAAGTACATTTATGTACCTGTCAAGTTATTTGGTACAAATTTGTGCTAAAAATATATGAGAGGCAGTTTTATGAATTATGGAGAAGCTTTAAAAGAGCAAAGGGAGCTTGCTGGACTTTCAGTAATGGAGTTAGCAAAAAAATTATCGACATCACATCAAAATATAACAAGGTGGGAAAGGGGAGATGTTATCCCCAGTATTGATTTTTGTGTAAAGCTTGCTGACTGTTACGGAATAAGTTTAGACGAATTAATAGGTCGCAAAATTTAATTTTGACATTTTATATGCGAGTGATATAATATAATAAAATATTTGAGGAGCTTATTATGGACGAATTGTTAAAGGCTGTCGAGGGGCTGCCGCTGATAGTAAAGGTGCTTTTGTGTATTCCCTGCGTAGACGTTTTCTACGGGATATGCCGTATAGTAAAGGGCGCTGTCAAAAACGATATTGTGTGGCTTATTTTGGGCGTACTTACGGTTTTCCCCGGCGCGTTCTTTATATGGATACTTGACCTTATATGGGTGCTTACCAAGGGTCACGCGCTTTTGCTCGGAGAGGAAATGTTCTCATAAACAATCGCGAAAATATGCTATTTTATTGACATTTTTTGTATTATTGTTGACATATTTTTATATTATGATATAATATAATTAAATAAAACAAAAGGAGCGTTTTAAAATGGCAGCTAAAAAGGGCGATTACTTTGGACTTGGCTACTTAGTTAGCTTGATTCTGGCTATTATTCCCGTAACCTCGTGGTTCTGCGGAATTATCACCAGAATTCAGGACGGCAAAATCGTTGCAGCGATTATCCGTATTTTCTTCGGATTCAACATCATTTGGCTTTGCGACCTCATTCTTATGATTGTCAGCAAGCACATCCTGCGCATTTTGCCCGTTTAAAAAACTTGCAAAAAAACGTCCGCGGTTTACCGCGGACGTTTTTTTTATGCGAGATATTCCCAATACGCAATTTTATCGTATACCGTTCCGTTGAAGTCTTTAAAGTAAAATGTCTTGTCGTCGTAGAGTATATATCCGCGCGGACTGCTTTCCTTGGGCAGCGAGACCGAGCCGGGGTTGAGGTGCAGATAGCCTTCCGCCTCAACCTTTTTAAGCGGAACGTGAGTATGCCCCGTAAGGTAAATATCGCCCTTGCCCATGGGCGGAACCTGCCTGTGCCCGTGCGAGAGATAAAAATTAATTCCGTCAACCGAGAACACCGCGTACTCCGAAAGCAGAGGGAAGGGCAGAACCATCTGGTCGACTTCGCTGTCGCAGTTACCGCGAACGCACAAAATATCGCGCTTTACTTCCGAAAGCTGCTGGGCAACCTGCGAGGGCGAGTATTCGTCGGGCAACGGGTTGCGCGGCCCGTGATATAAAATATCGCCGAGAAGCAGCAGTTTATCTGCGTTTTCTCTTTTAAAAGCCTGCAATAAATACGTACAATACTTGGCCGAGCCGTGAATATCCGACGCAATAATTAACTTCATAGATGCTCCTTTAATTTTTGAATTACTCCGAATTCCGCGTTTGAGGGGATTTCGTTTCTGATTATGGCTTTCAGCGCGTGAAATGCGTTGGCGGTAACGAACGGGTTGCCGCAGGTTTGCAGCATCTCCAAATCGTTCATATGGTCGCCGTAGGCCTCGCATTCGCTCTTATCCACGCCCAGCTTTTCCATGAGTGCTTCGAGCGCCTTGCCCTTTGACGAGCCGGTCACCGATACGTCGAGCCAGTCGTAGCCCGAAACCATCGTGCGCAGACCCTTGATTTTGGGCGGAAGAATTGCTCCGCCGTGTTCGGCGCAGGGCGGTATTTCGTCCCAGACGGAAATTTTAAGCACGGTATTGTCCTTTAAGACCTCGTTTAAATTATCAACGCGCTTTGCCGAAGAGTACGAGGCAAGCAGCGTTTTAACGAACTTTTCGTTGTCGTCCGAGTAGTATGCGCAGTCGGTGCAGGATAAAACGGGGTAAAGCCCTTGTTCCTTGCGGATAATATCCAGTGCGTACGCCACGCTCTCGGACGGGGTCGGGTCGGAATAAATGACCTCTCCGCCGTACCATACAAGTCCGCCGTTTTCCGCGATTATCGCAATTTTATCGAGGACGGGCGCAAACAGCTTTTTAAGGTTGGGCAGCTGTCTGCCGCTCGCCGGCGCGAACGTAATTCCTCGCGAGTGCAGTTTTCCGATTATATCGAACGTTTCTTCGGGCAGTATCTTGCTCGGCGGCAGAAGCGTTCCGTCCAAGTCCGAAGCAATTAATTTAATCATAAGTAAATTGTAACAAATTTATATGAGCGGTGCAAGCAGTTTTAAAATAAAGCGGTAAGTCTTTCTGAAAGCGGTAATTTTGCCCTCGGAAAACTCCGAAGAAAGCGCAAGACATTCGTTGAAGTCCAGCTCGGCTTTTTCCGTCATTTCCTCGCCGAACACCGCGCCGCATTCGTAGTTTAGCCGGGTGGAGCGGCTGTCGAAGTTATAACTGCCTAAAAACACCTGGTTATCGCACACAAGGCACTTTGCGTGCATAAAGCCGGGGGTGAACTCGTAAAACTTGATGCCGCTAAGTTGCAGTTCTTTTGCGTACGCTTTGGAGATTTCAAAAGCGTACTTTTTGTCGGGGATATGCGGCAGAATTATCTTTATATCTACGCCGCGGCGCGCCGCGAAAACGAGCGCCGCGGCGGTTTTTTCGCTCACACAGAAGTACGGTGTCATTATATGCACGCGGCCAACGGAATTGTTTATTGCGTAGACGCACGCGTCCTCGAAGAACGCGCGGCTGTGCGGACTGTCGTAAAATGGCAGGCAGCGCGCCTTTCCGCCCCGCGGTGCGGACATAGTATACTTTTTTTGCCACACGGCAAGAAACATTCCCTCGAAAATCTTTGCCGCCGCGCCGTAAATAACCAGGCCGCTGTCCTTCCAGTAGCCGTAGGGGCTTGTGATATTCGCGTATTCGTCGGCAAGGTTGATGCCGCCCGTGAACGCCGTTTTGCCGTCGACGGTCACAATCTTTCTGTGGTCGCGGAAGTTCAGGTTGGGACGGGGGTAGGGGGTAAGGCGGTGAAAGGTCTTGACTTCCGCGCCGAGCTCTTTAAGGCGCTTAATATCCCTTTTGCCTATACGCAAAAGCGAGCCTATGCCGTCTAAAATTATCTTTATTTCCGCGCCGTTTTTTGCGGCTTTTTGCAGGGCCTCGCATACGGCGTTGAAGATATGTCCGCGCGCAATTATAAAGTACTCGATATACACGCTTTCTTTGGCGCGCTCGATTTCGCTTATCAGTACTTTGAAATACTCCGTGCCGCTTGAAAAGTATTCTGCGCGGTCGTAGCCGGATTCAACCGTTCCGCAAAGGCTTTTGGCGGCGGCTTCAAGGCCGCCGCCGACGTATTCTTTTTCGACGTCTAAAACGCCGCAGTCGGGGCGCTTTAAAGTTGCAAGAAGGTAAATTACCGAGCCTGCAACGGGTATTGCGGTAATCAGCACGAACCATGCGCTTTTGACCTCTGCGGCGCTACTCCGCGCAAAGAGTATGACCGCGGTTACGGTAGTTATCGCCCAGGCCGTTAAAACGACTACCGCAACGGGCAAAAACGCCGGTATATACAGACATAAAAAAACAATTGCGGCAACTTGTGCCGCAATTAACGCTATATATAAAAAATTCAAAGAAAATAAAAACTTAGGGAAATTGCGCATAAATTAGTTTGCGCGCGTCAGATAATCATTTTAAGCACGGTCATTATATTGCGCTTGGGCGAGGTAACGAACGCCGACTTTTCGTCGAGAAGCTCGGCCGGGTTAAACTCGGTAAGCACTTCTTTTTCGAAAACGTCGATGTTGACCGCCTTATGCACAAGCATGTTTATGACTGCGTCGGTATAGCCGTACGCGTTGGAAACGCCGAAAACGGTAAGGTTCTTTTCCATTATATCGTGCATATCCATAACTGCGTTGCCCGTCGTACTTGCGCACAAAACTACTTTTTTGCCGTCGCCGACAAGCCTCGGGATGAGCGATAAGGGAAGTCTTGAAGCAGCGCAGTAAATTGCCGCGTCGCAAAGATTTCCGCTTGTGGCGTTCCTGATATTCTCGTCGAACTCGTCGTTGGCCTCGAAAGCGTAGCTTATGCCGCACTTTTGGGCGGCTTCGAGGTTGGCGGCGTTGTTATCGATAACGATAGGTATAACCTTGTGGTACAACAGCACCTGGGCTATTATATTGCCCGTAAAGCTGCCGCCTACGACCGCAACCCTCTGACCCGCGGAAAGATTGAGTTTGTCGTAAATATTTTCCGCAATACCGATAGTTTCTATGCACAGCGCGTGGAAATCGCTTACGGAATCGGGCAGCGCTGCAACGTCGCCGTACTCGCATACGACGAAATCGCGCATAAAGCCGTCGAAATCCCTTCCGGCAATGGCAACCTCGGAGCAGTCCTTGGGTTTGCCGCTCTTGCAGGAAAGACAGTTTCCGCAGGCACGGGAAGGCTCGAAGTAAACTCTTGAACCTTTCTGTAAGCCGTAGCAGTTATCTCCGGCCTCGGTAACGATACCCACGGCGGCTTTGCCGATAATCCTAGGGTAGGTCGTTTTAACGTCGCCGTTATAAAGCATGGCGTCATCATCGGTTAAAAGCAGGTGCGAAACCTTGACTTTAACCTGGGTAGGAGCGGTAATGTTAACGCTCGAAGGTTCGTTTACAAGGGTATTAACCCCTTTTAAAATCCAGTTATCCATAATCTAACTATTGCACATTATACGCCTCGAAACCGACTTTTGCAACTAAAAACACAGAAAAATAAAAAATACGGTTTTTTTTGCAATTTCCGCCAAAAACTTTTTCAGGCGCTTGAAAATCAATTGACTATCGCGCATATTTTATATATAATATACGCGAATAAGATGAAATAACAGCGAGGTGAAAGCTATGAAGCCCGAAATACATCCCGATTATCACGAGGTTACGGTTGTATGCGCTTGCGGTGAAACGTTCACTACGGGTACTACCAAAAATGTGGATACGCTGAAAGTGGATATATGCAATAAATGCCATCCTTTCTTTACCGGCAAGCAGAAGCTTGTTGACACAGGCGGCCGTGTAGACAAGTTCAAAAAAAGATACAATATTTAAAATCTGCGGCTCCAAAAGAAGTTTTTGGAGCTTAAATTTTTGTTAGTGAAGGGCGAAATGTCAAAAAAAGAAAAAACCGAAAAAATTAAAAAGCCCAAAAAGTGCGGAACGTACATAGGCGGTCAGGCCGTTTTAGAAGGCGTTATGATGATGGGGAAATCGGGTATGGCTACCGCCGTGCGCGACCCCGACGGCGAAATTCAGATTGAAGCGCAGAGAATCGTTAAAAGCGACGCCGCTAAAACCGTAGCTAAAATTCCGTTTGTGCGCGGTATCGTCAACCTGGTCTCGTCGCTCGTGCGCGGCACTAAAACGCTTATGCGCTCGGCTACCGTTTACGGCAACGGCGAGGACGGGGATGAGCCCGGCAAGGTCGAAAACTGGGTAATGCAGAAATTCAAAGTAAGCTTAATGGATATAGTAACCGTTATATCCGTTTGCCTCGGCGTAATCCTTGCGGTGGCGCTGTTCTTTTTCCTGCCCAACTACCTTGTGGGACTGTTGCAGAAAGCCTTTCCCGACGCGCTCGTTTACAGCGATTTGAACGGGCTTTGGACGGGGCTTATTTTAGGCGGTATTAAATTTATTATTTTCCTGGGGTATCTCGGCGCAATTCTGCTGCTTAAAGATATTCGCAGGCTTTACCAGTACCACGGCGCCGAGCATAAGACCATTAACGCGTACGAGCACGGCGTGGAGCTTACGCCCGAAAAGGTTACGGAGTGCTCGCGCATACACGACAGATGCGGAACTTCGTTTCTGTTTATAGTATTGCTTATAAACGTTATCGTGTTTTCCGTAGTAAGCTGGGCGTGCAGGGTCAACATGATTTCCAACGGGCCTTTGCGAGTTTTAGCAAGATTAGGCCTCGAAATCGTGCTTTTGCCGGTAATTGCCGGAATTTCCTACGAAATTTTAAAGCTTTTAGCTAAGTTCGATAACAAGTTTGTAAACATATTCAAGGCTCCGGGTATGCTGTTGCAGAAATACCTGACAACTCGCGAGCCGACCGAGGATATGATAGAAGTCGCAATTGCGGCGTTCAATAAAGTGCTTGAAATGGACGCGGACGAAACCTCGCCCGAGTCGCAGTTCGTAACGGGCGGCATACTTTCAAAAATGCTGGACGCAACCAAAAAGAAGTTTGCGGCCGAGGACATCGACGAGAGCGACGCGGAGTGGATTTACGCGCTTGTGTTAAAGATACACCGCAGCGATTTGTACACCGTCGAGCGCACGGTAAGCTCTTACGAGAGTAAGAAAATTGCCGAGATTATTCAAAAGCGTTTAACGGGCAGACCGCTCTGGTACATTATAGGCGATACCGAGTTCTACGGCTGCACCATTAAGGTGGACGAGCGCGCGCTCATTCCCCGTCCCGAAACGGAAATGCTTGCCGATATAGTAATCAAATCGGTTGAAAACGGCGATAAGGTTCTGGATATGTGCACCGGCTCGGGCTGTATTGCCATAGCCGTTTCAAAGGCCTGCAAAAAGCGCGGAGTTTCAGTTACCGCTGCGGATATATCCGACGCGGCTATAATGCTCGCCAAGGAAAACGCTAACTACAACAGCGCGGACGTCAGCTTTGTTGTGAGCGATTTGTTCGAGAACGTTCACGGCAGATACAATATAATAGTATGTAATCCGCCATATATTAAGAGCGGCGATATTCCGTTTTTGCAGAGGGAAGTGCGCGAGCACGAGCCGCGCATTGCGCTTGACGGCGGCGAGGACGGTCTGGAATTTTACCGCCAGATATCCAAGAACGTCAAAAACTATCTGACGCGCGACGGTATGCTGATTATGGAGTGCGGCGAAAACCAGGCGACGGATATTTTAAAAATCTTCCCCAAGCGCGACTACGCAATAGTGTTGAAAGATTTAAACGGCGTAGAAAGATTTTTAAAGATAGTGTTCTGAGCTATGGATAAAATGATAGCAAAATTAAAGGAAGTATACGCGCGGTATTGCGAGCTTTCCGAAAAGATGAGTGACCCTGCCGTAATATCCGACACTGCTGAGTGGACTAAAATAGCCAAGGCGCAGTCGGAGATAGCGGAAACGGCGCAAAAGTACGCAGAATACGCAGAGGTCGAGCGGCAGCTTGAAGAAGCGGTCGAAGCGGAAAAGACCGAGCAAGACCCTGAAATGAAGGAGCTGTTCGGCGCGGAAATACTTTCCTGCAAGGAAAAGCTTGAAGCATTGCGCGAAGAGCTTAAAATTCTGCTTTTGCCCAAGGACAAAAACGACGACAGAAACTGCATAATGGAAATCCGCGGCGGAGCCGGCGGCGAGGAAGCAGCGCTGTTTGCCTACGAGCTGTACAGAATGTATATAAACTACTGCGAGCGCCACCGCCTCAAAATAGAGGAAGTCGACAAGAGCGAAACCGAGCTTGGCGGCATTAAGGAAGTAGTTCTGAACATAAGCGGCAAGGGCGCGTACAAACAGTTGAAGTTCGAAAGCGGCGTTCACCGCGTTCAGCGCGTGCCCGAAACGGAATCTCAGGGGCGCGTGCATACCTCGACTGCGACGGTTGCAGTTCTGCCCGAGGCAGAGGACGTAGAAGTCGAAATTAAGGAAGAGGATATCCGCGTGGACGTTTACCGTTCGAGCGGAGCCGGCGGTCAAAAGGTAAACAAGACCGAAACGGCAATACGAATTACTCACTTCCCCACGGGGCTTGTGGTTACCTGCCAGGACGAGCGCAGTCAGCTTAAAAACAAGGACAAGGCCTTTAAGGTTCTGCGTTCGCGGCTTTACGACTATTACAACTCCAAAAACCGCACTGCTTACGACGAGCACAGAAAATCGCTTGTCGGCACGGGCGACAGAAGCGAGCGTATCCGTACTTATAACTTCCCCCAGGGACGGGTTACCGACCACAGAATAGGGCTTTCGCTGTACTCGCTTGACGCGTTTATTATGGGCGATATCGAGGGCATGATAGAAGCGCTTACGCTTGCCGAGAGAGAGGCTCAGCTTGCAGGCGAAGAAAACTGAACATAAAAAAACGCGCGGCGAAATTCGCCGCGCGTTAATTATTTTAATAGTTGAAGGGTTCTTCCGCGGGTCGAGTGGAATATTGCTCCGCAATAAGGCTCTGATAGAACGCCGCGTGCGCCGTCTGCTGATAGGGGGTTACCCAGAACGAGAGTATTCCGAAGGTTAAAACGCAGAGCAGTCCCCAGCCGATAAAGCTGAAATCAAGGCAGAAAAGTCTCCACTTGTTGCCGTGCATGAGCTTCATTGACTGCTTTCTTGCGTCGTTTGCGTCCATATCGGGGTTATCGGCAAGAATGTAATAACTCATACTGTACGAATAACTCTTGATAATTCCCGGTATTATAAACAGCAACGACCACAGGAATACAAATATGCCGTTTAAAATATACAGAAGCAGCGCGTTCAAAAAGCAATTTTTAAAACCTTCGAACAGCTGTTCAAGCTCTACGTCTTTTTCGCGGATAACGTTTGCCGTCATCAAATAGTAACCAAGGTCCAAAGGTCCTTGAACTATAAAGGCAAGTCCGCTGCATACGCCCAGTATAACCGAGTAAATAACGGTTGTAGCCGCCATTGTCGACCATTTGCCCGACAGGCTGTTCCAGGCCTGTTTTCTGAAATCTTTTGCCACTAACATTTCACATTCTCCTTTGTATTGATATGCCGCAAAAACCGTGCTTATGCGGCAATTTCACTGTTATTATATAATGGGTACAGTTACTTGTCAAGAGTTTTATTAATCTTGACATAAAAAATATTATATTATATAATTGAAGTATGAAACGTAATCAGTCATCGGAAGATTATCTTGAAACAATTTTGATATTATCGCGTGAAAGCGAGTTCGTTCACAGGGTGGACGTGGCGCGCCGAATAGGCGTATCTCAGCCGGCCGTTCAAAAGGCGGTAAAGATTTTGCAGACGGGCGGATACATAGAGTGC
>JAAUYR010000020.1 GCA_014805025.1 Clostridia bacterium | reverse complement strand
CTACTTTGAACGCATTAAAGCCGCCAACGACTACCGTTTGCGGCTCGGTTATAAGAACTGCTACCGCGTTGTTTTTGCCGAGGCCGACAACCTGCCTGCGCTTATCGTGGATAAATACGGCGATTATCTTGCCGTTCAGTGCCTGTCGCTTGGGATAGACTTGCGTAAAAAGCTGATTACCGAGTGCCTTGTAAAGCTGTTTTCACCCAAGGGAATTTACGAGAGAAGTGACGTTGCCGTTCGCAAAAAAGAGGGTTTAGCCGAAGTAAAACAGGTTTTATACGGCGATGTCCCCGACTACTGCGAAATCGAGGAAAACGGCGTTAAAATGCTCGTAGATATTAAAACCGGGCAAAAAACCGGATATTTCCTTGACCAAAAGGAAAACAGATTTGCCGCCAGAAAATACTGCAAAGGCGAAGTTCTGGACTGCTTTTGCAACAGCGGAGGCTTTTCCTTAAACGCGGCAACCGTAGCCAAAAAAGTTTACGCCTGCGATATTTCCGCGCTTGCGCTTCAAAACGTTGCCGACAACGCAAAGCTCAATAATTTTAAAAACGTTGAAACCTTGCAGGGCGACGTCTTCGAGGTTTTAAGAAATTTCAGAAAAGATAAACGGCAGTTTGATACTGTTATATTAGACCCTCCGGCTTTCTGTAAGACAGCCGACGAGGTCAAGGACGCTTACCGCGGTTATAAGGACATAAACCTTACCGCAATGAAAATTGTAAAAAGCGGAGGCTTTCTGATAACCTGCTCTTGCTCGCACTACATGTCGGCCACGCTGTTTGAAAAAATGCTTGCGGAAGCCGCGAGAGAGAGCGGACGCACCGTGCGCTGCGCCGAGGTAAAAACCCAAGCGCCCGACCACCCGTCGCTATTGTCCGCGGACGAAACGCAATACTTAAAATTCTACGTATTACAGGTAATTTAACGCAATTATGCGTGACATAGTACTTAATAAAACGCAAAAAACGCGGCATTTCGCCGCGTTTTTTGCGTTTTTTATATTATATTGCCCAATTACCGTTTTTAAATATCTGTACTCGTTTACCGTCCTTTGTCACGCCGACGATAGACATATCTTTACTCCCTATCATAAAATCAACGTGAATCATAGAACCGTTTATTCCGAGTTTTTCGCACTCTTCTACCGAATAATTTTCATAGTTTTCAAGGCAGTTGTTAAAGCCCCTGCCAAGCGCTAAGTGACAGCTTGCGTTCTCGTCGAACAGAGTGTTATAGAAAAGTATTCCCGTATTGTTAATGGGCGAGTCGTATGCGATAAGCGCAACCTCGCCGAGGTACGCCGCGCCCTCGTCCATTGAAACCATTTTTTCAAGCAGGTCTTTGTTCTTTTCCGCGCCGACTTCTACTACTTTACCGTTTTCAAAGCGCATCCAGAAGTTTTCTATCAGCTTGCCCTGATATGAAAGCGGCTTTGTTGCAACGACCTTGCCGTCTGCAATTCCGCGCATAGGGGTTGTAAACACCTCTTCACTGGGAATGTTGGGGTTGTAATAAATGTTACTTCCAAGCGCGTACTCGCCACCGCCGAGGAAAATACCCTTTTCGTTAAGGCCTACGGTAAAATCAGTGCCGTTCGCGCTCTTGTATTCAAGTTTTGCAAATTTATAGCCGTTTAAAACTTCGCAGTGCTTTGCAAGGTTTTTGTTGTGCTTATCCCAGGCTTTTACGGGGTCGTCATCCACGCGCGAACAAAGCAGGATATCCTCCCACAGCTTTTCAACCGCAGCTTCCGGAGAAAGACCGGGGTAAATCTTTTTAGCCCATTCCTTACCGGGTACAGCGGCTATGCACCACTGATACTTGTTTTCTATCTGGTCGCGGTAAGGCTTGATGTAGGGGAACCTTGCCTGGTTTGCCTTGGAAATCTTTTCGCTGTCCGTTCCGCTTAAACCGTCGGGGTCGTCGGAATCCAGCCATAAAAGGCAGGAAAGCTTTTCAACCTTTCTTTCCCACTCCGCCTTTTCCACGGCTGAAAACTCGGAAAGCGTTTCAAGGCTCTTATAAATATAGTTAAGCTTTGTAATAGGCATATACGCCCATTCGACCTTGACGCGCTCCGCGCCGCGCTTGTAGCATTCTTCGACGCACATTGCAACGAATTCGGGTTGGTCCAAATCGCAGCGAATAATAACTTCCTGACCCTTTTGTACGTTTAAACCGCACTTAACAATAAGTTCGGCGTATTTTTGTAATCTTTTCTTATCCATAGCCAAATTATAACACAAGCCCTTTTTTTATGCAAGAAAATTATCTTTCCGTTTGAAAAATCAAATCTATTTCTACGATTTTTCCGCTGGGGCCTTGCTTGGACGGAATAAACCCGACGTACTCGAAGCCCTTTTCGGCCATTTCGTTTATGACCACCCTGTGCTCCGCCAAAACCGCGTTAGCGACGTAATTGTTTTGAAGTTTGATATTTACGTATTCGTATTTTTTCATAATTTATTTCCTTTTGTTTTTTAATATTACAACCGTTACGTAAGCGGCAAGCAGAACCGCGCACGCGCCTAAAAGTATGCCGTACATTGCACCGAGCGGAATTTCCGTGCCGAAAACCTTTATAGTTATATCAAAATTTTCCCTGATTGCGTTCAACGCCTCTTGCGGCACGCCCTCGTCGCCCAAAGCGATGAGATAGCCGCTCATATAATGATTTCGCATAATTCCCACTCCGTAGGTTCCGGGCAAGCAGCAAAGCACGTTCCTCAGCCCCTCGGAAAACTGCGAGAACGGCATGTACGCACCGCATATAAAGCCGTACATTGAGGAAACTAACGTTGAAACCGCCGAAAGCCCACCCTGTGAGGATATAAAGCTTTCCACTACCCCTGCCAAAAGCGTTCCGAAAAGCGTGCAGCAGAAAATATCGACTATAATCATCAGCGCGTCGGTCGCAGGGATATACCAGCCGACTGCGGCAAGATATATATGCCCTATCAGCATAAGGCAGAGCATAACTATAAGCGTTACAAAGAAATTCGATATAAAATACGCGATGGAAATTGTTACGCCCTTTACGGGTGAAACACGGAAATCGTTTAAATTTCCGTCTATTTTATCGTTTATCATAACAACGTTCGAGCAGAACGCTACCGTAACCGAGCTTACGGAGAGTATTGACGACATCAGCCATGCGCCCGTTATACCCTCTAAAACCCTGTTGTTTACGGTAAACCCTTCGGGGAAAGCCGATTTGAAGCTGTCTATATAAACGTTTCTTAAAAACGTTGCGAACAACACGAGCAATATCAACGGCGTTATCATGGATACGAAGAACAAAAATTTATCCTTAAAATAACACTTTGTGTTGCGCCCGACAAGGGATATAAGTTTTTTACATTCAACCGTTGCAGTCATTTTACATACCCTCCAAATCTTTACCCGTAACCTTTAAAAATACGTTGTCCATATTGCCCTTTAAAACTTCGAAATCGTTGAAAATTTCGGGATACTTTTTAAATATATCGGCAACCTGCGCGGTGCTTTTAAGCT
This sequence comes from Clostridia bacterium, assembly GCA_014805025.1. Taxonomy (GTDB): domain Bacteria; phylum Bacillota; class Clostridia; order Christensenellales; family Borkfalkiaceae; genus Coproplasma. The sequence goes on along the minus strand of JAAUYR010000020.1, from coordinate 2,360 downwards.
CTGCCTGAATATAATCCCTCTCGCGCTTGACCGGCACGCCGAGCTTCACAAGCGAGCTTTCGGCTTGCTCTATACGGTCGTAGAACCTGATAAAATCGCTCGCAAACTTATTTTTTAACTCGTGCGGAGTACCCTCCGCAGCCTTTTTACCGCCGTCGATTATAAGAACGTAATCTGCGTTTGCCGCCTCTTCCATATAGTGAGTTGTTAAAAGTACCGTTAAATTCTGCTCTTTGCGAAGCCTGTCGATTACGTTCCACACGGTAATACGCGTTTTCGGGTCAAGGCCCGTAGTAGGCTCGTCTAAAATGAGCAGTTTGGGGTTATGGAAAAGCGCACGGGCTATATCTATGCGGCGTTTCTGTCCGCCGGAAAGCTTGCAGACGGGGCGCTTCAAAATATCTTTAAGGTCAAGAAGCTCGCACATTTCGTCAAGCCGCTTTTTGAAGTCTGCTCCGAAAATTCCGTAAAGGTTTGCGCGCGACTTTAAGTTTTCGTAAACGCTCATTTTTTTATCAAGAATGGAATTCTGAAACACAATTCCTATTTCCCCTTTGATTTTCTCGGGGTTCTGGTCAATATCGTGTCCGCAAACGCATACCTTGCCGCCGTCCTTGTTAAGCGTTCCGCTTATTACGTTAATGGTGGTTGATTTGCCTGCGCCGTTTACGCCGAGAAAGGCAAACAGCTCGCCCTCTTTTACCTTAAATGATATATCGTCGACGGCTTTTACGTCTTTAAACGATTTTTTAAGGTTTTCAATTTCAATAATCATTTATTCTCTCCTTTTTTTTTTTTTTCTGCAAAAACGTCGGTAACCATTTCGCTTATTGTTTCGTCGTCCCAGTTCAGGTATCCCGTTGCAAGCATAGTTGCTATGCCGTGCACGAATATCCACATCTCCGCGTGAAGCTTAAAGGCTTCGTTTTTATACAGACCGTAATTTTTAGTTATAATGGTCGTTGATTTATCAAAACTCGTCTTTTCCCAGTCGCTTTCGTCAGCGCGGTTGCGCATCAAAAGAAATTTGAAAAGCTCCTTTTCCTCCTTGGCAAAAAATATATATCCCATACCGGTTGCCTTGTACTCGGGATATTTGCCCGCCGCCATTTCCCGTTCGATACGCTTATCGAACATATCGCTGATAAGTTTAAGCAGCTCCTCTTTAAGCTCGTCAATTCCGCTGAACGAAAGATAAATAGGCTGGGTTGAACAATTGCACTTTTTTGCAAGCGTGCGCATATTCAAAGCGTCAATACCGCTTTGCCGCACTATTTCAAGCGCAGAATTCAATATATCTTCCCTTTTTATGATTTTTTTCGCAGGCAATTTATAACCTCATAAATAACAATAGTTATTAATAACAGTTGTTATTTTATCACTATAAAATTTGTTTGTCAAGCAAAAATTGCAAAAAAGCCCCCTCGGCGGATTTACGCCGAGGGGACTATAAAAATTTGAGTTTAATCTGTAAGCCGAGTTCTGTCGTGTACGGTCATCTATCTAGACGCGCAGTCGCCTGCACGTTCAAGCGATATTTACGGCTATCGTCAGACGGGCAGCCTTTGCATTCAAGCAAGCCGATAGCCCAATCTTGCATCGGGTGGGGTTTAATTGGCTCTCCCTGTTACCAAAGAGACGGTGAGCTCTTACCTCGCCATTCCAACCTTACAGCGCGAGCGCTGCGGTATATTTCTGTTCACTTTCCTTGAAGTCGCCTTCTCCTGCCGTTAACAGGCACCCTTGCCCTGCGATGCTCGGACTTTCCTCACGCCGCATTCGCGGCCCGCGACCGTATAATTAACTCAAATTAAAATCATTTTACACATTTATTTGATTTTAAGCAAGTATTTTTAATTTAATCGTTGATTTTTGATTAATTTTATTTTACAATATCATTGAATTGGTTTTAGGAGAAAAATGTTATGAAAAAGACTAAAATTATATGCACGCTCGGCCCTGCCAGCGACGACGAAAACGTTTTATCGGACCTGATTGACGCAGGCATGAACGTTGCAAGGCTGAATTTTTCGCACGGCACGCACGAGGAGCACGCCGCTAAAATTGCTAAGCTTAAAAGACTGAGAGAGCGCAAAAAAGTGCCTCTTCCCATTCTTTTGGATACAAAAGGCCCGGAATTCAGAATAGGTATGTTTGCCAACGGCAAAATTAATCTTAAAGACGGCGACCCGTTTATTTTCACTACCGAGGATATTCTCGGCGACAAGACGCGCGTTTCTGTATCGTTCAAGGGAATTTGCGACCAGATGCTACCCGGCGATAAAATTCTTTTAAACAACGGGCTTATGATTTTCGAGGTTGTCAAGGTTGAAAAGCCCGACGTTATTTGCAAAACAATT
>JAAUYR010000019.1 GCA_014805025.1 Clostridia bacterium | reverse complement strand
TGATAGTCGCAGACAGGGAAACGGGGGTAAACAAGGACTTTGCATCCTCGCCCATAAACCGCAGTCTGCTTATCGGCAGTTACTTTTTGTTCAACTTAATAGTAACGATATTAATCTGCTTTATGTTCCTGCTCGTATGCTTTATATATCTTGGCTGTATGGGCGAGTTCTGTATAACCTTCGTTGATTTCCTGTCGATGTTCGGCATACTTATCTTTTCATCGATAGTATCCGTGCTTTTAACTATTTTCGTGTGCTCGTTCGTCTCGCGCGACGCAACAATGGCAAGCATAACCACGATATTTTCAACGGCTATCGGCTTTTTAATCGGCGCGTATATGCCTATGGCAATGCTCCCCGAGTTCGCGCGCAACTTCTGCGTGTTCGTACCGGGAACGTTCGCTTGCTCGCTGTTAAGGTATTCGTTTATGTCAACGCCCTTAGCTCAGCTCAGCTCGTACGTAACGGAGCTTATGGGCGGCTCGGAGCTTATCAAAGAGCTTTCGTTAAGCTTCGGCTATAACGTAGAGTTTTTCGGTATATCCTTGGAGCCTTGGGCGCAGGCCGTAGGTCAGGTAATATTTATAGTAATACTTTTAGTTGCCAACGTGCTTGCAGGCAAAAACCTTGTTAAAATCGTCGGCGGAATGGGCAAAAAGCTCAAACCCAAAAAGAAGTAAACAAAAAGCCGCTTTAATTAAAGCGGCTTTTAATATTGTGGAGCAGGTGACGGGAGTCGGACCCGCCGAAATCAGCTTGGGAAGCTGACGCCATACCGATAGGCGACACCTGCGTATAAGAAATATTAACTCCCGTAGTGACGGTAGTACCGTACCGCAAGCGGCACGGTGTAATGCACGGACCCGCCGAAATCAGCTTGGGAAGCTGACGCCATACCGATAGGCGACACCTGCGTATAAGCAATATAACATAAACGCAGACCCAAGTCAAAATATTTTAAACAAAATTTAAAAATATTGACTTTCGACCGCCGAATTGATATAGTATAACTGTAAAAAATATGGACGAAATTTTTTCAAGAACTGAATTGCTTTTGGGCGGCGAGGCAATGGAAAAACTCGCCGGCGCGCGCGTTGCCGTGTTCGGCGTAGGCGGAGTAGGCGGCTTTGTTGTGGAAGCGCTTGCGCGGTCTGGCGTTGGTGCGCTCGACTTAATCGACGGCGATAAAGTATGCCTTTCCAACCTGAACCGCCAGATTATAGCTACGCGGCAAACCCTGGAACAATTCAAGGCGGAAGCCGCAAAAGAGCGCGTCTTGCAGATTAACCCCGAGTGCGCCGTCCGCGCATTTAACGTGTTTTATATGCCCGATACCGCGCAGGAGTTCGATTTTAAAAATTACGATTATATAGTCGACGCTATCGACAACGTAACTGGCAAACTTACAATTATTGAAAACGCAAAACAGTGCGGCGTACCCGTAATAAGCTCAATGGGCGCGGGCAACAAACTTGACCCTACCGCGTTCGAGGTTGCCGATATTTACAAGACCTCGGTATGTCCGCTTGCAAAAGTAATGCGGCACGAGCTTAAAAAACGCGGAATTGACGGCTTGAAAGTCGTATATTCGAAAGAAGAGCCGAAAGGTAATCACCGCGCACCTTGCGGCAGCGTTGCGTTCGTTCCGTCGGTTGTCGGCATGATTATTGCGAGCGAGGTAGTCAAAGATTTGACAGGTTATGGAAGAAAATAAAACCGAGCTTTGCAAAAAGGTAGAGGACAGCATTAAAAAGAAGTTCCATAAAAAGCTGTTTTCAAGGTTTGCAAAGGCTATAAACGAATACGATTTAATTCACCCCGGCGACAATATTGCGGTGTGTATTTCGGGCGGAAAGGACTCGTTTGTTATGGCAAAGCTCTTTCAGGAGCTTAAACGCCACAACAAATTCGAATTCGGTCTTAAATTTTTAGTCATGGACCCCGGTTACAGCAAGCCCAACCGCGAGGCTATCGAACAAAACGCAAAACTTCTGGATATCCCCATAACTGTGTTCGAAACGGATATATTCGAAAGCGTTTTCAATATAGATAAATCGCCGTGCTATCTCTGCGCAAGAATGCGCCGCGGACATCTTTATCACAGGGCAAAGGACCTGGGTTGCAACAAAATAGCTTTGGGACACCATTACGACGACGTAATCGAAACAATACTTATGGGTATGCTTTACGGCGGACAGGTGCAGACAATGATGCCCAAGCTTAAAAGCGACAATTTCGAGGGTATGGAGCTTATCCGCCCCATGTACTTAATCCGCGAAGAACACATCAAAGCCTGGCGCGACTATAACGGTTTACACTTTATACAGTGCGCCTGCAAGTTCACCGAAAGCAACGCGTCGGACGCGCCCACATGCAACAGCTCCAAGCGGCTTAAAGTTAAGGAGCTTATCCGACGGCTTGAAAGCGAGGACAGCGGTATCGAGCAAAACATTTTCCGAAGCGTGGAAAACGTCAACCTGAAAACGGTCATCGCGTACAAGGACAAAAGCGGCAAAAAACATCATTTTAACGACGAGTATTAAATAAAATAAGTTAAAGGACTTTAACATATGAAATACGATTTTGATAAAATTAACGACAGAAGAAATACCGACAGCTTAAAGTACGACTTTGCCGAAGAGCACGGAGTGCCGCAGGACGCGCTTCCGCTGTGGATAGCAGATATGGATTTTCGCGTTCCGAACGAGGTAATTTCGGCAATTCAAGGCAGAGCGGAAGAGGGCATTTTCGGTTACGTTGCTCCGCGCGAGGACTATTATAAAGCCCTGACCAACTGGTTTTTAACGCGCCACGGCTGGAAAACCGAAGGTAAAAAGTACGTTCAGGCTTGCAGCGTTGTGTTTGCAATTTGCGCGCTGCTCCGCACGTTCACAAAAGAAAACGACGGCGTTATAATCTGTCAGCCCGTTTATTATCCTTTTGAAAGCTCCATTAAAGCCAACAACCGCAAATTAGTGGTTAGCGAGCTCAAATTAAAGGACGGCAAATACGAAGTCGACTTTAAGGACTTTGAAAACAAAATCGTAAAAAACAAAGTTAAAGCGTTTATATTATGCAATCCTCACAACCCCGTCGGCAGGGTTTGGACCAAGGAAGAACTGACCCAAATGGGCAATATATGCTTGAAGCACGGTGTGTTCGTTATAGCAGACGAAATTCACTGCGACTTTGCTTTCGGCACGCATAAGCACGTGCCGTTCGCGTCCATCAGTAAAGAGTTTGCAGAGAACTGCGCGGTATGCACAGCGCCTACAAAGACCTTCAATATAGCAGGTCTGCAAATTTCAAACGTGTACGTAGAGAGCGATATCCGCCGCGAAAAACTTGTTGAAGAGCTTGACAAAGTCGGCTATTGCGAGCCCAACGTTATGGGTATGACGGCCTGCCGCGCGGCGTATACTTACGGTGCGGAATGGCTCGACGAATTAAAGGAATATCTCGCGCAAAATATAGCATTGGTACGGGAATATGTTGGAGTTAACGTGCCTGAGGTCAAGTTTATCGAGCACGAGGGAACGTATCTTGTATGGCTTGATTTCCGTGCTTTGGGGCTTACGGATAAAGAGCTTGAAGACCTTATAAAAAATAAAGCAAAGCTTTGGCTTGACGACGGTTACGTGTTCGGCGTAGGCGGCAGCGGTTTCCAGCGGATAAACGTTGCGTGCCCTCGCTCGGTACTCATAGCCGCGCTTGGAAGACTAAAAGCCGCGCTTCAAGGAGAGCTGAATGCCGCTGTATAAGTCGGTAACAGACGTTATAGGCAACACGCCGCTTATTGCGGTAAATAATTTTACAAAAGACTTAAAGGCCAACATATATGCCAAGTTAGAGTGTTTTAATCCCTCCGGCTCGGTAAAAGACAGAGTGGCCAAGGCAATGATAGAGGCTGCCGAAACAAGCGGCAAACTTCAAACGGGCGCAACCGTAATCGAGCCGACCAGCGGCAATACGGGTATAGGTCTTGCGGCGGTCTGCGCGGCAAAGGGCTATAAAGCGATAATCGTAATGCCCGATACGATGAGCGTCGAAAGAATAAATCTTATCAAGGCTTACGGCGCGCAAGTGGTTCTGACCGCCGGCGCAAAGGGAATGACAGGCGCTATCCAAAAGGCCGAAGAACTTAATAAAAGTATTCCGAATTCTATAATTTTAGGTCAGTTTACAAATTCCGCAAACCCGGCTGCGCACAAGCTTACGGGCGCTGAAATTTGGAACGACCTTGACGGCAATGTCGATGTTTTCGTTGCCGGAGTCGGAACGGGCGGAACGGTAACGGGCGTAGGCGAATATCTCAAAAGCAAAAACCCGAACGTGAAAATTATTGCGGTTGAACCGGCTTCCTCGCCCGTGCTTTCAAGGGGAGTTTCGGGCGCGCATAAAATTCAGGGAATAGGCGCTGGGTTTATCCCCGACGTTTTAAACACCTCGGTATATGACGAGGTTATTACCGTAACCGACAATGACGCGTTTAAAACGGCAAAAGCTTTTTCAAGGGCGGAGGGCGTGCTTGTCGGCATTTCTTCGGGCGCCGCTATGTACGCGGCCGCGCTTGTAGCCGAGCGCAAAGAAAACGCAGGTAAAAACATAGTTGCGCTTTTGCCGGATTCGGGAGAAAGGTATCTTTCGACCGCGCTTTTTAACGATTAAAAAATATTACGCCTTGTTCGGCGCAATATTTTTTTTGTATCGTCTTGCAAAAACAGAATTTATATGTTAATATAATAGTATAATCTTTTATCTGAACGGGAGGGAGTATGCGCAAGATACTTTTGTCAAAACTTAAAGAATCATTAATTTCGGTGCTTCCCGTAACCGCGATAGTTTTGATAATAGCGTGTACGCCCGTCGTAAACCTGACTACAACCGAAATTATTGCTTTTGCAGTTTCGGCTGTTTTGCTTATTTTGGGCATAAGCCTTTTCAACATGGGTGCAGACCTTGCAATGACCCCTATGGGCGGACACGTCGGCGCAGGCCTTACAAAATCCAAAAAGGTGTTCGTGCTTATCGCGGTTTGCTTTGTAATGGGACTACTTATAACCATAGCCGAACCCGATTTATCGGTGCTTGCAAATCAGGTCAAGGACATAATGCCCGGCGACGGCGACGTAAGCAAGTGGCTTTTAATAGTTACGGTCGGATTAGGCGTGGGCTTATTCCTTGTTGTTGCAATAGTTAAAATAATTTTCCATAAAGACCTTTCGGCGCTTTTAATGTTTTTCTATATGGCGCTGTTTGCAATGTGCGCGGTACTTGCCGAAAACGGTAAATTCGGACTGTTGCCGTTGTCGTTCGACTCCGGCGGCGTTACGACGGGCCCTATAACCGTTCCGTTTATAATGGCTCTCGGCGTGGGCGTTTCCGCAACGATAGGCGGCAGAAACTCCAACGAAAACAGCTTCGGCCTTATAGCACTTTGCTCTGTCGGCCCTATAATTGCCGTAATGATGCTGTCTTTAACGACAACGGGCAGCCTTGCAGAATACAATACCGATATTTACGCAATAGAAAACTACCTCGGCTCGCACCTCGGCTTTTTGGTTCTCAATAAAATCAAAGACGTTGTTCTGGCCCTCGGGCTTATCGTAGTATTCTTTATAATATTGCAGTTTACCGTTTTAAAACTTCCCAAAACCAAACTTATTCAGATAGCAATAGGTATAGTTTATACCTTTGTAGGCCTTGTTATTTTCCTTGTCGCTGTCGAGGTCGGCTTCATGCCCATAGGCTTCAAGCTCGGCCAGCAGATAGCGGCTTACAACCCTACGCTTTTAGTGGTATTGGGTTTCGTACTCGGAATGGTGGTAGTTCTCGCCGAGCCTGCCGTTCACGTTCTTAATAAACAGGTTGAGGACGTAACCGGCGGCGGAGTTAAAAAGCTTGAAATGCTTATAGCGCTTTCCGTTGCGGTC